>NZ_JBNZCE010000026.1:0-67430 GCF_050589265.1 Actinoplanes sp. G11-F43
GCGACCGTGGCGGCTACCAGGGCGGCGGCGACCGGGGTGGTTTCCGTGGGGGTGACCGTCCGCAGGGTGGTGGCTTCCGTGGCGACCGGGACCGGTCCTTCGGCGACCGCCCGCGGAGTGACCGTCCGGGCGGAGATCGTCCGGGTTACCAGGGCGGCGACCGTCGTCCGAGTGGTGACCGGCCCGGCTACCAGGGTGGCGGCGACCGCGGTGGATTCCGTGGTGGCGACCGCGACCGTGGCGGCTACCAGGGTGGCGGCGACCGTGGTGGTTTCCGCGGCGGTGACCGGGACCGCGGTGGAGATCGCGGCGGCTACCAGGGCGGTGGCGACCGTGGCGGATTCCGTGGTGGCGACCGCGACCGTGGCGGCTACCAGGGTGGCGACCGGGGCGGATTCCGTAACGACGACCGTGGTGGGTTCCGGGGAGACCGGGATCGGGGCGGCTTCCGGGGGGACTCGGACCGCCGGCCGCAGGAGGAGCAGGACAACGGGCAGGTCTCGTTCGTCGCTCCGGAGATCCCCGAGGACATCACCGCCGACGACCTCGACCAGGAGGTCCGTGCCGAGCTGCTGAGCCTGGCCCGGGATGTCGCGGACAAGGTCGCGCGGCACCTGGTGGCGGCCGGCACGATCATCGACGAGGACTCCGAGCTGGCTCTGCAGCACGCGGTCGCGGCGCGGCGGCTCGCCTCGCGGATCGCTGTGGTGCGGGAGGCCGTCGGTCTGGCCGCCTACGCGGCCGGGGACTGGACGACCGCCATCGCTGAGCTGCGCACCTACCACCGGATGACCGGTCGGCAGACGCACCTGGCCGAGCTGGCCGACTGCGAGCGGGCGCTGGGCCGTCCCGAGCGGGCGATCGACCTGTACCGGGGCGCCGACGTGGCGAAGCTGGAGAAGGCGACCGCGATCGAACTGCTGATCGTCGCCGCCGGAGCCCGGGGCGACCTGGGACAGCACGACGCCGCGGTGGCGATGCTCCAGGTCGGCGACCTGACCGGCAACGACAGCGCGGAGTGGGCGCCGCGCCTGCGGTACGCGTACGCCGACGCACTGCTGGCCGCGAGCCGTCGTGACGAGGCCCGCGAGTGGTTCTCCCGTGCCGCCGCGGTCGACGAGGAGCAGGTCACCGACGCGGCCGAGCGTCTGCTCGAACTCGATGGCGTCACCATCGAGGGTGACGAGCACGACGAGGACGAGGACACCGACACCGACCGTGACCCGTCGGCCGAGGACGACTCCGACTCGGCCTCGGACCATGAGCGGGAGACCGCCGAGAACGACGCCGACGAGGACGACGACCAGGACGGCGACGACCTCGAGGACGACGGGCTCGAAGACGACGACCTCGAGGACCAGGACGAGGACGCCCGGGACGAGATCACCGCGGTCGCGACGACCGACGTGAACACCGACGGGCTCGCCACGGACGCGGACGCGGCCGCTGTCGCCCCGGAGACGTTCGCTGAGGGCACCGGCACGCCGGCCGCCGCGGCTGACGACAAGCCGGACGTGGCGGACGCCGCCGCGCCGGTCGCGGGTGAGCCGGTGGCGACCACCGGTGATTCGGCGGACGACACCGTCGCGCCGTCGGAGAAGGCCGGAGAGCCGGAGGCCAAGGCCGAGGAGAAGGCCGAGGGTGACGAGTTCGTCGGCCGGGCCGACGCCGAGGAGAAGCCGAAGGCGTGAGCGATCACCTGGCCGGCGGCTACGACCTGGTCATCTTCGACCTGGACGGCGTCGTCATCCTGATCGACGAGCCGATCCCGGGCGCGGTGGAGGCGGTCGAGAGACTGCGGGCGGACGCCACGACTGTGGCGTTCGCTACCAACAACGCGTCCCGGCGGTCCGCCGAGGTGGCCGCGCTGCTGACCGGCATGGGTGTGAACGCGGAGCCGGCCGAGGTCCTGACCTCGGCCGGCGCCTCCGCGGCAGTACTCGCCGAACGACTGCCCGCCGGTGCGAAAGTACTGGTGGTCGGCTCGGAGGCGTTGCGGGCCGAAGTGCGTGACGCCGGGCTGATCCCGGTGGAGACGCTGGAGGACGATCCGGCCGCGGTGGTTCAGGGGTACGGGCCGGAGGTCGGCTGGAAGATCCTGGCCGAGGCGGTGCTGGCGGTGCGGGCCGGGGCGACCTGGTACGCCACCAACACCGACCGCACCCTGCCCAGCCCGCGCGGTCCGCTGCCGGGCAACGGCTCGCTGGTCGCGGTACTGCGGACCGCCCTGGACCGGGAACCGGACGTGGTGGTCGGCAAACCGCAGCCGGGCCTGTTCCGGACCGCGGCCAGACTGTCCGGCGCGCAGCGTCCACTGGCCGTCGGTGACCGGCTGGACACCGACATTCAGGGCGCGGTCAACGCCGGGGTGGACAGCCTGCTGGTACTGACCGGAGTGAGCGGGCCCGCCGATCTGCTGGCGGCGCCCGAGGACCGGCGGCCGACCTTCGTCGCCGCCGACCTGTCCGGACTGTTCCGGCCGGCCGACGAGACCCGGGTGCCGGCGCCTCTCCCGGTGGCCGGTGGCTGGCGGGTGACCCGCACCGGAGACCGGGCGGAACTGGACGGCTCCGGCGACCCGGTCGACGCGCTACGCCTGCTCTGCGGAGTGACCTGGAGCGGTGTCCCACTCACCGGCGTCACCGGCGCCTCGGACGAGGCCCGGAACCTGCTGGAAGCCTGGCATATCCGCTAACCGGCGCGACGACCCGGACCCGACCCGACGAACTACGGCTAGCCGTACCGCAGAGGTCAAACTCGGCTCCTATTACCTGTCTGAGGTACGGCTGAGCAACCTCGGCCGTACCTCAGACAGGTAATAGGTGTCTCGAAACATGTCTGAGGTACGGCTAGCCGTAATGGGGCGGTGGTGGGTTGGGGCGGTGGTGGGTTGGGGTGGGTGGTGGTGGGGTGGGGTGGTAGCCGTTTTCGCCGCATTCGGCCCGGCGGTCGCGGGTCGGTCTGGAGTGGGACGGCCGCGCGGGGACGACGCGGGGGGTCCTGGATTTCTGGGGAGGTGTGGAACGTACCGGCGGAGGGTTTGGTTGGGTCTGCCCTTCGGGGTCAACGTGGGCGGGGAAGTGTCGAACAGGAGAGTGTGAGTTCTCTGACGTTGCCCCGGGGTGCGCGGCTGTCCGAGGCGTCCTGGGCGGCGCGGCACCGGATCGTCACCCGGCTGCTCTGGTGTCACGTTCCGGTCTTCCTGGTGGTCGGCTTTCTCGGGCCGCGCCCGGTGTGGGAGACCGTGCTGCTGACGGTCGCGCTGGCGGGGTGGGCGGCGGCCGTTCCGGCGCTGCCGTCGATGAAGACCAAAGCCAGTCACACCAGTGTCGGTTTGATCGCCTGTACGTTCGTCGCGATCGAGCTGACCGGCGGCGAGATGTCGACACACATCCATCTGTACGCCGTGTTGATCTTTGTCGCGCTGTATCAGCAGTGGACGCCGCTGGTGTCGGCGATCCTCGTGGTCGTCGTGCATCACGGGGTGCTCGGGCTGATCGCGCCGGACCGGGTGTTCGGCGACCATCACATGGGGGTCGGCGCGGCACTCGGCATGGTCGCCCTGCACGCCGGGCTGGTCACCCTCGAAGTGGCCGGGATAGTGGTGTTCTGGCACTTCGCCGAACAGGCCGAACACGAGAACGAGGTGCTCTCCCAGCAGGCCGAGCAGGCCCGGCGGGAGGTCGAACGGGCCGAGGAGGAAGCCCGCGAACGAGCCGCCGGTGAACTGCGGGCCCGCTCCGAGGAAGCCGCCGAACGGGCCCGGCGGATCACCGGCGACGTGGCCGGGATCAGCGCCGAAGCGCACGCGGCCATCTCCGCCGTCGCCGCCGTCGACCGGGAACTCGCGGCGCTCACCGAGTCGGTACGCGACATCGCCGAACGGTCCGCGCGGGCCGCCGGCACCGCGTCCACCGGCAAGGACGCGGCTGCCTCCGCCGGGGACAAGGTACGGCGGCTGGAGAAGTCGGTCGGGGAGATCGCCGACGTCAACGCGATCATCGCCTCGCTCGCCGAACAGACCAACCTGCTCGCGCTGAACGCCACCATCGAGGCGGCCCGCGCCGGTGAACTCGGCAAAGGTTTCGCCGTGGTCGCCAGCGAGGTCAAGGACCTGGCCCGGGAGACCGCCACGTCGGTGGAACGGGTGAATCAGGTGATCGCCGCGATCGTCGCCGAGACCGGGGACGTGGCACAGACCTTCGCCGCCACCACGAGCGCCGTCGACGACATCCACGACCTCCAGCTCGACATCGCCTCGTCGGTGGAGGAACAGGCGGCCGTCCTCGCCGAGGTCACCAGTCAGCTCTCCACCGCCACCGTCTCCGCCGGGCAGGTGCTCACCGGGCTCCAGGAACTCTCGGTCGCCGATCGCTGATCTTTGAACCCCCGGTGGGTCGCGCCCGTATCCCCGGGCACAACCCACCGGGTGCGTCGTCAGAGGAGCTTGCGGAGCTTGAGCAGGTCGAACGGGTTCGCCCGGATGCTGGTCAGCACCCGGGAGACGTCCAGCCTGCCCGCCACCAGATCCAGCAACTCGTCGCTCGTGGTGACCAGGGCGATCTTGGCCTTCGGGTCGTCACCGTCGGCGATGTCGAGCAGCAGGCCACCGGCGATCCGACCGTGGAAGGCCACCTTCAGATCGGTGAGCCGGCAGGCGAGAGTGCGATCGAGATCCAGCTTGCCGCGCGCCTCGGCGTTCGCCGCCAGCCGGGCGGCGAGGTCGTGCAGGGCTTGTCGGCAGTCTTCCACGGTGGCCATGGGGCCATCCTGCCTCACGACACCCACCCGGTACCTCAGGAGTTTCCTGGAGGTGCCCGGTAGCGTGGCACCCGACGCGGCGAGAGGAGGCGGGACATGCCGGACGCATGGCGGGCGTATCTGGACCTGGCACTCGGCTTGACGGAGGCCCCCCGGAAGAAAGCACAGCAGGTCGCGGGCGACCTGCTCAACCGGGGCGGTGCCACAGCCACACAGGTGCAGGGCCTGGTGGAGGACCTGGTGTCGGCGGGGCTGGCCAACCGTGAGGCGCTGACGAACATCGTGCGGTACGAGGTGGACCGGGCGCTCGGGCGGGTGGGACTGGCCACCGCCGACGAGGTGTCCGATCTGACCGGCCGGGTGCGCGATCTGGAACGGCAGTTGCGGGAGGCGCGGGCGGAGAAGCCGGCGCCGGCCACGGCCGCCGAGTTCGAGCCCGCCAAGCCGGCGGCGGTCAAGAAGGCGGCCAAGGCGGTTCCCAACGCGATGCCGGCGGCCGGGACCGGGGGGAGTGGGGTCTCCGGGAACGCGGCTGCGGCTTCGGCGCCGTCCGCTTCCTCTTCTCCGGCGTCTGCGGCGGAATCCGTTCCGGCGCCGGCCAAGCGGGCACCGGCCAAACGGGCGCCGCGTAAGGCCACCGGTCCGGTCGCGGAGGTTGCGGCGGCGCCGGTCAAGCGGGCCCCGCGTAGGGCCGCCGGTCCGGTCGCGGAGGCGACGGCGGCGCCGGGCACCGAATCCGTCGCCGGGTCTGCCGGGGCGGACACCGCCGCGCCAGCTCCCGTGCCCGGGAAGGCTCCGGCCAGGAGATCACCCGCGAAGAAGGCTCCGGCCAAGACCACAGCGACGGCACCGGCGAAGAAGGCCGCGCCCGCGGTGAAGCCGGAGGCCGCGCCGGTGAAGAAGGCTGCGCCCGTGGTCAAGCCGGAGGCGGCGGTGGTGAACGCGCCGGTGAAGAAGGCCGCGCCCGCGGTGAAGCCGGAGACGGCGGTGGTGAACGCGCCGGTGAAGAAGGCGGCGCCGCGGAAGGTTCCGGCGGCCTCGTTCGTCGCGCCGGTGACGGAGACGTCGTCCGGGGTGACCGCAGGGACGGACTCCGGTGGCGGTTCGGGGAGTGCTGCGGGGGCTGCCGCGCGGGGGCGGAAGGCGGCGCCGCGGAAGGCGCCGGCCAAGCGGGCTCCGCGGGTGCCCACGCAGGCGAAGCCGGAGCCGGACCCGGTCGAGAGCACGGAGGCCTGAGGCTGTGACGTTTCCCCACGCGGCGAATCCGCACCCGGGCCGGCCGGGTCCGCCTCCGGGTGGTTTCCGGCCGGGGCCTCCGGCGGGTGGTCTCCGGCCGGGAGCTCCGGTGGCGGCGGTTCCGGTGGAGGCCGGGATCCGGGATGGTGAGGGCAGCGGACACCCGGCGGTGGACGCGGTGTTACGGTCGCTCGCCAACGCCGCGCGGCTGGCGCCGGCCGAGCAGATCGCCGAGTACGAGGCCGCGCACCAGGTGCTCCAGGAAACCCTGGCCGGCATCGACCGCTGATCGACCGTTTCGACGAACGTACCGAATAAAAGGAATTTGATGGCCCGCCGTGCGCGTCTCGACGCCGAGCTCGTCCGTCGTAAGCTCGCCCGCTCCCGGGAGCAGGCCGCCACACTGGTCGCGGCCGGCCGGGTGCAGGTGCGCGGCACCGTCGCCCACAAGGTGGCGGCGATGGTGGATCCCGCCGATCCGATCCTGGTGACCGGGGAGGATCCGCAGACCGAGTACGTGTCCCGTGGCGGGCACAAGCTGGCTGGCGCCCTCAAGGCCTTCGATCTGCGGGTCGAGGGCCGCCGGTGTCTGGACGCGGGCGCGTCCACCGGCGGGTTCACCGATGTGCTGCTGCGGGCCGGGGCCCGGCAGGTGGTGGCGGTGGACGTCGGGTACGGGCAGCTGGCCTGGCCGATCCGCACCGATGAGCGGGTGGTGGTGCAGGAGCGCACCAACGTCCGCACGATCACGCCGGAGTCGATCGGCGGCGAGGTCGATCTGACGGTGGCGGATCTGTCGTTCATCTCGCTGCGGCTGGTGCTGCCCGCGCTGACCGCGTGCACCGGGCCGGACGGTGATCTGGCGCTGATGGTGAAGCCGCAGTTCGAGGTGGGCCGGGAGCGGGTCGGTTCGGGGGGTGTGGTCCGGGACTGGCGGCTGCGTGCCGAGGCGGTCCTGGATGTGGCGGCGGCCGCCGCCGGGCTGGGGCTGGGTGTGGCGGATGTGACCGCCAGCCCGCTGCCGGGCCCGAGCGGCAACGTGGAGTTCTTCGTGTGGTTCCGGCGGGACGCCCCGCCGGCCGATCCGGCCCGCATCGAAGCGGTGGTCGAGGCCGGGCCTCATGCTGTCGAGCTCTTGGAGGAGAAATGAGCCGCTCGGCCCTGCTGGTCACGCACACCGGGCGCCGGCAGAGCACACAGCACGCCCGTGCCGTGGCGCTCGATCTGATCGCCGCCGGTTTCGAGGTGCGGGTGATCGCCGAGGAGGTCGACGATCTGGAGCTGCCGCCGGGGGTGAAGCCGGTGGAGGGCCCGGCCGCGGCCGAGGGTGTGGAGATCGTGCTGGCGCTCGGCGGGGACGGCACGATCCTGCGGGCGGCGGATCTGGCCCGGCCGGCGAAGGCGCCGCTGCTGGGGATCAACCTGGGCAAGGTCGGTTTCCTGGCGGAGACCGAGATCGATCACATCGATCATGCGGTGGCCGAGGTGGTGGCCGGGAACTACACGGTGGACGAGCGGCTGACGCTGGACGTGCGGGCGGAGTACGACGGCCGTCTGATCGCCGAGTCGTGGGCGCTCAACGAGGTGACCGTGGAGAAGGGGCAGCGGGCGCAGATGCTCGAACTGCTCGTGGACGTGGACGGGCGGCCGCTGTCCCGCTACGGCTGCGATGGTGTGGTGTGCGCCACACCGACCGGGTCGACGGCGTACGGGTTCTCGGCCGGTGGGCCGGTGGTCTGGCCCGAGGTGGAGGCGCTGCTGCTGGTGCCGATCAGTGCGCACGCGCTGTTCAGCAGGCCGATCGTGACCGCTCCGACGTCGACCTTCGTGCTGACGGTGGACCCGTACACGTCATTTGCGGTGTTGTGTTGTGACGGCCGTCGCACCTGGGACCTTCCGCCGGGCTCGCAGGTCACGGTCGAAAGGGGTCAGCTGCCGGTGCGCCTGGTGCGCCTGGCACCGCGTCCGTTCACCGACACGCTGGTCGCGAAGTTCGGCTTGCCGGTCGTCGGCTGGCGCGGGAATCGACGCTGATCAGACGAACTCCGTTGGGCAATTGTCGGGGGCTCCCGATACTGTCTGGCTGTGCTGGAGGAACTGCGCATCACCGGGCTGGGTGTCATCGACGACACCACGCTGCGGCTCACCTCGGGAATGAATGTGATCACCGGCGAGACCGGTGCCGGTAAGACGATGGTGGTCACCGGCCTCGGTCTGCTGTTCGGTGGCCGGGCCGACGCCGGCCGGGTCCGGGCCGATCCGGGCCGGGCGGTGGTCGAGGGCCGGATGAAACTGCGCGGCACCCTGGGTGACGCGGTGCGGACCCGGATCACCGACGCCGGCGGCGAGGCCGACGACGACGGCGCGATCCTGCTGAGCCGCACCGTGACGGCCGAGGGCCGGTCCCGGGCGCACGTGGGTGGCCGGAGCATGCCGGTGTCGACGCTGAGCGAGCTGGGCGAGCAGGTGCTGGCCGTGCACGGCCAGTCCGACCAGCTGCGGCTGCTGCGGCCGTCGGAGCAGCGTTCGGCGCTGGACCGGTTCGCCGGCCCGGAGCACGAGAAGCTGATCGACACCTACAAGGAGTCGTTCGCCCGCTGGCGCGCGGTGGTCGACGACCTGGCCGACCGGCGGCGCAACGCCCGGCAGCGCTCGCAGGAGGCCGACCTGCTCAAGCTCGGCCTGGACGAGATCACCCGGGTGGACCCGCAGCCCGGTGAGGACGAGGACCTGCGCAACGAGGTGCAGCGGCTGGAGCACGCCGAGGGGCTGCGGGTCGCGGCCACCCTGGCGGCGCAGGCGCTGGCCGGCGGGGTCGAGGTGACCGACGAGACGCCGGACGCCACCCAGCTGCTCGGGCTGGCCCGGCGCACCCTGGAGGGGCAGGCCGCGGTCGACTCGTCGCTGGGTGACCTGGCGGCCCGGCTGGAGGAGGCGGCCACCCTGGTCGCCGACGTCTCCTCGGAGCTGTCCACCTACCTGAGCTCGCTGGACGCCGATCCGGCCCGGCTGGAGGCGATCTACGAGCGGCGGGCGGCGCTGCGGGCGCTGACCCGGAAGTACGCCGACGACATCGACGGTGTGATCGCCTGGGCGGAGAACGCCAAGACCAAGCTGGGCGAGCTGGACTCCTCCGACGAGCTGCTGGAGGAGCTGGACGCCGAGCGCCAGCGCCTGGCGGTCGCGGTCGGCGAGCTGGCCGGGCGGCTGACCGCGGCCCGGCGTGAGGCGGCCGGGCGGTTCTCCGAGGCGGTCAGCGTGGAGCTGGCCGGGCTGGCGATGCCGCATTCGCGGGTCGAGGTGGCGGTGGTGACCCGGGCGCCGTCGCGCGACGAGCCGGCGGTGACGGTGGAGGGGGAGACCCTGGCCGCCGGGCCGGACGGCGCCGACGAGGTGGAGCTGCGGCTGCACGCCCACCCGGGCGCCCCGGCGCTGCCGCTGCAGAAGGGCGCGTCCGGCGGTGAGCTGTCCCGGGTGATGCTGGCGATCGAGGTGGTGTTCGCCGGTGCCGGTGGCCCGCCGACGCTGGTCTTCGACGAGGTCGACTCGGGTGTCGGCGGCACCGCGGCGGTGGAGATCGGCCGGCGGCTGGCCCGGCTGGCCCGGACCCATCAGGTGCTGGTGGTGACGCACCTGCCGCAGGTGGCCGCCTTCGCCGACAGGCACCTGGTGGTCGCCAAGGACACCGGCGGAGCGATCACTACGAGTGGTGTCCGGATCGTGGAGGAGACCGAGCGGGCTCGGGAATTGTCCAGGATGCTGGCGGGTCTGCCCGATTCGGATCTGGGCATCGCGCATGCCGAGGAGCTACTCTCCGTGGCTGCTCGGGAGAAGCGCGCCTGATATTAGTGAGCTGGCGCATGTCGCGGGGGACTCGTGTGCGGTGGCATGTCAGGATGGCCGGGATGCGACTTCCCATTCCCACCCTGCGACGGACCCGGAGCGTCGAGCCCGGTCCGGTCTCCGGCGTGGCCCGGCTCGACCGGCGGACCAAACGGCTGACCGGCCGGTTGCGGCCCGGGGAGATCGCCGTGATCGATCACGTCGACCTCGACCGGGTGGCCGCCGACTCCCTGGTGGCCTCCGGTGTGATGGCCGTGCTCAACGCCAAGCCGTCGATCTCCGGGCGTTATCCGAACCTCGGCCCCGAGGTGCTCGTCCAGGGCGGCGTGATCCTCGTCGACGACCTGGGTGAGGACGTCTTCACCGGCCTGCGCGAGGGCAAGGTGGTGAGCATCGAGGGCGGCACCGTGCTGCTCGACGGCGAGCCGGTGGCCTCCGGGGTCCGGCAGGACGCGGAGTCCGTCGCCAAGTCGATGGCCGACGCCCGCGAGGGCCTGTCGGTGCAGCTGGAGGCGTTCGCGGCGAACACCATGGACTACCTCAAGCAGGAGCGCGACCTGCTGCTGGACGGGGTGGGTGTGCCCGACGTGCAGACCCGTGTCGGCGGGCGGCACGTGCTGATCGTGGTGCGCGGTTATGACTACAAGGAGGACCTGGAGGTTCTCCGGCCGTACATCCGGGAGTACAAGCCGGTCCTGATCGGTGTCGACGGCGGCGCCGACGCGCTGGTGGAGAACGGCTACACCCCCGACATGATCATCGGGGACATGGACTCGGTCACCGACGACGTGCTGCGCTGCGGCGCCGAGATCGTGGTGCACGCCTATCCGGACGGCCGGGCCCCCGGCCTCAAGCGGGTGGAGAATCTGGGCGTCGACGCGCTGACCTTCCCGGCCGCCGCGACCAGCGAGGACCTGGCGATGCTGCTCGCCGACGAGAAGGGCGCGTCCCTGATCGTGGCCGTCGGCACCCACGCCAACCTGGTCGAGTTCCTGGACAAGGGCCGCGGCGGCATGGCGTCGACGTTCCTCACCCGGCTCAAGGTCGGCGGCAAACTGGTCGACGCCAAGGGTGTCAGCCGGCTCTACCGGCAGAGCATCTCCGCGTCGGCGGTGCTGCTGCTGGTGCTCTCCGCGGTGGCCGCGATGGCCTCGGCGGTGGCGGTGTCCACGGTGGGGAAGGCGTACCTCACCGTCGTGTCCGAGTGGTGGGACAATTTCGTCTTCCAGCTCGGCAATCTTCTCTGAGGGCGTCGTGATCAACTTCCGGTACCACGTGGTGTCGCTCACCGCGGTCTTCCTCGCGCTGGCGATCGGCCTGGTGGTCGGCACCGCCGCGCTCAACGGCCCGGTCTCCGAGAACCTGCGTAACAACCTGGCCGCGCTCAACAAGGACAACAACGTCCGGCGCGAGCAGGTCAACAAGCTGAACGAGGAGGTCAACCGCAACCAGGAGTTCGCCACCGAGATCGCGCCGATGCTGCTCGGCGGCAAACTGGCCGGCCGCAAACTGGCGGTGGTCTCGCTGCCCGGCGCCGAGGAGCCGGCCACCGGTGTGGTGGCGATGCTGACCCGGGCCGGCGCCACGGTCACCGCCCGGGTCGCCGTCGAGGACAAGTTCTTCGACCCGAACTTCGTCAACGAACTCCTCGACCTGGCCGACCAGTCGACCCAGCCGAGCATCCAGCCGACCGGCCTGCCGCAGAACAGCGACGGCGTGGAGACGGCGAGCGCGCTGCTGGCCTTCACCCTGGCCCAGGGCGGTGCCACCCCGCCGTCCACCGACGACGTGACAGCGGTGCTGACCGCTTTCGCCCAGCCCGGCTACCTCACCGTCGAGGATGGTGCGACAGGTGGGGCCGAGGCGTTCGTGCTGGTCGCCGGGGTGCCGGCCACCGATCAGGACGCGGTGAAGAAGAGCCGGTTCGCGGTCACCGCCGCCGAACAGTTCGGCAACGACCGGTCACTGGTGGTCGCCGGTGATGACGCGGGCGAGGGAAATCTGGTCGCGAGCATCCGCAACGACCCGACGCTGAGCACCAAGATCTCCACGGTGGACAACGTCAGCACCGTGCAGGGTCAGGTCGCGACCGCCCTGGTCACCTGGGACCGGCTCACCCAGAACAAGATCGGTCACTACGGGCTGGCGGCCGGCGCCACCTCGATCGTGCCGTCCGCCGCCCCCTAGCCGCACCCGTCTAGACTCTGCGGCCATGGCCTACCTCCGTTCCGCCGGTCTCGGTGCCCTGGTCGCCCGTTCCGTCCTCGGCTGGGTGCGACAGGACCCCCGGGCGGGTGAGCTGCGGCGGACCAACTTCCGCGGGCGTTCCGTCACGCTGGCCGGTGGCCCCGCCCTGGCCGCCGGGGCCACCGCCGGAGCCGCCGCCGGCGCGCCGACCGCCCGTCTCGCCGCCGCCGCGGTGACCGCCGGAGCGGTCAGCGGCGCGGTCGGCTTCTACGACGACGTGGCCGGCAACCGGCCCGAACAGAAGTCGGCCAAAGGCTTCGCCGGGCACCTGGGCGCCCTCCGCGAGGGTTTCGTCACCAGCGGCCTCGTCAAGATCGCCGGAGTGGGCGCGGCCGGGCTCGCCGCGTCCGCGCTGATCGGCAGCCGCCGCACCGGCCGGCTCGGGCGCACCACCGACGTGCTGCTCGGGGCCGGGGTGATCGCCGGCACCGCCAACCTGATCAACCTGCTGGACCTGCGGCCCGGTCGTGCCCTCAAAGCCGGCGCGATCATCGGGGCGCCCCTCGCCGTCGGCCGCCACGCGTCGATGACCGCCGGAGCCCTCGGCGCCGGCGCCGCCCTGCTCCCCGACGACCTCGGCGAAGAGATCATGCTCGGCGACGCCGGGGCCAACTCGCTGGGCGCGCTGCTCGGCGTGGCCCTGGTCGCCCGGAGCGGGACGGCCGGCCGGGCCACCGCGCTGGCCGCGCTGGCCGCCCTCACCGCGGCCAGCGAGAAGGTCAGCTTCACCAAGGTCATCAACGACACGCCGTGGCTGCGCACGCTCGACGAGCTGGGCCGCCGCCCACAGTGACGACCGCGCCGGACGATTCCCCCGGTGGCCGGTCCGGGGTGGCCAAGCTCGCCGGGGCCGCCGCGCTCATCTCGGTGCTCACCGTGCTGGCTCGGCTTGCCGGGTTCGGCCGTACCACGGTCTTCTTCTACACCGTCGGCAACGGTCAGGTGGACGGTGGGCTGGCCAGCCTCTATCTGGCCGCGAACACGGTTCCCAACATCGTCTTCGAGCTGGTCGCCGGTGGGGCTCTGGCCAGCCTGGTGGTGCCGTTGCTGGCGGGGGCGGTGGCCGCCGGTGACCGGCAGCGGGTCGACCGGGTCGCGTCCGCTCTGCTGACCTGGGTGCTGGCGCTGACCGTTCCGCTCGCGCTGGTGGTGTTCGCCGCGGCCGGGCCGATCACCGGGCTGTTCCAGGGGATTCCGCCGGAGCAGCAGGAGATCGCCGCCCGGATGCTGCGGATCTTCGCACCGCAGCTGCCGCTCTACGGTGTCGGGATCGTGCTGACCGGGGTGCTGCAGGCGCATCACCGGTTCGCCTGGCCGGTGATCGCGCCGCTGCTGTCCAGTGTGACGGTGATGACCGCGTACCTCGCCTATGCCGGGATCGACGGCGCCCGCAGCGGGTTCGCCGGGCTGAGCCGGGCCGGTGAGCTGACCCTGTCGGCCGGCACCACGCTCGGTGTGGTCGCGTTGAGTCTCTGCCTGGTGATTCCGGTGGCGAGGTTGCGGCTGCGGATCCGGCCGTCGTTCCGGTTCCCCGGTGACGAGGGCCGTCAGGCGGTGCGGCTGGGCTGGGCGGGCGCGGTCACCGTCGGCGCCCAGCAGCTGGTGGTCGGGCTGGTGATGGTGCTGGCCCTGTGGCAGGTGGCGCCGTACACCGGTGCGCAGACCCTGTTCCTGCTGCCCTGGGCGGTGCTGGCGGTGCCCCTGGCGACCGCGGTCTATCCGCGGCTGTCGGCGGCGGCCGAGGCGGGGGACGACGGCGGATACGCCGCGGCGCTGTCCGGTACGGCCCGTTCGGTGGTCCTGCTGGCCGGTCTGGGCACCGCGGGGCTGGTCGGTGTGGCCGTCCCGATGACCTTCCTGATGAACGTGCCGAACGCCGTTCCCGGTGTGCTCGGGTTCGCGCCCGGCCTGCTCGGTCACGCGCTGTTCGCGCTGCTGTCGCGGGCCCTGTACGCGCGGGGCGCGACGGTGGCGGCGGCGGTCGCCTCGGCGGTGGGCTGGGGTACCGCCGGGGTGGGCGTGATCGTCGCCACAGCGGTGGCCGAGGGTGGGCCACAGGTGTTCGGTCTCGGCCTGGCCACCGCGGTGGGCATGTCGGTGACCGGGGTGCTGCTGGTGCTCGCGGTCCGCCGGCATGCCGGGGTGGCCGCGCTCGCCGGGCTGGGCCGGGCGCTGCTCGCCGCGATCGCCGGGGCTGCGCTGGCCGGGCTCGCCGGGTGGGGTGTGGTCGCCGTGCTGGGGTCGGCGGTCTGGCCCACCCCGGGCGTGCTCGGCAGTCTCGTTGAAGGCATGCTGGGCGGTACGGCGGTCGTGGTGGTGTTCGGGGCGGTGGCCTTCGCGCTCGACCGCCGCGATCTGGGGCCGCTGGCCGCCACCGTGCGAAGACGCCTGCGCCGGTGACACCTGCCGTAACGGCGGACGGAAAGCAGCAGGAGAGGGGTTACGGGGTCGTGAGCAGCGACGAGGAGTGGCGCGGTTCGGTCGTGCTGGTGGTCGCGTCCAGTACCGGCGGGATCGGCCAGCACGTCGCCTCGCTGGCCCGTGGCCTGGTCGCCGCCGGCTGCCGGGTGCTGGTGTGCGGGCCGTCCGCGGTCGACCAGCATTTCGGGTTCTCGGCGTCCGGCCTGGAGTTCGCGGTGGTGGAGATCCCGGCCGACCCGGGCCCGCAGGACTCCGGCGCGATCCGGCAGCTGCGCAAGGCTCTCACCGGGCGGGACGCCGAGGTGATCCACGCGCACGGGCTGCGGGCGGCGTTCGTGGCCTCGGTCGCGCGGACCGGCGTACCGCTGGTGGTGACCTGGCACAACGCGGTCCTGGCGCGGGGTCTGAAAGGCCAGGCCGGTGCCCTCCTGGAGCGGATCGTGGCGCGCAACGCCGCGATCACCCTGGGCGCCTCGGACGACCTGGTGCAGCGGGCGGTGGCGCTCGGGGCGCGCAACGCGCGGCTGGGCCCGGTGGCGACTCCGCAGCTGGCGGCCCCGAAACGCACCCGGTCGGCGGTGCGCGCCGAGTTCCGGCTCAAGAGTGACGTGCCGCTGATCGTCTCGGTCGGCCGGCTGCACCCGCAGAAGAACTACGACATGCTCGTGGACGTGGCGGCCCGCTGGCGGGAGCGGACGCCCGCGCCGGTGGTGGTGATCGCCGGTTCCGGGCCGAGTTACATGCCGCTGGCGCAGCGCGCCTCCCGGCTGCACGCCCCGGTGCACCTGCTCGGGCACCGCACCGACGTGCCGGATCTGCTGGCCGGCGCCGACCTCGCGGTGATCACCAGTGACTGGGAGGCCCGGCAGCTGTTCGCGCAGGAGGCGCTGCACGCCGGGGTGCCGTTGATCACCACCGCGGTCGGTGGGCTGCCCGGCCTGGTCGGCGACGCGGCGGTGCAGATCCCGCCGCGCGATCCGGACGCGCTCGACGAGGCGGTCCGCGGGCTGCTGGACGATCCGCAGCGGCGCGCCGACTACGCGGCCCGCGGCCCCCGGCAGGCGGCGACCTGGCCCGGTGAGGCCGACGTGGTCGCCGACGTGCGTTCGGCCTACGCGGAAGTCGCGGCGGTTCGCCGGTGAACATTCTCGGTCACCGGCTGGACCGGCTGCGCCGGGTGCGCCGTCCCGGGAGCACCCGCCGCCCGATGGCCGCCTGGGTGCCGTACCTGCTGACCGTGCTGGTCGCCACGGCCAGCCTGGCCGGGCTGACGATCCGGCCGGGCGGGCAGGCCACCCGCGGTGACGCCGACTACGTGGTGATCGCCGCCGCGGCCGGGCTGCGCTGGGAGGACCTGGACCCGGTGCGGACCCCGGCGCTGTGGGGCCAGGCGCGGGCCGGTTCGGTGGGCTGGCTGTCGGTGCGCTCGGCGCACGCGGTCACCTGCCCGTCGGACGGCTGGCTGACCCTGGGCGCCGGCAACTACGCCGCCTGGGACACCCGCGCGGTCTCCGGCCGCTGCCCGGACGCGGCCCCGAAACTCACCCAGCCGGACGGGATCGGCGCCAACCTCACCGATCAGCCGACGGTGGTGCGGACCAACCAGGACCGATTGCCGTACGGTACGACGCCAGGCGCCCTGGCCGAGTCGGTCCGGTGTTCGGTGGCGGTCGGGCCGGGTGCCGCGATCGCCGCCGCCCGGCCGTTCGGGCGGGTCGACAGGTATGTCGCCGAGCTGCCCGACGACCCGGCCCCGCTGCTCGCCGACTGTGTGATCAGCATCGTCGACCTGGGCACCATCGCCGGGACCGGCGCCGAGCGGGCGGCCGAGGTGGCGGCCGCCGACCGTACCCTGGCGCGGGTCCTGGCGGCCCGCCCGCCGCGGTCGACGATGGTGATCGCCGGCCTGGCCGACACCGACACCACCTCCCGCCTGCACGTGGCGATCGCCGAGGGCCCCGGCTGGGAGAACGGCTGGCTGACCTCGGCCGGCACCGGCCGGGAGGGCTACCTGCAGCTGGTCGACCTGGCGCCGACGGTGCTGGCCGCGCTGGGCCGCCCGGCGCCGGACAAGCTGTTCGCCGGGTACGCCGCCACCTCCACCCCGGGCCGCCCGCTCGACCCGGCCGAGGCCATGCAGGGTGACCGGGACGCCGACCGGCGGGCGATCGCCCAGCGCGGGGTGGCTGAGATCTTCTTCACCGTGCTGGCGATCCTGCAGCTGGTGCTCTTCGCGGCGGTGATCCCGGTGCTGATCCGGGCCCGCCGGCACGCCGGGCCGCTCGGTCCGCCGCTGCCGCCGCGCCGTCTGGTGGAGCTGGCCGAGTTGGCGCTGATCGCGGCCGGTCTGGCCATTCCGGCGGCGCTGCTCGCCGACGTGGCGCCGTGGTGGAGCAGCGAGCATCCGGCCTGGATGTTCGGGGCGGCCACCGCGGTGCTGATGGCCGCCGGGACGCTGCTGGTCCGGCTGGCGCCCCGCTACCAGCGGACGTTGTGGCCGATGGCCGCGGTGTCCGGGGTGAGCGTGCTGGTGGTGGCGGTGGACCTGATGACCGGGGCCCGGCTGCAGCTCAACGGGGTGGCCGGGTATTCGGCGATCCACGGGGTCCGGTACGCCGGCCTGGGCAGTGTCGGCCTGGGTGTGTTCGTGGCCGGCCTGCTCCTGCTGGCCGGGACGCTGGCCCAGTGGGTGAACCGGCGCTGGCGGCCGCTGGTGGTGGTCACCTTCGGCGGGCTGGGCGTGGTGATGGTGGGCAGCCCGTACCTGGGCGCCGACCCGGTCGGTGCGATCGCGGTGACCGCCGGGGTGTGCGTGGCCGCGGCGATCAGCACCGGCGGCTGGCTGACCTTCCCGCGGTTCGCCTGGGCGACGCTGTCCGGGGTGGCGGTGACGATCGCGTTCGCCGTGATGGATCTGCGCCGCCCGGCGCTGGAGCAGGGCACGCTGGGCCGGATCCTGACCGCTCTGGGCGACGGCACGGCCGGCCCGGCGATGCAGCGGTCCACCGCGGCCAACGGGCAGGCGCTGGTGGACAGCCCGCTCACCCTGCTGGCTCTGCTCGGCGCGGTGATGCTGGTGTTCTGCCAGTTCTCCCCGTGGGGCGGCCTGAACCGGCTGTACGGCCTGCATCCGGCGGTCCGGGCCGGGGTGGCCGGGACGGTGGTGGCGACGCTGATCGCGGGGGTGCTGGGCGGCACCGCGCTCGGTGCGGCCGGAGCCGCCGCGGCGGCCGCCGTGCCGGTGGCGGTGCTCACCGCGCTGCGGGTCCTGCTGCACGCCGCGGACCGTACGCCACCGCCCGGCGAGACCGACGGACCCGGTGGCCCGCTGCTGCGTAAAGCCGACGAGGATCAATTGACCGGCTCGTGACACGCAGGTCAACCAGCCCGGACGTGGTGGCCGCGGCAATGAGTGTTACGGTGAACTCCCGTGGATGGGGCTTGCCCCGGCCGCAAGAACCGGTAAGAACGGCGACCACGGGAGCGGGCCTTGGCCTCAACAGTGCGCGACACGCGGCACATCTTCGTCACCGGGGGCGTCGCCTCCTCGCTCGGTAAGGGCCTCACCGCCTCGAGCCTCGGCAATCTGCTCACCGCCCGCGGCTTGCGTGTCGTGATGCAGAAGCTGGACCCCTACCTCAACGTGGACCCCGGGACGATGAACCCGTTCCAGCACGGCGAGGTCTTCGTCACCGAGGACGGGGCCGAGACCGACCTCGACGTCGGTCACTACGAGCGTTTCCTGGACCGGGATCTGTCCGGCAAGGCGAACGTGACGACCGGCCAGGTCTACTCGGCGGTCATCGCCCGGGAGCGGCGCGGTGAGTATCTCGGGGACACCGTGCAGGTCATCCCGCACATCACCAACGAGATCAAGAGCCGGATCTTCGCGATGGCCGATCCGGACGAGAACGGTCTCGTCCCGGACGTGGTGATCACCGAGGTCGGCGGCACGGTCGGCGACATGGAGTCGCTGCCGTTCCTGGAGGCGATCCGGCAGGTCCGCCACGAGGTCGGCCGTGACCACGTGTTCTACCTGCACGTCTCGCTGGTGCCCTATCTGGCTCCGTCGGGTGAGCTGAAGACCAAGCCCACCCAGCACTCGGTGGCCGCGCTGCGCAACATCGGCATCCAGCCGGACGCCCTGGTCTGCCGCAGTGACCGGGAACTCCCGGAGAAGATGAAGCACAAGCTGGCGCTCTACTGCGACGTCGACGCCGAAGCCGTCATCGCCTGCCCGGACGCGCCGAGCATCTACGACATCCCGAAGGTCCTGCACGACGAGGGGCTGGACGCGTACGTCGTACGGCGGCTGGGTCTGTCCTTCCGTGACGTGAACTGGAAGACCTGGAACGACCTGCTGGAGCGGGTGCACCACCCGAAGCGGACGATCACCATCGCGCTGGTCGGCAAGTACGTCGACCTGCCGGACGCCTACCTGTCGGTCAGTGAGGCGATCCGGGCGGCCGGTTTCGGCAACACCGTGAAGATCAAGCTGCGCTGGGTGCCGAGCGACGACTGCGTCACCCCGGCCGGTGCCGCCGCCGCGCTCAAGGGTGTCGACGGCATCGTGATCCCCGGCGGGTTCGGGGTCCGCGGCATCGAGGGCAAGGTCAACACCTCCCGGTACGCCCGGGAGAACCTGGTCCCGATCCTCGGCCTGTGCCTGGGCCTGCAGTGCATGACCATCGACGCGGCCCGCAACCTGGCCGGTCTGGCCGGGGCCAACTCGGTCGAGTTCGACGAGAAGGCCACCTATCCGGTCATCTCCACGATGGCCGACCAGGAGGACATCGTCGCCGGCAAGGGCGATCTGGGCGGCACCATGCGGCTCGGCGCCTACCCGGCCACCCTCAAGGAGGGTTCCATCGTCGCCGAGGTGTACGGCGCGACGGACATCTCCGAGCGGCACCGGCACCGCTACGAGGTGAACAACGACTTCCGCGACAAACTGTCCCAGTCCGGTCTGGTCTTCTCCGGCACCTCCCCGGACGGCCGGCTGGTCGAGTTCATCGAGCTGGACCGGGAGGTCCACCCGTACTTCGTGGCCACCCAGGCCCACCCGGAGCTGAAGAGCCGCCCGACCCGCCCGCACCCGCTCTTCGACGGCCTGGTCAAGGCCGCCGTGGCGTACGCGTCGGCGGACGAGCTGCCGGTCACCATCGAGCCGGACGCCTCCTGAGATGGGCTTCGCACACGAGACGGTGTCCCGCCAGGAGCGCTACCACGGTGCGATCTTCTCGGTCTTCACCGACCGGGTGACCATGTCCGGTGGTGGCACCGCCGCCCGGGACGTGGTGGAGAACCGGGGCGCGGTCGTCGTGGTCGCCGTCGACGACCAGGACCGGGTGGTGCTGATCCGGCAGTACCGGCACCCGATCAAGCGGCACCTGTGGGAGCTGCCGGCCGGGCTGCGCGACGTGGTCGGTGAGGACGAGGCGCTGACCGCCGGCCGGGAGCTGGCCGAGGAGGCCGACCTGGTGGCCGGGCGGATGGAGCCGCTGATCGACCTGCACACCTCGCCCGGGTTCGCCGACGAGTTCGTCCGGGTGTTCCTGGCCCGCGATCTGGCGCCGGTGCCCGAGGCGGACCGGTACACCCGCACCGACGAGGAGGCCGACATCGAGGTGCGCCGGGTCGACCTGGACGAGGCCGTCGCCATGGTGTTCCGCGGTGAGATCACCAACGCGGCCACGGTCGGCGGCGTGCTCGCCGCCGCCCGCGCCCGCGACTCCGGGTGGACGCTGCTGCGCTCCGCCTGAGGCGTTACGCCGCGGCGCTCTCGACGAGCGCCGCGGCATAGGCGGCACCACTGCGCTCCCGCAGGTCCCGGCTGATCCGTGCGCTCTCCGTGCGTACGGCCGGGTCGTTGATCAGATCGTGGAAGGTCTTCCGCAACTCCTCCGCGGTGATCCCGGTGTCGATCCGGCGGGCCACGTTCAGCTCCACCAGCCGGTCGGCGTTGCCGAACTGGTCGGCGGCCTGCGGGGCGACCAGCATCGGCGTGCCGCAGAACAGGCCCTCCACCGAGCCGCCCATCCCGCCGTGGGTGAGGAACGCGTCGGCCTGGCCGAGGATCCGCAGCTGCGGCACCCAGCGGTGCACTTCGACATTCGCCGGTACGTCACCCAGCACCGCCTCGTCGACGTGCTCGCCGATCTGCAGCACGGTGTGCCAGCCCGGCATCGCCCCGAACACCTCCACACAGATCCGGTAGAACTCCGGGTGCTCGGTGAACGTGGAGCCCAGCGAGACCAGCAGAACCTTGCCGGCGTCCGCCGGGCGGGTCCAGTCGCCCTGGTCGTCGCGCTCGCCCAGGATCGGGCCGGCGAACGTGAAGACGCTCTTGTCGACCCGCTCCGCGAACGGTTGCATCACCTCCGGGATCAGCACGATCCCGCGGTCCGGCCGACCTTGGAACGACAGGCTGTCGGTGGTCTCCGACCCGGCTTCGGCCAGCCAGCGCTCGAACCGGCCGTAGTAGCCGGCGCCCCGCGGGTCGGCGCGCATCTGCTCGATCATCGGCGCCATCTCCTGCTCGTAGCCCTCCCAGGCGACGAAGGTGGGGGACAGCTGGACGGCCGGGACACCCCACTCGCCGGCCAGGATGCGGGCCGGGGCGCCGGCGATGTCGTACAGGAAGATGTCCGGCCGGTCGTCCCGGTAGAGGTCGCGCAGCTGGGGGAGCATGGCGATCGCGTCGTCCAGGAACATCGTCAGCTGGTCGATGGTGTCGCCGTCGTGGTCGCGGTCGAGCAGGGTGCTGCGGTAGGCCTTGAGCTCGGCGCCGGTGGACTCGACCGGCCGGCGCCAGGACGGGTCGTTCGCGTAGGTGACGCGATGGCCCCGGGCGGCCAGTTCGCGGATGACCTCGATGCTCGGGTTGACGTGGCCGGGGAACGGGATGCTGACCATGGCGATGTGCACGGGGTGCCTTTCGAAGTAATCGGCGAGACGAGACGTAGCGTCTCGTCTTTTCCGGGTCCTGTCAAGACGAGACGTCGCGTCTCGTATGGGTTAGGCTCCGAGCCGTGCCGAACCCACCCGACCCCGCCCGCCGCAGCGAACGCTCCCGCACGGCCATCCTCGACGCCGCCCTCGCCCTGATCGCCGAATCCGGGTACGCGAACCTCACCATCGAGGCCGTCGCGGCCCGCGCCGGAGTCGGCAAACAGACCATCTACCGCTGGTGGAGGGGTCGCGGCGCGATCGTCCTGGACGCCCTCGCCGAACAGGCCGGCCCGGACGGGCCGCCCGCGCTGCCGGACACCGGCGACCTCGAAGCCGACCTGCGCCTGGTCGTCCGGGCCACCGTCGCCGAACTCGCCGACCCGAAGCTGTCCGAGATCACCCGGGCGCTCACCGTCGAATCCCTGACCAGCGAGGACTTCGCCGCCCAGGTCCGCGACCGGATCCTGCGCCCGCAACTCGACACGATCAAGAACCGGCTCCGCGGTCACATCCGCCCCGGCACTGACCTCGATCAGGCCGTCGAGCTGATCGTCGGCCCGATGTACCACCGCTGGATGCTGCGCACCGGCCCGCTCACCGACGAGTACGCCGACGGCATCGTCGACCTGGCCCTGGCCGCGCTCGGCATCAAAACCCGGCCGGTGGGTACGACGACGTCATGACAGTGCCGATCCTGCGCTCGTTCGTGCTCGACACCACCGGCGCGCGCCGACTCGCCGAGTTCTACCGCGCGCTGTTCGGCCTGGAATACCGCGACGGCGACGAGCCGCCGGAGGCGGGCGCCGACGATCCGCGAGGCCGCGACTGGCTGGTGTTGCGCGCGCCGCACGGTTCCTGGCAGCTGGCGTTCCAGCAGACGACTGGCGTACGCCCGACGACCTGGCCGTCCGACGAGGTCCCCCAGCAGTCCCACCTGGACTCGTCGGTGGACTCGGTGGAGGAACTGAACCGCCAGCACGAGCGGGTGCTGTCCCTGGGCGGCACCCTGCGTTTCGACCGCTCCGACGACCCGGAGGAGCCACTGCGCGTCTACGCCGACCCCGACGGCCACACCTTCTGCGTCTTCGTCGCCTGATGGCCCCTTGTACGGTGGGGCGGGTGGAGAAGAAGACGTGACCGCGGTCCGGGGGATCGACAACGTGCTGTTCACCGTCGGTGATCTCGATGCCGCCGTGGAGTTCTACGGCGAGCGGCTCGGCCTTCCGGTGGCGTTCCGGCGGGACGAGTCGGGGATCGTGCTGTTCCGGCTCGGTGAGCAGGCGCCGGGGCTGCTGGTGCGCCGCACCGGGGAGGAGCCGCGGAACGTGACCGGCCCGCGGCTGTGGCTGGAGGTGGCCGACGCCCGGGCCACCGCCGGCGAGCTGGCCGATGCCGGGGTGGCCCTGCTGGACGAGCCGTTCCCGGTGACCACCGGCTGGACGGTGGAGGTCGCCGACCCGTGGGGCAACGTGGTCGGGTTCACCGACCACACCTCGCGCGACGCCGGCGTTTGACGGCCACCCCGCCGGACATCCGCACACGGGTGTCGTCCGTCAGGCCCGCCGGCCGACTGATCGCTATCGGACGCCGGTCACCCCGCGATCCACAGTGCTCCCGCCGGGGCGGTCAGCGCAGCTCGACCTCGACCCCCGAGTCGGCGAGATATCCGAGCAGGTCGTCCATGGTCACCGCCGGGGTCCACCAGCGCCTGTCGTAGCCGGGGACCAGGTGCTCCCGGGCCACCGCGGAGTCGTGCCAGACCAGCCGGAACGCGGGCGCCGCGCCCCAGCCGCCGTTGGCGCAGTCGTGCAGGGCGCCCAGGTTCCAGCCGAAGTAGCCCCCCGGCCCGTTGACCGCCTCACCGATCGCGCAGAAGAACCCCTCCACGTCGGTGACGTGCCGTCCGGCCAGGTGGTAGGTGGCGCCGGACGGGCGGTCCGGGCGGTGCTCGTGGTGGGCCAGGGCCACCCCGGCCCACTCGTGCCGCAGGTCGGCGTCGTACTCGGCCCACTCGCCGAGCACGTCCGGGCGGCCGGCCCGCCACCGCTGCCAGACGGTGCGGGCGCCGGCCGGGCGGGGGCCGCCGATCGCGTCGCCGTAGGTGGGCTCGACGGTCACGTCGACCAGCCCGTCACCGAGCCGGGACGGGCGCACCTCGGCCACCTCGGCGCCCAGGGCGGCGCCGACCATGCCGACCGCGGTGCCGTCCCGGTCCACACTGAAGATCGAGCCTTGCACCCAGCGCCGCCGCCGGGCCCCGCCGCGGGCCAGCGCGTCCAGGGCACGCTGCAACGGCGGCTCCGGGCGGCAGCCGAGCAGGGTGGCGCCGCGGGGCGCCGGCGCGGGCCGGGCGCGGAACACGCCGTCCACGTCCCGGCAGGCCCCGAGGTCCTGGTCGCCGTGCCCGGTGACACCGACCAGGCGGTAGCCGTCGGCGTCCGGGGCCTTGTCGGCGCCGCGGGCGAACCGGGCCAGCTCCTCGATCCGCAGTCGGCCCTCCAGGGTGACGTCCAGCAGGCCGGGGGCGACCACCGAGGGCCGGGAGCCGAGCACGGTGATGTCGAGCAGCTCCTCGGCGCAGTGCCAGCAGTGCGCCGGGTGTCCGGAGTGCGGCGGATGGATCGCGTCCAGGCCGACGTTGCCCAGCCAGGCCGGCCCGAATCCGTCGCAGGCGTCGAGCAGCCGGCCGGCCGGTTCGCAGCCGAGCAGGGTGTACCGCTCGACCGGCGGCTGTGGTGGGTCGACGAACAGGCCGTCGATGTCCGAGCAGGCGGCGATCACGAGTTCACCGTCGTCGGTGTTCTGGTCCACCAGAAGCCAGGGAAAGCCGCTCATCGGGTGGAACCGTACAGGCCGGACCGTCGAGGCGCGGACGCCGGTACGCGCATACGCGCGGATCGGCAGGTCAGGCGTACGCTCAGGGAATCCGGACCGGAAGGGGTGCCGCGCTGAGCCTGGACCGGGCGATCAGGACCTATCTCGACCATCTGAGTGTGGAACGTGGCCTGTCCCGCAACACGCTCGCCTCCTACCGCCGTGACCTGGAGCGCTACGCCGAGGAGCTGGCCGCCGCCGGGATCACCGAGCTGGGCGGGGTGCGGGCCGCCGACGTGTCCGGGCATCTGGCCCGGCTGCGTGAACAGGGACTGGCCTCGTCGTCGGCGGCGCGGGCCGTCTCCGCGGTCCGTGGACTGCACCGGTTCGCGGTCCGCGAGCGGCTGGTCCCGCACGACGCCGCCGCCGACGTACGCCCCCCGGCCCCGCCGAAGCGTCTGCCCAAAGCCCTGGACGTGGAGCAGGTCGGCCGGTTGCTCGCGGTGCCGGACGCCGGCTCGCCGCTCGGGTTGCGCGACCGGGCGCTGCTGGAGTTCCTGTACGGCACCGGCGCGCGGATCTCCGAGGCGGTCGGCGCGGACATCGACGATCTGGAGCTGGACGTCGATCCGGCGGTCGTGCTGCGGGGTAAGGGCGGCAGGTCGCGGCTGGTCCCGGTCGGTGGTCACGCGCGGTCGGCGGTGCGGGCTTATCTGGTACGCGCCCGGCCCTCGCTGTCCGAGTCCGGCCGGGGCACCCCGGCGGTGTTCCTGAACGCCCGGGGTGGCCGGCTGTCCCGGCAGAGCGCGTGGACGGTACTGCGCCGGTGCGCCCTCGCGGTGGGCCTGCCGGTGGATGGGCCGTACGCGGTCAGCCCGCACACGCTGCGTCACTCCTACGCGACTCATCTGCTGGACGGCGGCGCCGACGTACGGGTGGTGCAAGAACTGCTGGGACACGCCTCGGTCACCACGACGCAGGTGTATACGCTGGTGACCGTCGAACGCCTCCGTGAGGTGTACGCGACCGCACACCCTCGCGCTCGTTAGATGCTGGGGAGGCGTGGGCGCGACACGCCGAACGGCTGACCCCGTGCGGGCAGCACGGTTGGCGTACAGTCGGGCATCGGCTCCGGCTGAGTCGGAAGGGGGCGAAGGCGATGTCAGGGAACGGCGAGCGTGCGGAGGCCTGGACCTCCACGCTCCGGGAACAGCAGAATTCCCTGGATCTCGGTGCCGACCTCGGTCCGGCCGACCCCACGGCGTACACCATGCGCCGCCCCATCCCCGAGCCGATGCCCAAGGACCGGCACGGCCCGGCCCGGATCATCGCGCTGGCGAACCAGAAGGGTGGCGTGGGCAAAACCACGACCACCATCAACCTGGGCGCCGCCCTCGCGGAGTACGGGCGCAAGGTCCTCCTCGTCGACTTCGACCCGCAGGGCGCCTGCTCGGTCGGCCTCGGGGTGAACCCGCACAACCTCGACCTGAGCGTCTACAACCTGCTGATGCAGGACGACGTCGCCACCGAGGACGTGATCATCAAGTCCGACGTGGCCGGCCTGCACCTGCTGCCCGCCAACATCGACCTCTCGGCCGCCGAGATCCAGCTGGTCAACGAGGTGGCCCGGGAGATGGCCCTGGCCCGGGCGCTGCGCTCGGTCCGCAAGGAGTACGACTTCATCCTGATCGACTGCCAGCCCTCGCTGGGCCTGCTGGCGATCAACGCGCTCACCATCGCGCACGGTGTGCTGATCCCGCTGGAGTGCGAGTTCTTCTCGCTCCGCGGTGTGGCCCTGCTCCTGGACACCATCGACAAGGTGCGCGAGCGGCTCAACTTCGATCTCGAACTCGAAGGCATCCTCGCCACCATGTACGACTCCCGCACCACGCACTGCCGCCAGGTCCTGCAGCGGGTGGTGGAGGCGTTCGGCGACAAGGTGTACCAGACGGTCATCACCAAGACGGTCAAGTTCCCCGAGTCGACCGTGGCGGGCGCTCCGATCACTACGCTGGACCCGGCGTCGTCCGGCGCCCGCAACTACCGTCAGCTCGCCCGCGAGGTCATCGCCGCCCAGGCAGAACGAGGCTAGGTTCCGCACCCGTGCTCTTCGCGCTCGGCGACCCGGTGGCGTTCGTCGCCCTGGTCGTCGCCTTCCTTCTCGCCATCGCTCTGCGTTCCGTGGCGATGCGGTTCACCGCGCGCGTCGTCGGTCTCGGCGACGGCGCCCCACCCATGCGGTTCAGCCCCCGGCGGGAGATCGACCCGTTCGGCGCGGTCTGCGCGGCCATCGGCGGCACCGGCTGGGGCCGCCCGGTCACCGTCGACGAGGTGCCGCGCTGGCGGGGCCGGGGCCGGGCGGCCGCGGTGTTCGCCGCCGGGCCGGTCGCCTGCATCCTCGCCGGTGAGCTGATCATCGCCGGGTACGCCCTGGCGTACGCCGGCGCCGGCCTGGAGACGGTGGAACCCGGCTGGATCCTGCGGGGCGGTCTCGGCGTGCTCGACTACGGCGCGCAGATCGTGCTGTCGCTCGGCGGCGGCCTGCTCGGCTTCGGTCTGCTGGCGCTCATCCCGATCCCGCCGCTGGACGGATTCGGCATCCTGTGGCACGCGCTGCGCCGCCCCGGCCCCGGCATGAACTGGATGCGGCTCTGGTTCGAGGACAAGAACTTCGGCGCCCTGCTCCTGCTGGTCTTCGCCTTCTTCCCGACCAGCTATCCCGTACTGCTATGGGTCATCGATGTTCTAGGCGTGCTCTTCCTTCGAATCTGGGCCTGACCAAGCCCGTTCACCGCGGTTATCGTGGTGAACGATGTCGATATCACTGGTAGTCGCCGTATTGATGCTCGGCGTCGCCGATTCGATGGTCGGCTCGTACTTCGTCCTCTACGTCACCGAGGTCACCGGCTTCGGCCCGCTGGAGACCGGCCTGTTCGTCTCCATCCACGGCATCGGCGGCATCCTCACCAGCTGGCTCGCCGGCCACGCCTTCGACCGCCGCCCGTCCCGCCGCTACGCCGCCGCCGCGATGCTGTCCGGCGCCATAGCCCTCGGCCTGATGACCGTGCTCACCTCGTTCCCGCTGCTCATCCTGCTCGCGTTCACCCTGCTCGGGGCGCTGGCGGCGGCGTTCCCCCAGCTGTTCGCCCTGGCCCGGGTGATCCTCGGCGACAGCCCGGCCGGCCGCCGCTCGGCGCCACTGCTGCGCTCCGTCTGGTCCCTGGCCTGGGCGATCGGGCCACTGCTCGGCGCGCTGGTGCTGGCCACCGGCGGATTCAAGGCCATCCCGCGTACGGCGGCCCTGCTCATCGCGGTGGCCGCCGTCTGGCTGCTCACCGCCGTACCCACGCCGGGTGGAACCGCCCCCACCGCCAGGCCCGGCGGCGAACCGGAGACCCGCCTCGCCCGCACCGCCACCATCCTGCTCACCGGCGGCATCACCCTGTTCTTCACCGCCATGTTCGCCGGCTCGGTGGTGATGCCCCTGTACGTCACGCGGGAACTCGGCCACCAGCCCACCCCCACCGTCGGCGTGCTGTTCAGCGTGTGCGCCGCCGTCGAAGTGCTGGCCGCGCTCGCCCTCGCCGCCATCCCGCCGGCCGTCAGCCAGCGCCTGATCATCCTGGCCGGGATGGGCTGCTTCGTGCTGTTCTTCGCGCTGACCGTGGTGGCCCGCAACATGCCGCTGCTGATCGCCGGGCAGGTCGCCCGCGGCATCGGCATCGCGGTCGTCGGGGCGGCCGGAATCCGCTGGTTCCAGGACGCGATGGCGCCCGCCACCGGCCGCGCCACCACCCTGTTCGCCAACGCCACCACCGCCGGGATGGTTCTGGCCGGGATCATCGCCGGGGGAGCGGTCGCGCTGCTCGGCTATCCCGGCACCCTGCTGCTGTGCGCCGCCACCACGATCGCCGCGGCCCTGCTCTTCGCCGCCGGTTCGGCCCACACCACCCACCCGGCCGCCGAGCTCCAGAAGCGGCGGTAGAACTGGTACACCTACCGAGGAGGATCGTGATGGAGCAGGCCCGCCACACGGAGCCGGCCGGGCTCCGGCAGCTCACCGAAGGGGGCGGTTGGGCGGCCATCCTTCCGGGCCTGCCGGTGCACGGCGACGGGAAGACCATCGACTCCGCACTGGATGATGCGATCCTGCCCCTGAGGGAGTACGCGGAGGACTGGAACGGCCGTCTGTGCACCGCACCCGATCATGCCCGGCACCGGCCCGTCGTCGAATTCGACGAACTCTCCACGGACGAGCAGCTGCGCGACTGGCTCCTCGGTGGTGTGGTGCCGGCCGCCGGAGCCCGCGCCGACCACAACCGTTCTGTATCACCCGGCAGTGGCAGACGGTCCGTGACGCTCGCGACCGTGCAGTCGGTCAGCGCGTCACCTACGAGATGTCGTTGAGCCTGCGAAGACCATCCTGGGCGACCCGTAAGTCGCCTCGGTTCAACGGGCGTGATCGAACGGTGACTTGGGGGACGAACGACAATCCATGCAAGAAGGAGAAGTGAGAAGCCTGTTGGGAAAGCGTAGCGATGTGCTTTCCGTTCAGGATCCGGTGCTTGATCCTCATGATCTCTATCTTGATGAGCAGGACATCCTGGTCGTGCGCCATGAAAATCAGGGAAGTGTTCTGTGGGGTTTCCCGTGCTGAGGGGCTCGACCACAAGATGAAGTGGAAGGACCGAAAGAGTGGCGCGGCCGCTCGGTGGCGTGACTATCGGGCGCCCTTGTCTGCCTTTCTGCTCGAGTCGATGCTCGAAGAGGCGATGTTCAGCGGGTCGCTGAGTACGGTGTATTGCGAAATGGATTCGAGCGGGTTCGCGGCAATCGAGGACGCCTTCGCTCCGCTGGACTTCCCGCCGCATGTCTATTGGCCCGAGCCTGACGGTGGTCCGGTCAAGTGGTTCGGCGGCCGCGGGGTGCTGATCCGGAAAGACAGCACCACCGCATGGGCGACGGGACAGACCGAAGATGCGGTCGACCTGCTGCTCGAAAGAGTGCCGAAAGACTGGGAGTGGCTGGACGCCTAGAGATCGCCGAGAACTGGCTCACCCCCATTTCGCGAAACGATAAAGAAGGCTCGCGCTTTCCTTGAACAAAATCGCTTGCCGTAGGTGAGGAGCGCCGTGATGGCTACCGTACTGGATCCCTTCGATAATGATGGTGCGGCGGATCTTCTCGATGAGTTGCGTGAGTCCTCGCCGGGGAGTTCGGGTGAAATCCTGGAGCAGGCGCTTCAGGTGACCGTCGAGGTAGGCGCCAGCGAGTATCTAGAAAAGGACTTCGCTGAGGCGGCGGTTGCGGCTGCTGCGCTTGTTGCTGCTATCCGCAATGGTGACCGCGAAATGCTTGGTCGTCGGCGTTTGAGTGGCGTGGAATTCGTCTCGGTGGAGCATCTTGTCGACTCGGCCTTGGTGGCATTGGATCGAGTGGCGGCAGAGGGATCTGAATTGCTGGAGCTGGGGGAGGATGAAGGCGAGGAGGATTCTATTGTCGAGGGCTTGGGAAGAATTGCCTCCGCGCTGCGGGATTCGTAGCATTCAGGGATCCTGATTCTCCCTCGGTCGGCAGCCTCGGTCCTACGTTAAGGGCGTCCAAGGGCTGGGCTGGAAATAGAGACATGCCGGCGCCCATCTGCTCGCCGATCTCGCTGACGCGGCCGGTCTGACCAGCACGTTCAGTCAAGCACTCGGCCGGCTCCGGGAACGACAAGGTGGGCACGACCCTTGGCGGATCGCTGTTGACCTGGCCGAGCTTCGTGCTGCCCGGGCATCGACCCGCGAGATCGCCGGGGCCCAGTGCGCCAACATCCGCGGCGTTTCCCGCAGGCCAACGCCGCCGGCCAGCAGATCGAGGGCCTGATCCTGGACGGCGCCCCCACGTCCCCTGAATTTTTTCTATTCCACAATTTGAAGGTCGGCAAGGGGCGCCATCAGGTTCCCGGGAATGTTGATACCTTCTTCTTCCGGTCGGTATATTGCTGGCTTTGGTCGACAATGAGACCGGGCTCGGTAACCTATCCCGGTGCTTGGTCAATGCTTTGGTTGGCGAGCTGGACGTCGAAAAATGATATTGATTCCAGGGAATCTGGGCGATACTTGGTCCTACCTTGTAGGGGCTGATATTCCAACTGTTTTATCGTGATGCTGGACTATTTTTAATGCCGTCTGGTCCTCGACGAATTGCTGCCCGAACGGCGGCTACGCGTTAACGCCTGCACCGCCGAACGAGCGATCTCCAAGTCCAACGCCCGCGGCCTGAACGCCGGCCGCCACACCTGCCAAACCACCATCAGCCTCAACGTCCTCGCCGGACCGGTCTCGACGACCAGCACTGAAACCTCGGCTACCCGGCATTGCGCCTGGCCCTAGGCTGTTCTCGTGTACATCAAGGAGATCAGGCTGGAGAACGTCCGGGGCTTCCACGGCTCCCGGCGGGTGTCGCTCGATCTCACCAGGCCCGACGGCACACTGGCCGGCTGGACGGTCATCGCCGGCCGTAACGGGTCCGGCAAGACCTCGCTGCTGCGCGCGGTAGCGCTGGCCCTCGGCGGTCCGAGCGCCGCTCATACGCTGGTCAGCGACTTCACCTCGTGGGTGTCGGCCGGTTCGACCTTCGGCTCGGCTGTTGTGGACCTGGTTCGTGACGGTGCGGCCGACAGGTTCGTCGACGTCGGTCACGAGTCGGCGGAGACGCTTCCACTGGGGCTGGGGTGGAAGCTCCCCCGCGCGGGCGCCGGCGATCCGGGTGAGCTCAAGCCGGCGATGGGATCGATTCACTTCACCGACCGCGGGCTGCCTTTCGCCGACCGGACGGCGGACGTTCAGATCTCCGGCCCCTGGAACGAGAATCCCGTCGGCTGGTTCTGTGCGGCATATGGTCCTTTTCGCCGGCTGGCCGGCGGCTCGGTGGATGCTCAGCGGCTGGCCGAGAGCAGGGGGCCGGCAGCCCGAATGACCAGCCTCTTCCGTGAGGACGCCTCCCTGGCGGAAGGCGTCACCTGGCTCATCGAGCAACATCTCCGGGCGTTCGAGGGCCGTCCCGGAGCTGAGGCTCTGAAACAGGGGGCGCTGGAGATTCTCGGTGATGGGCTTCTGCCCGACGGCTACCGGATTCGCGAGGTCAACTCGGACGGTCTCTGGGTGGAGAGCAGAGGACAGCGGTTTCCTCTGAAGGAGATGAGCGACGGCTACCGTACGGTGGCGGCACTGATCGTCGACCTGCTCAAGCAACTGCACGAGGCCTATGGGTCGGTGACTTTCGAACGTGACGGCCGATCGATATCCGTCGTCGACCCGGGTGTCGTCCTGATCGACGAGGTGGACGCGCACCTGCACGTCTCGTGGCAGAAGCGTATCGGCGACTGGCTCAAACAACACTTCCCGCGGATCCAGTTCATCGTCACCACGCACAGCCCGTACATCTGTCAGGCCGCTGACGAGCACGGTCTGATCAGGCTGCCCGGTCCGGGTGAGGACGAGCCGCCCCGGATCATCGGCGCGGACCTGTATCAGCGGATCATCTACGGCAGCGGCGACGATGCCATCGTGTCGGACCTGTTCGGGCTGGACACGCCCTACTCGGAGGTGGCACTCCGCCTTCGGCGGGAACTGACCGTCCTGGAAACCGATGTTCTCATCGGCCGGGCGGACGCCGAGGGCATCCGCCGTTACGAGGAGCTGCGGGACCGTCTCAGCAGTTCACCTGCCGCCCATGCCGAAGAACTCGCGGCGAGGATCATCGTCGACAGGGAGCGGCCCCGCCCGTGATCCCGATTGTCCGGGCCGCCCTGCCACCCGAGGTCACCGACCGAATGGTGGAGCTGACCAGCCGTATCCTGGTGATGGAAGCGGAGGGGCGGGCGTCGCACGCGAAGGCCCTGTGGAGACAGGGCAACGTCCGGCGCGAGGTCAAAGACCCCTTGCGGGCTGTTCTGAAGCGGATGGCCGGGGATCGCGATCGGTGCATGTACTGCGGAGACAGCGAGGGGACGGCTGTCGACCATCATGAGCCGATGGCCAGGAATCCACTCCGCACCTTCGACTGGCTGAATCACCTGTTGGCATGCGAAGGATGCAACAGCGACCGGAAAGGCGGCCGCTACCCGGTCGACTCTGACGGCCGCCCCCTTCTGATCGACCCGACTGCCGAAGATCCCTTCGACCACCTGATGTTGTCGCTGGCCACCGGTGAGTACCGCCCACTGACCGAGAAGGGCCGGCAGACCATCGAGGTTCTGGCCCTGAACCGGTCTGTTCTGGTCAGAGGCCGGGTGGCGTGTCATGCCACCGTGATCCTGTGGCTTCGGCAGTGGCCGGAGGCCGTGGTGGGCAGGGGGTTCTACCGGCCGGCCGAATTGGTCGAGCAGATCCGGTGGCAGCCTTTCGCGGATGTCTGCCAGTCGATACTCCGCCAGGTCGAACTGCCCGGAGCAGCGGTGATCTTCTCCCGCGAACCCGATGTGATCGACATCCTGCGGGATGCCGGTGTGCGGCGATTGTTGCTGGGCTGAGGGCTCCGGCTCGCCTCCTGGCATGCCGGAGCCCTCCGGTGGTCAGGAGGTCGCGGCCAGGGTGACGGGGGAGGGGACGCCGCGGAGGGTGGCGTCGGCGGAGGCGTCGTCGGGCTGGGTCTGGGCGGCCAGTTCGGCGATCACGTGGGACTCGTAGGCTGCCGCCTCGGTGTTCGCCTGCGCCTCGGACCAGGACAGGAACGGGGCGATCAGCGGGGCGGCCGCGCGGGCAGCCGTCACGCCGCGGTCGGGGGTCTCGAACGCGATCCGGGTCCGCCGGGTGAGCACGTCCTCCAGGTGGCGGGCGCCCTCGTGGCTGACCGCGTAGACGATCTCGGCCCGCAGGTGACCGGGGGCGCCGTCCAGCGGCAGGCCCAGCGACGGGTCGGCCTCGATCAGCGACAGCACCTCGTCGGCGAGGGTGCCGTAGCGGCGCAGCAGGTGTTCGATCCGGGACACGGTCAGGCCGGACTGGCGGGCCAGGGCGGCGCGCCGGTTCCAGGCGGCCCGGTAGCCGTCGGCGCCGAGCAGCGGCACCTGGTCGGTGCAGGACGGCGGCACCCGGGTGGACATGTCGCGGGCGGCCGCGTCCACGGCGTCCTTGGCCATCACCCGGTAGGTGGTGTATTTGCCGCCGGCCACCACGATCATGCCGGGGACCGGGTTGCCGACCGCGTGCTCGCGGGACAGTTTGGCCGTGCTGGCGGCCTGCGCGGACAGCAGCGGGCGCAGTCCGGCGTACACACCCTGCACGTCGTCCCTGGTGAGCGGGGTGGCGAGGGCTTTGTTGACCTCGTCGAGCAGGTAGTCGACGTCCTTGCCGGAGGCGGCCGGGTCGGACTTGTCGAGCGTCCACGGGGTGTCGGTGGTGCCGATGATCCAGTGCTGGTCCCACGGGATCACGAACAGGACGCTGGTGGCCGTACGCAGGATCATGCCGGTGCTGCCGGCGATCCGGTCGCGCGGGACCACCAGGTGGATGCCCTTGCTCGCGGTGACGCTGAACTCGCCGCGTTCGCCGGTGAGCAGCGCCTGGCTGTCGCCGGTCCACACCCCGGTCGCGTTGATCACGGTGCGGGCCCGGATCTCGAACTCGGCGCCGGTGGCCAGGTCGCGGGCCCGGACGCCGACGACCCGGCGGCCGTCGCGCAGGAACCCGGTCACCTCGGTACGGGACGCGACGTGCGCCCCGTGTGCCATCGCGGTACGCACCAGGAACATGGTGTGCCGGGCGTCGTCGACCTGGGCGTCGTAGTAGCGGATGGCGCCGACCAGGCTCTCCGGCCGCAGGGAGGGGAACGCCTTGAGCGCCTCGACCCGGCTGAGGTGCCGGTGCATGGGCACACCGGGCCCGCCGCCGGACAGGGCGAGGATGTCGTACAGCGCGATGCCGGCGCCGATGTAGAGCCGCTCCCAGGCCCGGTGCTGCAGCGGGTAGAGGAACGGCACCGGGCGGACCAGGTGCGGGGCCAGTTTCTGGATCAGCAGGCCGCGTTCCCGCAGCGCCTCCCGGACCAGGCTGAAGTCGAGCATCTCCAGGTAGCGCAGGCCGCCGTGGATGAGTTTGCTGGAGCGGCTGGAGGTGCCGCTGGCGAAGTCGCGGGCCTCGACCAGACCGACGGAGAGCCCGCGGGTGGCGGCGTCGAGGGCCGATCCGGCTCCGACCACGCCGGCGCCGACGACCAGAACGTCCAGTTCCTCGCCGGACGACAGGGCCGCGAGGGCCTTCTCCCGTGCCTGGGGTGAGATCACTCCGGTCTTCATTTCACGATCCTCTTTTCCAGAGCCGGTCAGCTGACGCTGACCCAGTCGAGGGTGCGGTCGATGGCCGCGCGCCAGCGGGTGACGCCTTCGGTGCGCCGTTCGGGCGTCCAGGACGGCTCCCAGCGCCGGTCCTCGTGCCGGTTGGCGCGCAGCTCGTCCAGCGACTTCCAGAAACCGATCGCGAGCCCGGCGGCGTACGCGGCGCCCAGCGCGGTGGTCTCGGCGACCACCGGGCGGCTGACCGGGACGCCGAGGATGTCGGACTGGAGCTGCATGCAGAGCGCGTTGGCGGTGACGCCGCCGTCGACCTGGAGACAGTCCAGGGCGGTGCCGGTGTCCTGGGCCATCGCCTCGACCACGTCCCGGGTCTGGTAGCTGATGGCTTCCAGGGCGGCCCGGGTGATGTGGGCGGCGGTGTGGAAGCGGGACAGGCCGACGATGGCGCCGCGGGCGTCCGGCCGCCAGTAGGGCGCGTACAGGCCGGAGAACGCCGGCACGAAGCAGACGCCCTCACTGTCCTGGACGCTTCCGGCGAGGGTCTCGCTGTCGGCCGAGGTCTCGAACATGCCGACCTGGTCGCGCAGCCACTGGATGGCGCTGCCGCACGCGGCGATCGAGCCTTCCAGCGCGAACACCGGCTGCTGGTCGCCGAAGCGGTAGGCGACGGTGGTGATCAGGCCGTGGCTGGACCGGACCGGTGTGGTGCCGGTGTTCATCAGCAGGAACCCGCCGGTGCCGTACGTGCACTTGGCCTCGCCGGGTTCGAAACAGGTCTGCCCGAACAGGGCGGCCTGCTGGTCGCCGAGGGTGGCGGCGATCGGCACGCCGGGCAGGGCCGCGTCGGCGGTGCCGTAGACCTCGCCGGACGAGCGGATCTCCGGCAGCATCACCCGCGGGATCCCGAACAGGCCGAGCAGGTCGTCGTCCCAGTCCAGGGTGCCGAGGTTCATCAGCATGGTGCGGCTGGCGTTGGTCACGTCGGTGAGGTGCCGGCCGCCGGTCAGGTTCCAGATCAGCCAGGAGTCGACGGTCCCGAACAGCACCTCGCCGCGTTCGGCGCGGTCGCGTAGCCCGGGGGTGTTCGCCAGCAGCCACTGGATCTTTGTGGCCGAGAAGTAGGTGGCCGGCGGCAGGCCGGTCCGGCTGCGGACGAAGTCCTCGTCGAGCCGGGCCACCAGGTGGTCGGTGCGGGTGTCCTGCCAGACGATCGCCGGGGCCACCGGAACACCTGTGTCCCGGTCCCACAGCACCGCGGTCTCCCGCTGGTTGGTGATCCCGATCGCGGCCAGGTCGTCCGGGGCCAGCCCGGTGTCGGCGAGCGCCACCGCGATGGTCTTGAGGGTGTTCTCCCAGATCTCCGCCGGATCGTGCTCGACCCATCCGGAGCGCGGCTGGATCTGCCGGTGTTCCAGCTGGTGGCGGCCGATCTCGTGACCGGCCCGGTCGAAGATCATGAACCGCGTGCTGGTGGTGCCCTGATCGAGTGCGCCGATGTAGTGCGCCACAAGTGCCTCCCGTCCTCGACCTGCCGGACGTTATGGACCGTTCAGGGCCGCGGCAACCGGCAGCGTGCGACAATGTCGCACGTGCCCGGCCTGATCCAGTCCATCGAGCGCTCCTCGGCCGTGTTGCGGCTGCTCGCCGCGGGGGAGGACCGGCTGCGCGTCAAGGAGATCGCCGACGCGCTCGGCTGGCCGAAATCGACGGCGCACAGCATCCTGCGCACCCTGGAGCACGTCGGCTTCGTCGAGCAGGATCCGCGCACCGCCCGCTACCGGCTCGGCCGTGGCCTGCTCGACCTGGCGTCCACCGGCATCGACGACAACGAGCTGCGCGGCCGGGCGCTGAACTGGGCCGACGCCCTCGCCGCCCGCAGTGGCGAGGAGGCCCGGCTGGGTGTGCTCCGCGACGGCCAGGTGCTCGTCGTCCACCACGTGTTCCGTCCCGACGATTCCCAGCAGAACCTTTCGATCGGCGTACGCCTGCCCGCGCACGCCACCGCCCTGGGCAAAGTGCTGCTCGCCTACCACGCCACCGCCGCCGCCGCGGTGATGACGGCCGGGCTGGACGCGTACACACGAAGAACGGTGACCGACGATGATCGCCTCGCCGAGGAGCTGACCGTGACCCGCGCCCGCGGCTGGGGTCTGTCCGCCGAGGAATGGCGGCCGGGACTCGCCGCGATCGCCGCCCCGGTGCGCACCTCCGGCGGCCTGGTGGTCGGCGCGATCGGCGTGGCCGGCCCGGTGGAACGGCTCACCGACACCCGGCGGCAGGCCCGCCCGCACCTGGTCGAGCAGGTCCTGTCGGCGGCCCGGTCGATCTCCCGCGAGGTCCGGTCGTGAGCTACGTCCTGGCCGTCGACCAGGGGACCACCTCGACCCGGTGCATCCTGTTCGACAGGCGCGCCACCGTCGTGTCGGTGGTGCGGGCCGAGCATCCGCAGTCCTACCCGAAACCCGGCTGGGTGGAGCACGACGCCTCACGGATCTGGCGGGACGTGCAGAAACTGATCAGGCGGGCGCTGCGCGAGGCGGACATCGGGCCGGATCAGGTGGCGGCGATCGGGATCGCCGGCCAGCGGGAGACCACGGTGCTGTGGGACCGGGCGACCGGGGTGCCGGTGGCTCCCGCGATCGTCTGGCAGGACACCCGCACCGACGTGGCGGACCTGGACGCCGAGTTCGTGCGGAACCGGACCGGGCTGCCGCCGGCCACCTACTTCTCGGCCACCAAGATCCAGTGGCTGCTGGCGAACACCCCCGGGCTGCGCGAGCGCGCCGAACGCGGGGAGGTGCTGTTCGGGACCATGGACAGCTGGCTGATCTGGAACCTGACCGGTGGACTGCACATCACCGACGTGACCAACGCCAGCCGCACCATGCTGATGAATCTGTCCGATCTGGATTGGGACGACGACCTGCTCGCCCTGTTCCGGATCCCGCGGGCCATGCTGCCGGCCATCCGGTCCTCGTCCGAGGTGTACGGGACGGCCGAGACGGTGCTGCCCGGGGTGCCGATCGCGGCGGCCATCGGGGACCAGTCGGCGGCCCTGTTCGGGCAGACCTGTTTCGAGCCGGGCGAGGCCAAGTGCACGTACGGCACCGGCGGCTTCCTGCTGATGAACACCGGCACCACCCCGGTCCGCTCCCGCCACGGCCTGATCACCACCGTCGGTTACCGGATCGGCGGCGAGAGACCGGTGTTCGCCCTGGAGGGCTCGATCGCGATCGCCGGATCCCTGGTCCAGTGGGTGCGCGACGGCCTGGGCCTGATCGCCACCGCCTCCGAGATCGAGACCCTCGCCGGTACGGTCCGCGACAACGGTGGCTGCTACATCGTGCCCGCCTTCTCGGGGCTGTTCGCACCCTACTGGCACAGCGAGGCCCGGGGGGTGATCGTGGGGCTGACCTCGTACATCACGAAGGGTCATCTGGCCCGTGCGGTCCTGGAGGCGACCGGCTGGCAGACCCGCGACGTGGTGGACGCCATGAACGCCGACTCCGGTCTGGCGCTCACCGGCCTCAACGTGGACGGTGGGATGACCGCCGACAACCTGCTGATGCAGATCGTCGCCGACTTCCTCCAGGTGCCGGTGGTGCGCCCGATGGTGGCCGAGACGGTGTCGCTGGGCGCCGCCTACGCCGCCGGGCTGGCCGTCGGGTACTGGTCGGATCTAAGGGACCTGCGCGCCAACCGGCACCGGGCCGGCAGCTGGCGCCCGGTGCTGGACGCCGGCCGGCGGGAGAGGGAATACGCCAACTGGCGCCGCGCCGTCGACAGCGCCGTCTTCTTCAGCCGCGGTCAGGACGGCTTGCGGTAGACCGAGACGTGATCGGTGCTGTCCGCCGTGAACGGATCCCGTCGCCAGGTCGCGAACCGGGCCTCCAGCTCCAGCCCGGCCGCCGTGGCCATCGCGTCGATCTGCTCCGGCCACTGGTAGCGCATCCCGAACGGCTCCAGCCGCACCGCGCCGTCGGTGAACGTGACGGTCTGCCGGACGAAGGTCTGCGCGACCCGGTCGTACCGGTGCAGGCGGACCGTCACCGCCTCCTCGGTCACGTCGCGGACCTGGACCTCCCGCTCCTCCTGGTCGAACCTCGCCTCGTCCGGCACGAACGCCTCGACCACGAACCGGCCGCCCGGCCGCAGCACCCGGGCCACATTGCGCAGACAGTCCTCCTGCCGGCCCGGCACGGTCAGGTTGAACAGCGTGTTGAAGACCAGATAGACCAGGGGATAGGTGCCGTCCACCGGGACATCGGCCATGTCCGCCACCACCACCGGGAGATCCGCGCCGCCCGGCTTGGCCCGCATCCGGTCCACCATCTCCGGGGAGGCCTCCACACCCGCCACCGGCACCCCGCGCGCGGCCAGCGGCAGGGCCACCCGGCCGGTGCCGATCGCCAGCTCCAGGGCGGGCCCGTCACCGGCCAGCGGAGCCAGGAAGTCCACCGCCGGGCCGGGATCGGGATTGCCGGGGTCGTCGTATCTCGCCGCCCATTGCCGGCCGAACAGTCCGGGATCGTCGAGAATCGCCATGCCTCCACGTCTACCGGCGTCTGATCAGGACGGCAACTGGATTGTCCGGCGTATCGGGCGGGCGACATGATGGTGAACGTCTCACTTCGGCCATGTGGACGTCAGATTTTGTGAAAGCGTCTACAGTCGCCGTCACCAGGCGCGATGCGCGGGAACGACACGAGAGGAGGCTGCCGTGGCGAAGGTCAAGGAAGCCGTCAAGGCCAAGGCTGACAAGGTGAAGAAGGCCGTCAAGGTCGAGACGGCGCCGGTCAAGGTGAAGAAGGCCAAGAAGGCCGCCGTCACCGAGCCCATCGTGGTCGAGACCCCGCCGAAGGCCGTCCAGACCCCGAAGGCGAAGAAGGTCAAGGCGGAGAAGGCCCCGAAGGTCGCGGCCGTGAAGCCGGTCAAGGCCGAGAAGGCGCCGAAGGCCAAGAAGGCCGCCAAGAAGAAGTGACGCACCGGGCCGCCGTGTTCCTCAGCCCGGCGGCCCGTCACTGTTCGGTGGTGAACAGCTCGCACGTCATGTTGTAGTACCGGTCGGTCTGCCCGGCGTGCCGCATCCCGAGCCGCCGGCACACCGCCTGCGAGGCGGTGTTCTCCGGCCAGGTGACCGCCAGCACCGGCGCGATGCCGGACCGGGCGGCGTAGGCCAGCACCGCGTTCGCCGCCTCGGTGGCGTAACCCCTGCCCCACGCGTTCGGGTGCAGATGCCAGCCGACCTCGGTGTCCGCGGAGGGGGTCAGCCGCTCGCCGGAGTCCATCAGCGGCACCAGCAGCGCGGTGCCCAGCAGATGCCCGGTCGCCCGGTCCTGGATCGCCCAGATGGTGTGCACGTCGTCCTGCCGCTCCCGCCACCGGGTGAGCGTCGCGACCGCGTCCTCGGGACCGTCCAGCACCCGGGGCGCCGAGCCGAGGAACCGCGCCACCTCCCAGCGTGAGTACATGTCGAGGAGGAAGTCGATGTCCTTCTCCTCCCACTCGCGCAGAAGCAGCCGGGGTGAGATCAGTGACCGCATCGCCGCAGCGTAACCGGGATCACCGGGAAACGTAACCGGCCGGTAACACGGTTGCGGAGCAACCCGGCACTGTTTACGCCGTTGGAGAAGCGTGCGCCAGGATCAACTCGTCAGCGGCATGGTCTACGGTCGGCACGTGCTTGAAGAGCCCGGCCAGCCGCCCCCCGATGGTGATCCCCCCGTCCCCGACGCGGAGACCGCCGGATTCACCGTGCGGCTGGACCAGTTCACCGGTCCGTTCGACCTGCTGCTCCAGCTCATCGGCAAGCACAAACTCGACGTCACCGAGATCGCGCTGCACCAGGTCACCGACGACTTCATCGCCTACATCCGGGCCATGGGCGACGACTGGGACCTCGGCGAGACCAGCGAGTTCCTGCTGGTCGCGGCCACCCTGCTGGACCTCAAGGCGGCCCGGCTGCTGCCCGCCGCCGAGGTCGAGGACGAGGAGGACCTCGCCCTGCTGGAGGCGCGTGACCTGCTCTTCGCCCGGCTCCTGCAGTACAAGGCCTTCAAGGAGGCCGCCGCGCACATCTCCGAACTCGAGGAGGCCGGGGCGCGCCGCTGGCCGCGCCTGGTCACCCTGGAGCCGCGGTACGCCGAAGCACTCCCCGAACTCGTCCTCGGAGTGGGGCCGGAGCGGCTGCTGAAACTGGCGCTCCGGTCGTTCCTGCCCAAACCGGGGCCGCCGCAGGTGTCCATCGCCCACATCCATCAGGTGCGGGTCAGCGTCCGGGAGCACGCCGGGCTGCTGCGCGACCGGCTGCGGCGGGCCGGCAGCGCCACCTTCAGCCTGCTCGTCGCGGACTGTGCGAACACGCTGGAGGTGGTGGCCCGGTTCCTGGCGCTGCTGGAGCTGTACCGGGAGGGGCTGATCGACTTCGAGCAGCCGGTGTCGCTGGACGAACTGGTCGTCCGGTGGATCGGCGGTGCCGACGTGGGTGACGTCGAGCTCGACATCGACGACTACGAGGGCAGCAAACCGGTCGAGGAAGGCGCCGGTTCGGACGATCCTGCGGCGCCGCCGCTTGACTCGGCCGCATCCCCTGCCGATCTTGGCGAGGGCGACGACGAGGTCCCGGCGGGTGAGCCGGCGGCTGTGGAGGAGAGATCGTGAGCACCGAGGAGCGTCCCGAGTCCCTGGCCGCGCAGGCGGCGGCGTGGGTGCCGCCGTGGGAGCGGCGCCGGGAGCCGGACCGCGACTACCAGGAATCGGTGGAGGCCTCCGCTCCCGTCGTCGACGACATTCCGGAGATGTCGGGCGGCGACCCGGTCGAGCCGGAGCCTGCCGCCGAGCCGGGGGACGAGATCGTGACAGTTGCCGAGCCGGAGCCGGAGCCGGAGCCGGAGCCGGTGATGGAGGCCGCGGTGCCCCGGACGCCGGAGCCGGTGGCGGAGATCGCGGCGGTCGTCGTGCCGGAGCCGGCCGCCGTGGACGAACCGGCGCCCATGGGGCATCCGCTCGCCGGGGCGTACGCCCCGGTCCCGGCGCAGCCCCGGCGCCCCCGGGTGAAGGTGCCCGCGGTGGCCGAGGTGGCCGCGCCGGTCGCCGTGCTGGACGACACCGATCTCGCCGCCGCCCTCGAATCGATCATGCTGGTGGTCGACGAGCCGGTGGGTGAGCTGCAGCTCGCACAGGTTCTGGAGCAGCCGGCCGAGCGGATCGCCCGCGCCCTGGAGGACATCTCGGCCCGCTACACCGCCGCCGGTCACGGCATCGACCTGCGGCGGGCGGCCGGTGGCTGGCGGCTCTACACCCGGCCGGAGTACGCGGCGTACGTCGAAAGGTTCGTCCTGGACGGCCAGTCGGTCCGGCTGACCCAGGCCGCCCTGGAGACACTCGCCGTGGTCGCCTACAAACAGCCGGTCACTCGTTCCCGCATCTCGGCCATCCGCGGTGTGAACTGTGACGGGGTCATGCGTACGCTGGTCACTCGCGGCCTGATCGAGGAGTGCGGCACCGAGCCGGAGACCGGGGCATACCTGTACCGGACGACGCCGTTGTTCCTGGAGAAACTGGGCCTCAACTCGGTCGATCAGTTGCCGCCGCTCGCCCCGTTCCTGCCCGACGATGTGGAAGAAGTGCTCGATGCCTCAGGCTGACACCGCCGAACGCCTCCAGAAAGTCCTGGCCCTTGCCGGTGTCGGATCCCGCCGCGCCTGCGAAGACCTGATCTTCCGGCGGCGTGTCACCGTCAACGGCCGGGTCGCCCGGCTCGGCGACAAGGTCGACCCCGCGACCGCGGAGATCCACGTCGACGGCCAGCGGGTGATCACCAACACCAAGATGGTCTACGTGGCGCTCAACAAGCCGCGTGGCGTCGTCTCCAGCCTCGACGACGAGAAGGGCCGCACCGAGCTGGCCGACTTCCTCGGCGCCAACTTCGAGCAGCGGCTGTTCCACGTGGGCCGGCTGGACGCCGACTCCGAGGGCCTGCTGCTGTTCACCAACGACGGCGGGCTGGCCCACAAGCTGATGCATCCGTCGTACGAGATCAACAAGACCTACCTGGCCGAGGTGGTGGGGCCGCTGCCGCGCACCGTCGGCCGGGCGCTGCAGGCCGGCATCGTGCTGGAGGACGGCCCGGCCAAGGTGGACTCGTTCCGCCTGGTCGACGCGATCGGCAAGACCGCCCAGGTGGAGATCGTCCTGCACGAGGGCCGCAAGCACATCGTGCGCCGGATGATGGACGAGGTGGGGCACCCGGTGACCCGCCTGATCCGGACCGCGGTGGGCCCGATCCGCCTGGGTGACCTGCGGCCGGGTGGGTTCCGGCACCTGTCCGCCGCCGAGGTCGCCGCCCTGTTCAAGGCCGTCGGCGACTGACGCCGGTCAGTTCGTGTGCCGATTCGTGGCTCGATTCGAGCCACGAATCGGCACACGAATTCGCTAGTAGGGGCGGTCGGCCAGCACGTCCTCGGCGGAGAGGGCGGTGAAGACGTTCTTCTCCGGTGAGATGCGCTTGTCGACCCGCCCGCCGAGGAACAGGTCGACGACCACGCCCATCAGCTGCTCGCCGATCAGCGGGCTGCACTCGACCACGTAGTTGAGTTTGCCGGCGACCAGGCCCTCCAGGCCCTTCTTGGTGGCGTCCACGGTGACCAGCCGGACGTCGGTGCCGGGTTTGCGGCCGGCCTGCTCCAGCGCCTTCACCGCGCCCAGGCCCATGTCGTCGTTCTGCGCGAACACCGCGTCGATGCGTTTCACCCGGCGGATCAGCCGGCGCATCGCGGCCTCGCCGCCGTCCACCGTCCAGTCGCCGGTCTCGCTGGCGACCACCGTGAGTTTGCCGGTGCGCCCGGCGGTGGCGGCGAACCCCTCGGAGCGCTGTTTGGTGGGGGTGGCGCCGGCGGTGCCGAGGATCTCCACCACGTGCACCGGCTGATCGGTGCCGTTGTAGTCGTTCTCCAGGTAGAGGGCGGCCAGGTTGCCCTCGGAGGTGAACTCGGCGCCGATCGAGCTGACGTACAGCGAGGGGTCGGCGGTCTCGATCAGCCGGTCGGTGAGGATCACCGGGATCTTCGCCGACCGGGCCCGGCGCAGCACGTCGTCGTAGCCCTGCTCCACCACCGGGGAGAAGGCGATCGCGGTGACGCCGGCGTCGATGAACGACTGGAGATCGGCGAGTTGCCGTTCCTGATCGCCCTCGGCGTTGCGGAACAGCAGATCGACCCGGTTGCGCTCGGCCGCCTTCTTGATCGACGCGGTGTTCGCCAATCGCCAGCCGCTCTCCGAACCGACCTGGGAGAAGCCGAGAACGATCGGGCCCTGTGGCGGATTGTGCAGGTCGATGCCACCGGCCGGCTTCTCACTGCCGCACCCGGCCAGGAGAAGCGCCCCTACTGTCAACAGCGAACGTCTATGCATGAAGATCAACCCCCGTCCTCGGCGAACGGGGGTTGACGGTAACAACGGCATTGACGGGGCTCTACCCCACTAATTGAATTGTCGGACTTCGGTCAGGCCCGCATCACGGTGGCGATCGGGATCCCGGCCGCCCGGATCGCCGGGATCGCGCCGCCCAGCACACCCGCGACCAGGCCGGCGATCACCCCGGCCACCCCGGCGTCCCAAGGGAACTCGACACCTTGCAGGAACGGCTGCGAACCACCGGCGACCTGGACCACCACCTTCAGGGCCGCGGCACTCGCCGCGATCGCCAGCGCCGCGGTGAGCAGCCCGGTGATCAGGGTCTCGGCCAGCACGATGCCGGCCAGCAGGGCCCGCGGGGTGCCGACCGCCCGGCGCAGCGCGAACTCCTCGACCCGTTCACCGACGGTGGCCAGGCCGACGTTCAGGATGCCGGCCACACCGATCAGCAGGACCAGCCCGGCCATCGCCAGGAACACCAGCCGCATCAGGGCCAGTTGATCCTCCATCTGGGTACGGGTGTCGATCACCCGTACATGCGGCTCGATGTTGATCGCCTTGAGCTTCGACGTCAGAACCTGCTCGACCGGCGTTGGGGTCGTCATCAGGATCCGCACGTCGCTGTAGTTCGGGTCGACCAGTTTGCTCGCCGGCACCCAGTGGGTCAGCTCGTCCATCCGCACGTAGGCCCGCGGCTGCTGGTCGGCGTCGTCGACCACCCCGATGAACTGCGGGGTCAGGTTCGCGGTGGAGCCGGCGATGCGCATCTCGGCCGGCACCCGGTACTTGGCGAAGCCGTCCGCCGCGGCCTGGTTCAGCACCAGCCGCGGGGCCAGCGAGGGCACCGTGGTGAAGTCGAGCCACTGACCGGACCTGGGGTGGTACGGCCGGAACTGCCGCACGTCGCCGGTGAGCGCGGTCAGCCGGATCTCGACGGCCTGCCCGTTCGGCGCCTGCTCGGACGCCGGCACCTCGTAGCAGCCGTTGTTGTCGCAGGTCATCTGCGGTCCGCCGCCGGAGTCACCCCAGCTGCCGTCGAGCGGGGCGGCGCCCTCGTTCACCGGCCGGACCCCGGGCTCGCCGATGATCGCCGACATGCCGGTCAGGGCGACCGCGTCGGTACGGCCGGCGAGGGTGTCCACCACGATCGGCCCGATCTTGGCCGATCCACCGCCCATCTCCATCACGGTGGTGCCGTCGTAGCCCTCGTACAGCTCCGAGTCGACGAGCATGGCCCGTTCGGCGATGCTCGCGCCGGCCTGCACCACCACCACGGCCAGCACGCCGAGGAAGAGGCTGACCATGGACAGCAGGGTGCGTGTCTTGCGGGCCCGGATGCCCTGGACGCCGATGATCAGGGCGGACCGCAGTCGTCCGGAGAACCGCATCAGAGAGCCACCCGTCGCTGTTCGGTGAGGACACCCGTCTCCAGGTGCATGACCCGGCCCATCCGGGCGGCGTGGTCCCGGTCGTGGGTGACCAGGATGAGCGCGCACCCGCGGGCGGTGACCGCCGACAGCGCGTCGATCACCAGCGTGCCGGTCTCGGTGTCCAGGGCGCCGGTCGGCTCGTCGGCGAGCAGGATCTTCGGTTCCCGGACCAGGGCCCGGGCGATCGCCACCCGCTGCTGCTCGCCGCCGGACATCCGGGCCGGGCGGTTCTTCGCCAGGTGCGCGATGCCGACCTCGTCGAGGGCCTGCATCACCCGTGCCCTCCGGTGCCGCCGGGGCAGCCAGCCCTGGCCGTTGACCAGCGCCATCGCCACGTTCTGGGCTGCGGTCAGGTGCTTGAGCAGGAAGAACCGCTGGAACACGAAGCCGTAGTGGGAGCTGCGCAGTCCCGCCGCCCGGCGCTCGGGCAGACGGCTGATGTCGGTGCCGTCCAGCACGTAGCTGCCCTGGTCCGGGCGGTCGAACAGGCCCAGGATGCTGAGCAGGGTGCTCTTGCCGGAGCCGGACCGGCCGACGATGGCGATGCTCTCCCCGGCGTGCACGTCCAGGTCGACGCCGTCGAGGATCGTACGCGGCTGCTCCTGTCCTTTTAGGATCTTGGTGATTCCGGAGAGCTGGATCAGCGCCGTCACCCGCCGGTCACCTCCTCGGCCGGCTCCGGGGTCGGCAGGTTCGGCGCGGGGACCGCGATGGTCTCGTTGCCGACCAGGCCCTTCTTGATCTCGACCACCTTGCCGTCCGAGATGCCCAGCTCCACGTCGATCGTCTTGCGGGTCCTCTCGTCGCCGATCACCAGGTCGACCTTGCCCTTGCCGGACAGCCCGGCGACCGCCTCGACCGGCAGCACCAGCGCGTTCTTCGCCCGGCCGGTGATCACGTCGAGGGTCACGTCGGAGCCGTTGATCAGGCGGGTCTTCTTCGGGGCCACACAGACCAGCTGGAGGCCGGTCGGCTCGGAGCCCTCGGCGCCGGCGCCGGTCTCGGTCTCCGGGGCCTCGACCGGGCCGGGCGCCCCGGACGAACCGGGCCGCGGCTCGCCGGTCTTCGTCTCGGTGGGCTGGGGGAGGGTGCCGGCCGGCAGCGCGGCGATGGTGCCCACCGGCTCACACTCGAACGGGCCGGGACCGCTCTTGATCTGCGCTTTGATCGACTCGACCGAACCGGAGATCCGGTACGCCTGGGCGCTGTCGATGTCGGCCACGATGCCGTACCCGACGTGCTTGGCCGACACCACCGGCATGCCCTTGGAGACCGGCGCCCGGTCGTCCATCAGGCGTCCGGCCATCACCGACCCGATCGGGATCTCCACCCGGCGTGGCACGCCGTCCTTCCAGACCGAGGCCACCCAGGTCCGCCGGTCCACCGGGGTGGTGCTGGGCTTGCGGTCCACATACCGCAGCTCGCCGGCGACCGGGGAGACCAGCCCGAAGATCGGGTTGATGGTGACCTTGCCGGCCAGGCTGATCTGGTTGGTCAGATCCTGCCGGGCAGGTGTCACGGTGGTGAGCACGGTCCCCCGGGCCTCAAGACCGGGCATCTCGGGCGCGTCGTTCTCCGCGGTGCAGCCACTCAGGACGACCGTCACGGCGATGGCCGTGGCACCCACACGTCTCTTCACAGGTTCCCCGTTCCGCGATCTCTCGGACATGCCGGCATCGACGGAGATGCCTGCGAGCCGGCGCGGCAGAACGGTACCGTACGGTCGCAACCGCTATATCGCGAACCTGTGCCAAATCTGTGGACCGGTCGGTCAGTCCTCCGGGTACCCGTGGGCGACCAGCACCGACAGCAGTCGCGCATCCCACGCCGACTCGTCGTCGTCCCGCCACCGATGCCCGCGCGGGCACTGCCAGTGGGGCGGACTGCTGGGCATCATGCAGCCGCCGAGCGCCAGCTCGCCGCGCTGGGCGGCCTCCTGGGCCTCGGGCACCGGCAGGCCGAAGATCAACGGAACGCCGGCCGCCCCGCACTCCGGACAGGAGAAGGTCATCCCCGCACGGTACCCAGCTCGGTCAGGAGGATGCGACCACCCTCGAAAACGCCGCCGTCGATCGCCAGGACACGGCCCTCGCCGTACCGGTGGGCCGCCCGGACCGTCTCCGGGGTGTAGCCGAAATAGCTGATCAGGGTGCTGTGCCCGTGCACGATCGCGGAACCGCCGAAGGCGTCCAGCAGGGCCCGCACCGCCGCCGGGGAGGACAGCTCGGCCCGGCCGCTCATCCGCCCGGCGAACCACAGCCACGCGCCCGGGTCGGTGCCGGCCATCCGGCTCGCCACATCCTTGTTGACCTCCGCGAGGGAGCCGCCGAACTCCAGGTACCGGGTGCTGTCGCAATGCATCAGCAGGTGGCCGTCGACCAGGGCCAGCGCCGGCAGGGTGTGCAGCCAGGCCAGATGGTCGGCGGTCAGGCCGAGCATGTCCCGCTCCCGGCCGCCGTACCGCAGCCACGCCCCGTGATATCCGTCGGCGCACGTCTCCCAGCCCGGGATGGTCGCGGTGCCGAACCGGTACGCGCCCAGCAGCTGCACCTCGTGGTTGCCGAGCAGGGCGCCCACCTGACCACCGGCCGCGGCGGCCTGCACGGTCAGCCGCCGGATGTCGTCGACCACGCCGATCCCGTCCGGGCCCCGGTCGAAGTAGTCACCGAGCAGCCACAGCCGGGTGTCGGCGCCGGACCAGTCGCCGGCCGCGTCGGTCAGCCCGGCGTCGCGGAGCACGGCGCGGAACTCGTCGCGGTGGCCGTGGATGTCGCTGGCGACGAAGAGAGGTGGCATGGCCGGACACTCTAACCAGCGAATGTGTCGATCGGCACCTCAGATCAGGACCGGATCGGCCAGCAGTTCCTCGATCTCGGCGGCCGGGACCGGCCGGGCGAAGTAGTAGCCCTGGGCGTAGCGGTAACCCAGCGCGTGCAGCCGCTCCACCTGATCACGGGTCTCCACCCCCTCGGCGACCGCCCGCAGGCCCAGCGTGCTGGCGATGGTGCTCAGCGACGAGGCGATCGCCTCCTGCTCGGCGGTGCCGTTGAGGTCGTCGATGAACGACTTGTCGACCTTCAGCGTGGTGACCGGGCAGGTGCGCAGCAGGGTCAGCGAGCTGTGCCCGGTGCCGAAGTCGTCCAGGGCCAGGCCGACACCCAGTTCACGCAGCTCACGGACGGTCTCCAGGGCCGCGCCGCCGGCGAACACCGCGGTCTCGGTGATCTCGACGGTGATCGCGTCCGGGGCCAGGCCGTGCCGGTGCAGCGCGTCGGCCACCAGGCCGGGCAGGTCCGGGTCGAGCAGCTGCCGCGCCGAGACGTTGATGTTCACCCGGGGCGCCCCGCTGCCGTGCCGCCGCTGCCAGGCGGCCGTGTCGGCGCACGCCTGGTCGATGATCCAGGCGCCCAGGTCGATGATCAGGCCGCTGTGCTCGGCCACCGGGATGAACTCGGCCGGCGAGATCACCGGCTGGTCCGACGGCTGCCAGCGGATCAGCGCCTCCACCCCGCTGAGCCGGCCGGTGGGCAGCTCCACGATCGGCTGGTAGTAGAGCCGGAACTCGCCGGTCTCCAGGCCCCGGCGCAGCGCGGCGGCCAGCTCGGCGTGGTGCTGGGCGGTGGCGTCCAGGGCGGTGCTGTGCTCCCGGGCCCGGTCGGTGCCGGTGTACTTGGCGGCCTGCAACGCGACCTCGGCCCGGCGCAGCAGATCCGGCACGTCCGCGCCGGTGCCAGTGGCGACCCCGGCGGTCACCGTCACCAGCAGGTCCCGGGCGTCCACCCGCAGCGGGGTGCGGAACGCCGTCACCAGGGTCTCGGCCAGCCGGGCGTCCCCGCCGGGCAGCAGCACCCCGAACTCGTCGCCGAGCAGCCGGGCCACCACCGCGTCCGGGCCGGCGACCACACCGACCCGCTCGGCGGCGGCCCGCAGCAGGGCGTCCCCGGTGGCGTCACCGAGCCGGTCGTTGAGGGTGGCGAACCCGTCCAGGTCGCAGACCGCCACGGTGGCCGGCGCGCTCCGGGCGGCCAGGGCCGCGGTGAACATCCGCCGGTTCGGCAGCCCGGTCAGATCGTCGTGGTGCGCCTGGTCGTCCAGCCGGTCGAGCAGCACCGCGTTGTCCAGCAGCGCGGTCAGCTGCCGGACCACCACCAGCGCGGTCAGCGCCACCGAACCGCCGGCCAGCCCGGACGGCAGGAACCCGGTACGGACCGTGACCACGATCAGCATGGTGCCGACGGTGGCGACCGCCGCGTACGGCACCAGGCTGATGTTCCGCCACACCCCGCCGCGCCGCTCGGTGGGCAGCGGCTGCGGTCCCTCCGGGCGAGGGTTCCGGTTGATCCGGGTCTGCACCAGCGCGGCCAGCGTGAACAACAGACCGGCCACCGGCAGGGTGACCACCGTGCCGGTCAGGTGCGGGACGTCCACCAGCAGCGGATCGACCAGCCAGGAGACCGGGCCGAGCAGCCCGGCCGGAGCCAGCGTCCACAGCGCCGGGGCCAGCGCCGGGCCGGCGCCGGTCACCCCCACCTTGATCACCGCGACCACCGCGGCGCCCACCGTCACCATCACCACCAGCAGCAGGACCGCGGTGAGCGGCTCCTCCGCGGCGAACCGGCTGGTCCGCCACACGAAGTGGGTGAGCAGCAGGGTCGCGGCCACCCCGACGATCGCCACGTCCAGACAGGTGGCCACGGCGCTGCGCCAGGACCGCCGGTCGGTGGGCAGCCGGATCACCGCGGCCATCGCGAACCCGGCCGCGACGGCGTAACAGAGCGCCGTCACCGGGTTCATCACCTCGTCCGACCCGGTCAGCGCCTGGAACACCAGATGCGTGATCGATCCGGTGGTCAGCAGGGCGCAGACCGTGGACAGCCGCCGCCAGAAGTCCCGGACCGGGCCCTGCCCGGTCAGCGCCGCCGTCCGGCAGGCCAGCACCGCGATGCCGGTGGCCCCGGCGGTGACCGGCCAGAGCAGCCACTCCGGCGCCGCCCACAGGAACCCGGTGGCGCCGAGCGCGACCGCGGCCAGCGTCCAGCCCACCGCCAGAAAGAGGAGGATCACGAGCCGTTCGATCGGCAACGGAAGGCACTCAACTGAGCAAACCCTTCTGCACCTTGCCCATGCCGTTGCGGGGCAGGCTGTCCACCAGATGCACGGCCCGGGGGCGCTTGTGCGCGGCCAGCCGCTCGGCCACGAAGCCGATCAGCTCCTCCGGAGCGACCGGGTCGGCCACCACGAACGCGGTGATCCGCTCACCCAGGTCGGTGTCCGGCCGGCCGATCACCGCGGCCTCCCGCACCGCCGGATGCAGCAGCAGCGCGTCCTCCACCTCACCGGCGCCGACCCGGAACCCACCCGTCTTGATCAGATCGGTGGAGGCCCGGCCGACGACGCGGTGCCAGCCGTCCGGGCCGATGGTGGCCACGTCACCGGTCGGGAACCAGCCGTCCACCAGCTCGGCCGGGCGCACCCCGCCCTCGTGCAGGTAGCCGTCGAGCAGTGTCGGCCCGCGCAGCTGGAGATGCCCGATGGTCTCGCCGTCGTGCGGCAGGACCGTGCCGGACTCGTCGACCAGCCGGGTGGCGATGCCGTCCAGGGGAGTGCCTACGTAGCCGGGGCGGCGGTCGCCACCGGCCCGGGCACTGACCGTGATCAGGGTCTCGGTCATCCCGTAGCGCTCCACCGGGGCCTGACCGGTCAGCGCGGCGAGACCGTCGAAGACCGGCGCCGGCAGCGGGGCACTCCCGGACACCAGCAGCCGGGCCGGGGCCAGAGCACGTGCCGCGGCCGGATCGGCGGCGACCCGGGACCACACGGTCGGGACACCGAAATACATGCTGCCGGGCGTGGACGCGTACGCGATCGGTGTCGGTTTATGGGTGTGCGTCAGCCGGGAACCGATCCGCAGCGGCCCCAGCACGCCGAGGACCAGACCGTGCACGTGGTAGAGCGGCAGACCGTGCACGAGAGTGTCGTCCGCCGTCCACTGCCAGGCCGCGGCCAGCGCGTCGAGATCGGCGGCGATCGCGGCCCGGGAGAGCACCACCCCCTTCGGGGCGCCGGTGGTGCCGCTGGTGTAGAGGACCAGGGCGGGCGCTGAGGCCGGCGGCTCCGGCGGCACCGGGCCGGAACCCGCCGACGGCTCCAGCATGACCGCACCGGAGTCGCGCAGGATGTGCTTCCGCTCCAGCGAGCCGGCGTCCGGCGGGATCGGCACGACCGGCACCCCGGCCAGCAGCGCGCCGGTGACCGCCACGACGGTGGACAGCTCCGGTGTCGCGGTCACCGCCACGATCGGTGCGCCGGCTATCGACGCCGCCACCCCGCAGGCCCGTTCCAGCAGCTCGTGACGCGACAGCGCGCCCTCCGGGGTGACCGCGGCCCGCTCCTGATCGGCGGCCTGGTGCAGCGAGTCCAGCAGACGCATGGGCACGATCCTACGAAAGGACGACCGCCCGCCCCTTGCCGCGCTCACGTCCGGGCGCGTCGATTGCCACCCTTTTCGCCTTCTGCCTACCGTCGAATCACCTGTTCATAGGGGGTTCGATGGACCTGCGCAGCCTCACCCGCGGATACCGTCGCCCGATCGTCGCCGCCGCCGCGCTCAGCCTCCTCGGCACCCTGCTCGCCCTCACCCAGCCGCTGCTGGCCCGGTCCGCTGTGGACGGCGCCGCCGCCGGGCGGGTGCCGTGGCCGGTGATCGGCGCCCTGACCGCGCTGTTCGCCGCCCAGGCCGCCGCCCTGGCCCTGGCCCGCTGGGTGCAGGCGCACACCGGCGAGACGATGACCCGCGACCTGCGCCGGCACGTCACCGGGCACCTGCTGCGGGTGCGGCTGTCCGCGTTGGACGACGGCCGGATCGGTGACCTGATCGCCCGCGCCTGCGGGGACACCGCGACGGTCAAGACCCTGATCGCGCAGAGCCTCGGCACCGGGCTGGCCGGGGTGATCGGGCTGATCGCCGCGATCGGCGTGCTGGCCTGGCTGGACCCGTGGCTGCTCGGCGCGGTGGTGCTGCTGTTCGGCGGCTCGTTCGCCGCCCTGCTGACCGTGGTCCGCCGGGTGCGGATCGAGTCACGGGTGGCACAGACCGCCGAAGGGGAACTGCTCGCCGACCTGGAACGGGCCCTCGGCGGCATCCGGGTGGTGCGCGCCTGCCGGGCCGAGGAGGTGGAGGCCGGGCGGCTGGACTCGTCGGCCCGGGGCGCGTACCTGGCGAATCTCCGGATGGCCGGCATGGTCGCCCTCAGCGGGCCGGCCAACGACCTGGCGGTCAGCGGCGCGTTCCTGGCGGTGCTGCTGGTCGGCGCGAGCCGGGTGTCGTCAGGCGCGATAACCCTCGGTGAACTGGTCGCGTTCACCCTCGCCATGACCTACCTGGCCGCGCCGGTCTACGAGATCTTCCAGGCGGTCGGCGCGGTCCAGCAGGGCTCCGGCGCGCTCCAGCGGATCGGCGAGGTGCTGGCCCTGCCGGTGGAACGGGACCGCCCGGTCGCGGTGGCCCGGGTGGCCGGCACACCCCGGCGCCGCGGGCCGGTGCTGGAGTTCCGGGACGTCTGGTTCGGCTACCAGCCGGACCGCCCGGTGCTGCGCGGCGTCGGCTTCAGCATCCCGGCCCGCGGGCAGACCGCCCTGGTCGGCCCGTCCGGGGCGGGCAAGTCGACGATCTTCGCGCTGGCCGAGCGGTTCTACGAACCGGACTCCGGCACGGTCCTGCTGCACGGCCGGGAGAGCCGTTTCACGTCGTACGCCCGGCACCGCTCGGCGATCGGCCTGGTCGAACAGGACTGCCCACTACTGGCCGGCACTCTGCGTGACAACCTGCTCTACGGCGCCGGTGCGGTCACCGACGGTGAGATTCGCCGGGTGCTGGCGATGACCGGCCTGCACCGCACCGTCGAAGCCCTCCCGCGCGGCCTGGACACCCCGGTCGGCGACCACGGCCGGCGCCTGTCCGGCGGCCAGCGCCAGCGGGTCGCGATCGCCCGGTGCCTGCTCACCCGCCCCGACCTGATCCTGCTCGACGAGCCCACCGCCCACCTCGACCCGGACAGCGAGAACACCCTGGCCGCCACCCTGCACGAGGTGTCCGCGGTGTGCGCCCTGGTAGTAATCGCCCACCGCTTCTCCACGATCCGCACCGCCGACCGCGTCCTGGTCGTCGACGCCGGCCGGATCCGCACCGAGGGCACCCACGCCGACCTGCTGCGCACCGACCCCTACTACCGGCGGCTGGCCGGTCAAAACCCTTAAAACCGCCATATGGTACGTCTGTCGGGCACTGCCGAATCGACATGCCCTGCCGGGTCCCCGCGACGCGGGCGAGGCGCACGCACTCCCCGCGACCGCCGGGCGAATGCGCCCGGTCACCGGCTATCCGCCCGGAATCACTCGTCCGCCCACCGGACCACGATGTCGTCGATGTCGCTGACCAGCCGCCGCCAGCTTTCCAGCTTCGTCACCGGCCCGTGCCGATCCAGCCGTTCGAGGAGCTGCCTGCGATTCTGGGGGAATCGATTCGCGATCCGGTCCCTGCGCCGCCCCTTCTCCTCAGCCGCTTTGAGCAGGCACTCGGCGAGGAGTTGTTTAGGGTCGGCGTGCCGTTCGGCCTCGCGCCATCCCGGCAGGCCCAGATGTGTCCGCCCGCCCGGTTTGCCGGCCACACTCCGGATCGCTGATTCGTCGAGGAGCAGCCAGGCCTCCGTCATCCGCACCGGGATGACAGGCAGGATCGTCGAGGTCGATTGAAGAGATCTGACGGCTCGATCGGTCTCGTCCCGTCTGCTCTCCGGCCCGCATTGTCCGCGTCCCGGTGGACCACGATCAGGTCGATCCGTCCGCCGGCGAGTCATGTCGCCGCCTCGATACGGGAACGGACGTCCTTCTTCACTTTTCGAGAAGACCGAAATCGGGTTTGCTCAGGCGAACGGAGATCTCGCGGTCCAGGAAAAGGCTCTCGACGATGTCGGAGATCGGCATGTCCGAGCTGCCCTCACCGATGAACACACCGGAATACTGTCGTGTCCTCATCCGGCGATCTCCGAGGGAAGTGTGATCCGGGCGTCTTCCGGGGAGGTCAGGTAGGAGACCACGTCGGCACGAGTGAAGACAGTGCCGGCGGACTCGGCGCGCCATGATTCCGCGAAGGGAAGGAGCGACAGCGCGCGGGCATGATCACCGCTCGCTGACCGGAACTGTTTCACCTCGGCGAGCAGCAGATCGTCGGGGTCGCACAGCTGGACCACCCCGGGCGAGTGGGTGTTCACGATGACCTGCCGGAACGGATTGCCCGCATCGGGCGTTCCCGACGGGTCGACGGCCAGATCCCGGATCAGATCCACCATCGCCGGAAGGTTGGCGGGATGTATCCCGTTCTCGGGTTCCTCCATGCAGATCAACCCTACAAAACTGGGGTCCTCCAGCAGCACACACAGAGCCAGGAAACGAAGAGTCCCCTCCGACAGGGCTCTCGCGGGTAGCCGGAGGCCACCCTTCTCCCGCAGGAAGAGGGTGAAGACCTCCCGGACCTGGTCGAGTTCCACTTCGACGCCCTCCACGCCAACACCGACGAGGTCGGAGAGGCGGTTGGCGACCCGTGCATAGACGGCGTCGGGATCGACGATTCCGGTGACCGGGTCCGGTTCGCGGGCTATCCGGTACAGAGTGGCCGCCAGGTGGCTGCCATCGGTGTCCAGCGATCGGGAACCGTGCAGATTGTCGGGCCCTCGCAGGGCGGACGGTTCCAGCGCGAGCCGGCGCCAGCTCTGCATTTCGCGCCGGGCCGCCAGAATCGTCGGATAGTCGTTGGTCGTGACGGTGCTCATGACAGTGCGACCCGCCCGGGCGGCCGCCCGGGGCTGTGGTCTGCCGAAGCTTCCACCGTCCCCGTGAACGTTGACGACGGTGCCGGTATCGCGTTGCTCGGTCGAGAGGAACGGGCCGCCGCGTCGCTGACCGGTCACCACCGCGTTCCGAAAGGTCCTGGCCTCGTGCGGGAACCGGAGATGCCGTCCGGCTTCACCCTTGGTGATGTGCCGGAGGACCTCGGCCAGCAGGGTCAGCCGCCCGATGCCGCCCTCACCCTCCGGTGCCGAGTAGCCCAGCGTCACCTCGTAGCGCAGGAAGGTCGTCGTGGCGGTGGTCGGGGTGCCGAGATCGTCCTCCACCTCGGCCGGAACGAGCATCTCCACGGCGAGGTGGATCTCCCGCGGGTGGTCCCGGTAGCCGTCCCAGAAGAGATCACGGGGATCACCACTGATTCCGGAAGCGCCCCGCACCCGTCGGGCTGCCTCCACCAGTGAGTCGCTCGCCAGGTACGACAGGAACTCGATGGCGTCGAAGACGTTGGACTTCCCGATTCCGTTCGCCCCGGCGATGCAGGTGAAGGGACCGAAATCAACGGCTACATCCAGGAGGTTCTTGAAGCCCTGGACCTCGAGCCGGGTGAGCATGCTGGCAGCTTACTCATCGGCACGGAGTGCTTCCGCCCTGTTGTGGTGCGTGATCGCACTGTCGGTGCGGCTGTGGGAAGACTCAGCCGGTGAAGTGGGGGCTTCGGGCCATGGAGCGGTAGGCGGACAGGGCCGCGGCGTCGGTGTCGAAGCGGAAGTTGTTGTCGGTGCCCTGCTGGATGTCGGTGTCGAACCACACCACCGCGCCGACCGACGGGGTGTCCTCGACCCACGAGTGCAGCTGCTTTATCCACTTCGCCTTGTTGCGCACGGCCGCCGTCTCGCTCAGGATGATCGGTTTTCGGGGGCCGTACAACCTGGTGATCGGGTTGAAGAGGGTGGACGGGGTCTCGTTGTAGAAGTTGTAGCCGGAGACGCCCACCCAGTCCACGTGGTCGTCGCCGGGGTAGTACTTCTGGATCTTGTTCCATGACGTGTTCGGGGACGAGTTCCAGTTCGGGCTCCACACCCAGGCCACGTTGCCGGCGCCCTGGTCGGTGAAGACGCCGTGGATCCGTTTCCAGGCCTTCACGTAGTTCGCGGCGTTCTGCCCGTTGCGCGCGCCGCCCCACTCGAACCAGTCGCCGTTCATCTCCCAGCCCCAGCGCAGCAGGATCGGGCGTTTCATGTCGCGCAGTCTGCGGGCCATCGAGCGGATGTTCTTGTCGGCGGAACCGTTGAGGATGCCGGCGTAGGGCGCGCCGTGCCACGACACCATCAGGGTGCTGGACCGGGCGATGTCCGGCTCGGAGCGGGGCACGTAGCCGTCCCACGGATAGAACCGGTGGACGATCCGCTGCTCACGGTCGAGCTGGCTGCGGCGCAGTGACAGGCTCTGTTTGAGGTTCCTGCCGCCGAGTGCCAGGTACGACCCGAGCATCACCTTGCCGGCGGGCGCCTGGACCGGGCCGCCCCGGCCGGACGGAGCAGCCGCCGACGCGGACGGCGAGGTGGACGCCGGTGGTGACGTCGCGGTCGCGGCGGATCCCAGGCGGGCGGTCGCACGGGCGGACGGGGCCGCGCCGGACGGGGACGGGACCGGGCCGGGGGTGACCGGAGCCGCGGTGGCGGAGACGGGTGACGTGGGCGCGGCGGTGGTGCCACAGCCCGCCGCGGTGGCCAGTGCCGCCAGGGTCAACAGCGATCGGCGCTTCACAACGACCTCCACCTCGGGAAACGCCGACATCATGCACCACCGCCGGAGGCCGCGTCAGGGGTCGGACGCCTGGGCGATGACGCAGGCCACAGCGAGACCGGGCAAGTCGGTCCGAACAGCGCGACTCCCGGGGCCGAACGGGCCACCACCTGCTCGTTCGCCGGACGTCACCGGTGTCCGGGCGTAGGTTCTGCCTTGCCGGGACGCCTGTCCGGCGCCCCGGGACCAACGGGGGAGGCAAGTGGGATGGAACTTCGCAAGAGTTGTGCGCTGGCCGCCGGAGCACTGTTCCTGGCGACCGCCGGCATCACCGTCGTGACGACACCGGCCGTGGCCGCACCGGCATCCGGCAGCGCCGTCGTGACCGGTAGTGACCCGTGGCCGAGCCGGTCGTTCCGGCAGGGTTTCCGGGACGGCCGCAAGGACGGCTGGCGGGAGGCCCGTGAGGAGTGCGAACGCCCGAACCGGGCGATGCTCAAGGGCCTGCGGGACCGCGGCGAGTCGGACTACATGCGCGGGTACGAGGAAGGCTGGGAACGCGGGTACGCCGAGGGCTACCGCGAGTTCTGCTACGCGTGACCGGGAAGAGTGGGTGCCGGCCTGAGCACAGGCCGGCACCACACCACTCAGCTGTACAGCGCGCCGATCTCGCCCGCGTACCGTTCCTGGATGATCCGCCGTCGCAGTTTCAGCGTCGGGGTCAGCTCACCGGTCTCCGGGGTCCAGCCGCGCGCCAGGATCCGGTAGGTCTTGACCTGTTCCGGCCGGGACAGCCTGGCGTTGGCCGCGGACACCGCCACATCGATCTCGGCCCGTAGCACCGGATCCTCGGCGAGGTCGGCGATGGTCCGGAAGGGCAGGCCCTTGGACCGGGCCCAGAGCGGCGCGATCTCCTCGTCGAGGACGATCAGGGCGGTGACGTACGGCCGCCGGTCGCCGACCGCCACCGCCTGCGCGATCAGCGGATGGGCCCGGAGCAGGTTCTCGATCTGTGCGGGGGAGATGTTCTTCCCGCTGGAGTTGATGATCAGCTCCTTCTTGCGGTCGGTGATGGTCAGGTAGCCGTCGTCGTCGAACGCCCCGACGTCTCCGGTGGCCAGCCAGCCGTCGCCGTCGGTGACCGGGTCGACGCCACCGTCGGCGCGCAGGTATCCGGCGCACACCAGTGGCCCCCGGACCAGGATCTCGCCGTCGGGGGCGAGCCGGATCTCCATGCCCCCGTTCGGGCGGCCGACGGTGCCCGTACGGAAATGGGCAGGGGTGTTGATCGTCGCTGTTCCGGTCGTCTCGGTCATCCCCCAGACCTCAAGCACGTCGATACCGATGCCGGCGAGGTAGAGCAGGACCTCGACCGGGATCGGCGCGGCCCCGCTGCCGGCCCAGAGCATGTTGTCCATGCCGAGCTTGGCGCGCAGCGGCTTGAGCACCTGCGCGTCCAGGGTGGCGTGTTTGGCGGCCAGGCCGGCCGGCACCTCGGCACCGTCCTGGCGCAGCCGGTGCACCTGGAGCGCCACCTCACGGGCCATCTCGACGGCCGCCTTGACCTGCGGTTCGGCGGCGGCGAGCTGGCCCTGCACGCCGGCTGTCATCTTCTCCCAGATGCGTGGCACCCCGAAGAACGACACCGGCCGCACCTTGACCAGCCCGGCGAGCAGCTGGGCCGGGTCGGAGCAGATGGTGACGTGCCCGGCCCGGTAGATCGGGTTGTAGACGCCGAGGACCCGTTCGGCGATGTGCGCGAGCGGCAGGTAGGCCAGCGAGGCGGCGTGTGCCGGGGTCTCGATGGTGTGCTCCATGACCACGGTCTGGTAGATGACGTTGTGGTGGGTGAGCACGACACCCTTGGGGTCGCCGGTGGTGCCGGAGGTGTAGAGGAGGGTGACCGGCTGGTCCGGGCGGACCTCCCGCCAGGTCTTCTCGAAGGCCTCCGGGTCGGCCTGGTGTGCGGCCGCGCCGCGCACGCCGACCTGCCGCAGGGACACGATCCGGCCGGTGTCGTCGTCGCCCTCGCGGTCGGCGATCACCACCCGGCGGATCTCCGGTACGTCGTCGAGGATCGGCGCCCACTTGGCCAGGGCCGCCTCGTTCTCCAGCACCACGACGCCGGCTCTGCTGTGCCGGGCCAGGTAGCGGAGCTGGTCGGTGGAGAGGGTGGCGTAGACGGTGGACGGGACCGCGCCGAGGTGGACGGCGGCGAGGTCGACCAGCCAGTGTTCGGGCCGGCTGGACATCATGATGAGCATCCGGTCGCCGGAGCTCAGGCCGAGGTCGGCGAGGCCGCGGGAGAGCACCGCCACCTCGTCGCGCAGCTCACGCCAGGTGAGGGTGTCGGCCGAGTCGAGCCGGCTGAGCGCCGGCAGGTCGGGATGGTCGGTGGCGTTGCGGTGCAGCAGTGCGGGAATCGTCAGGTCGCGGGCTATGGCGGAACAGCGCTGTTCGAGGACGGGATCCATGAGCTGCCTCCTGGAGAAAGCTATGGCGCGACTGTAAACGCGCATTAACTTCAGCGGAAGGCATGATGCGAATCCGGCTTAACTTTTCAGGCGTGGAGCACTGTCGACATCAATCTGGTCAGATGCCGGTCCATCCCGGAGCGACGGTCGAAACGGACCAGCCGGCTGAGGTCGGTGACCAGGTTGAGCGCGGCGTGCACCAGGATCCGGGCCTCCGGTACGGCCAGTTCCGGCCGCAGCCGGCCGAGCAGCCGCACCCACTCCTCGACGTGCAGCCGCTGCACCTTGCGCAGCTCATGCCGGTCGGCCTCGGGCAGATTGTTGTTCTCCGCGAGATAGACCGAGACCAGGGCGCTGCGCTCGAAGGTCAGCTCCACGTAGGACCCGATCATCCGGTGCAGCGCGTCGGCGTCGCCGGTGGCGCCGGAGAGGGCGGCCGCGGTGGATTCGGCGACCCGCTCGGAGGCGCGGTAGAACGCGGCCGCCAGGATGTCGGCTTTGCCGGGGAAGTAACGATAGACGCTTGACGCGTTGATCCCGGCGGCCCGGCCGATGTCCTCCACCCCGACCGCGTGGTATCCGTGCCGGTGGAACAGCTTCACCGACTCGTTCAGCAGGATCTCCCGGCGCGCGGTCACCCCGAGCAGGGGTTCCGGCGCCGGGTATTCGGTGGTGGGCACCAGCGGGGTGGCCGGCTCCGCGTCCAGCAGCGCCCAGGCGGCCCGGCGCAGTGCCAGCTCGGCGCGGCCCCGGGCGATCGCGGCCCGGTGGGTGCCGAGGCTGCCGAAGACACTGAGAGCGGCCCGCACCAGGGCGTGCGCGTCCCGGTCGCCGATCTCCGGGCGGGACTGCCGCAGCGGTACGGCGAGACGGCCGGCCAGCACACCCAGCTCGGCCATGAACTCCTCGCGGTGCTCGGCCTCCAGGTAGCGCCACTCCCACTGGTAGAGGCCGGCCACCCGCCGGTGCTCGACGGCGAGCCGGGCCAGCACGGCGAGCAGCGCGTCCACCCGGCGGCGCGGATCGTCCTCGCCGGGCAGGCCGGTGGCCGCCCGCACCGCCTCGGCGAGCTGGCGGGTGGCATGGACGAGCATCGCGTACTTGTTGGGGAAGTGCCGGTAGATCGCCGGGCCGCTGATGCCGACCGCGGTGGCGATCTCGTCCAGGCTGACCCCGTGGTAACCCCGCTCGCAGAACATCTCGGCGGCGGTCAGGGCGAGTTGCGCCCGGCGGTTCTTGGGCCGTTTGCGAACCGCCGGTGGCGCCGGCTCGCCGGCTGCGGCGATGCTCATGACAGACAGCCTAACGGTGATCCGTGATTCACCCGCGATCCGATCTCATATCCTTGACACCTAGCGGAAACATCGGCAAAAGTTAGTCGCAATTCGCATACAGGGGAGCTGTCGATGACGACCGAGGCCTATCTGTACGACGCCGTGCGGACGCCGCGCGGCCGGGGCAAGAAGACCGGATCGCTGCACGGGGTCAAACCCATCTCGCTGGTGGTGGGCCTGATCGGCGAGTTGCGGCGCCGGTTCCCGTCGGTCGACCCGGCCGACATCGAGGACGTGGTGCTCGGTGTGGTGTCCCCGCTCGGCGACCAGGGCTCCGACATCGCCAAGACCGCGGCGCTGGCGGCCGGCCTGCCGTACACGACGTCCGGTGTGCAGCTCAACCGGTTCTGCGGCTCCGGCCTGGAGGCGGTCAACGTGGCCGCGCAGAAGGTCCGGTCCGGCTGGGAGGACCTGGTGCTGGCCGGTGGCGTCGAGTCGATGTCGCGGGTGCCGATGGGCTCCGACGGCGGCGCCTGGGCGATGGACCCGGAGACCGCGCTGGCCACCGACTTCATCCCGCAGGGCATCAGCGCCGACCTGATCGCGACGATGGACGGATTCAGCCGGGAGACCGTCGACGCGTTCGCCGTCGGCTCCCAGCAGAAGGCGGCGGCCGCCTGGCAGAACGGGTACTTCGACCGCTCGGTGGTCCCGGTCCGGGACCGCAACGGCCTGCTGATCCTGGACCGCGACGAGCACATCCGCGCGGACAGCACGGTGGAGAGCCTCGGCAAGTTGCCGGCCTCCTTCGCGACGATCGGCGACCAGGGCGGCTTCGACGCGGTGGCGCTGCAGAAATACCACTGGGTGGAGCGGATCCACCACGTCCACTCGGCCGGCAACTCGTCCGGCATCGTGGACGGCGCGGCCCTGGTCCTGATCGGCTCGGAGCGGGCCGGGCAGCGGGCCGGGATGACCCCGCGTGCCCGGATCGTGTCGGCCGCGCTCAGCGGCGCCGACCCGACGATCATGCTGACCGGTCCGGCGCCGGCCGCCCGCAAGGCCCTGGACAAGGCCGGGCTGACCGTCGACGACCTGGACCTGGTCGAGATCAACGAGGCGTTCGCAGCGGTGGTCCTGCACTTCATCGACGACCTGAAACTGGACCCGGAGAAGGTCAACGTCAACGGCGGGGCGATCGCCATGGGCCACCCGCTGGGCGCCACCGGCGCCATGATCCTCGGCACCCTCGTCGACGAGCTGGAGCGGCGGGGTGGGCGGTACGGCCTGGCCACCCTCTGCATCGGCGGCGGCATGGGCATCGCCACCATCGTCGAGCGACTCTGAGGGAGATTCCGTGTCCGAGACCATTCGTTACGACCGCGCCGACGACGGCATCGTGGTGCTCACCCTCGACGACCCGGGCCGGGGCGCGAACACCATGAACGACGCGTACGTGCGCAGCATGGAGGAGACGGTCGGCCGTCTCGAGGCCGAGCGCGACGAGATCACCGGCGTGATCATCACCTCGGCGAAGAAGTCCTGGTTCGCCGGCGGCGACCTGGATCAGCTCGGCTCGGTGCCGGCCGACCGGGGTGACGAGGTGTTCGAGCTGTCCACCCGGGTCAAGGGACAGCTGCGCCGGCTGGAGACGCTGGGCCGGCCGGTGGTGGCCGCGCTCAACGGGTCGGCTCTGGGTGGCGGCCTGGAGCTGGCGCTGGCCACCCACCGGCGGATCGCGCTGAACGATCCGCGGCTGGAGATCGGGCTGCCCGAGGTGATCCTCGGCCTGCTGCCGGCCGGTGGTGGGGTGGTGCGTACCGTCCGGTTGCTGGGCCTGGCCACCGCGCTGATGGAGGTGCTGCTCAAGGGCACCCGGCACAAGCTCGCCAAGGCGGTGTCGCTCGGCTTGATCGACGAGGTGGTGGACACCCCGGAACAGCTGATCACCGCGGCCCGTGAGTGGATCATCCAGAATCCGGAGGCGGCGCAGCCCTGGGACACCAAGGGCTACCGGATCCCCGGTGGTACGCCGTCCACCCCCTCGCTGGCCGCGATGCTGCCCGCCTTCCCGGCCAACCTGCGCAAACAGCTGAAGAACGCCCCCTACCCGGCGCCGCGCAACATCCTGTCGGCGGCGGTCGAGGGCGCCCAGGTCGATGTGGACACCGCGTTCGTGATCGAGACGCGCTACTTCGTCGAGCTGGTCACCGGCGCGGTCGCCAAGAACATGATCAAGGCGTTCTTCTTCGACCTGAACGAGGTCAGCCGGCGCGACATCGGCGAGGTCCCGCCGGTCACCAAGGTCGCGGTGCTGGGCGCCGGGATGATGGGGGCGGCCATCGCGTACGTCTGCGCCCGCGCCGGACTGCCCACAGTGCTGCGGGACGTGACCCTGGAGGGCGCCCAGCGGGGTAAGGCGTACTCGGAGAAGCTCGTCGCCAAGGACGTCGGCCGCGGCCGGATCACCCGGGAGAAGGGCGACGCCCTGCTCGGCCTGATCACCGCCACCGACCGGATCGCCGATCTGGCCGGCGCCGACCTGGTGATCGAGGCGGTCTTCGAGGACCCGGCGCTCAAGCACAAGGTGTTCGCCGAGATCGAGGGCGTGGTCGCCCCGGACGCGCTGCTCTGCTCCAACACCTCGACGCTGCCGATCACCGCGCTCGCCGACGGGGTCAGCCGCCAGGCCGACTTCATCGGGCTGCACTTCTTCTCCCCGGTCGACAAGATGCCCCTGGTCGAGGTGATCAGAGGCGAGAAGACCGGAGAGCTTGCGGTACGCCGTTCGCTGGACGTGGTACGCCGCCTCCGTAAGACCCCGATCGTGGTCAACGACAGCCGCGGCTTCTTCACCAGCCGGGTGATCGGCACGTTCACCAACGAGGGCATCGCCCTGCTCGCCGAAGGGGTCGCCCCGGCCAGCATCGAGCAGGCCAGCAGCCAGGCCGGATATCCGGCGCCGGTGCTCCAGCTGATGGACGAGCTGACTCTGACGCTGCCCCGGAAGATCCGCGACGAGTACCGGGCCGCCGCGTCGGCGGCCGGCCGGGAGTGGGAGGCGCACCCGGCCGACCAGGTGATCGACCGGATGATCGACGAGTTCGGGCGGCCCGGCCGGTCCGGTGGGGCGGGCTTCTACGAGTACACCGACGGCAAACGGGCCGGGCTGTGGCCGGGCCTGTCCGCGTTCGCCCGGCCGGAGGTGGCGATCCCGTTCGAGGACCTCAAGGAGAGGATGCTCTTCATCGAGGCCATCGAGACGGTGAAATGCCTGGACGAGGGGGTGCTGACCTCGGTCGCCGAGGCCAACATCGGCTCCATCCTGGGCATCGGATACCCCGGCTGGACCGGTGGTGTGCTGCAGTACATCAACCAGTACGACGGTGGCCTGCCCGGTTTCGTCGCCCGGGCCCGGCAGCTCGCCGACCGATACGGCGAGCGGTTCACCCCGCCGCCGCTGCTGCTCGCCAAGGCGGACGCGGGTCTGATCTTCGCCTGACACGTGTGGGTCATGTCTCTTGGATCAATTGATCCAAGAGGCGTGACCTGCATAAGTTCCGTTATTCGTCAGCTTCCGGTAGGACGCCCGGCCGATACATGATCGATGATCTCCGGACTACCGTCCACCCCGGAGGTTGATCATGAACTTCGAACCGGAGTTACCCAGCGATCCGGTGGGTGAACCGTGGACCCCGGCGGTCCAGGCTCTGCTGCGACACCTGGAGCGGACGGGTTTCGACGGTGCGCCACCGGCCGGGGACACCGCCGGCCCGGCACTGCCCTGGCCGGAGTGGGCCCGCAACGACGACACCCTCTGGCAGGTCGCCCAGTGGCTGCGCGAATACCACGAGGCGGTCACCGACTTCGTCCCACCGGACGGCGCCGTCTGGCGCAAAGGCGGCGCCTGGGAACCCGGCATGATCATCGGCCACAACGACGCCGCCCCCTACAACGCCACCCGGGCCGGCCGCCGCCTCACCGGCTTCGTCGGCTGGGACTTCGCCGGCCCGGTCACCCGCGACGCCGACCTGGCGTTCACCGCCTTCGCCTGGGTCCCGCTCAGCGCCCACCCCGACGACCCCGGCGACGCCTGGCCCGGCCTCGACCTGAACGACCGCCCCCGCCGCCTCCGGCTGCTGCTGGACGCGTACGGCTGGCGCGGCACCGCCGCCGACATGATCCGCGAGGTCCGCGACCGGATGAGCGCCGCCATCCACGACATCCGCCGCCTGGCCACCGCCGGCGACCACGACTGCCGCGAACTCATCCACTCCGGCTTCGACCTCCGCCTGGCCGCGGCGGTCAAGGAGCTGGCCGGCTTCCCGGCCTGAACAGCCCCATTGCCCTGTCGTGCGGTGATGGCCGGACGTCCACAAGGGGCGGGCCGGACAGCATCGCAGCCGCTCGATATCGTGATGCCCCCATCGTCATGATCTTGGAGCCCTGGATGAGAATGCGCCCGATCGCCGTCGCCGGCCTGGCGCTCAGCACGGCGATGGTGGTGAGTGGCTGTGCCGGCTCAGGGTCCTCAACGGCCTCAACCCCGTCGGCCTCAACCCCGTCGGCCTCTATCCCGCCGGCCGTGACCGCGCTGGCCGGATTGTCGGAAGCGGCGAAGAAGCTGGAGGACCGGTCGCTCCGGCTGTCGGTGACCGTCCCCGGCGCCATGGACGTCTCCGGCGTCGCCGACACGAAGAACGCCCGAGCCGATCTGACCATGAGGTCCGAACAGAACGGCGAGCACAGGGAACTGCGGCTGCTCCTGGTCGGCACCGACTTCTACCTGCAGATCGCCGCCGGGGTCCCCGGACTCGCCCCCGGGGTGTGGTGGCACGTCGACGCGTCCGCGGTCCCGGCCGACAGCGTGCTCAACCCTCACAAGATCGTCGATACGCGTACCTTCCTGGGCGGCATGGTGACGGCGGAGAAGGTCGGCGCCGGCAGCTACCAGGGCACGCTCGACAAGGAGACCTTCTCGGCCGGAGGCAAGGTGGCACCGGCCTCTCCCGGCCCGGCCGCCGAACAGGTGCCGTTCACGGCCCGGGTCGACGAGCAGGGCCGGCTCAGCGAACTGGTCATCGAGACGGGCGCCACCGGCGGCCCGGTGCGGGCACGGTACTCGGACTTCGGCGCCCCGGTAACGGTCGAGGCGCCGGCCCCGGCCAAGGTCATCGAGATGCCGGCCCAGATGCGCGACGGACTCCTGCGCTGACCCTGCCGCCGGCATCCTGACGGCGTGGCGGAGCGGGCCTGGCACGCCCCATCGGCCAGGCCGCCTCGTCGTGGCTGGGCGTCGCCCCCGCGGACCGGAGATCGGCTTCCTGAGCCGGTGCCGGCCCGATGATGTGCGGGGAACGCCTGCCGGAGGCGAAGACGATGCCGGCATGACCGAAGCCCTGCGGTGCCAGGCGGGCGAAGTCGCTGACATTCCCGGTGACGATGCAGCGATCGTTGCGGGCCGCCCAGGAACGTCCTCGCCGGTCGTGCCGACGAACCCACCTCGACGTCGAGGACCGCCACCACCTGATGTCCTGAGGCACGCGGGGGAGGGCGGATACATCTCGTCGAGGAGCACGGCTGTCACGAATCCCGCTTCGGTGGAATCGCCTGCTGCGCCTCCCACAGCCGCTCCTCCCGGTCCGTTCCTCCCGGTCCGTTCCTCCCGGTCCGTGGTCTGCCTGTCCGTGGCTTGCCGGTCCGTTCCTCCCGGTCCGCGGTCTCCCGGTCCGCGGTCTCCCGGTTGAGGGCGATCCGCGCATTGATCTCGTCGGGACACGCCGCGTCATACCGAACCGCTGTCCCGGCGGTCGTAGGCGTCAGCCCGATGACCTCGGCCGGCTCGGTGAGCAGGGCCGTGGGATCGGTCTCGGGATTCCCGTCGCGGATGTCGGTCAGCGCCCCGATCACCTCCTGTCGTCGCGCCCGCCTTCTTCTACCGGCACGGGCAAAACGGCAGGTGGGGCGACGCGCGGCGATGAGTGCGGGGCCTCCCACACCACGCCGGCGGATACGACCTCGTGCGATTGCCCGGTCCCGGCGGAACGAAAGTGTCAGACCCCTGTGCTGAGATGCCGAACATGACTCGACAGTCGCACCCCGCAGCCGATGTCTCGGCTGTCAGCCCCGCCCAGCGCGCCCGGATCCTCCGAGAGGAGTCGGCCTGGATCGAGGAGGATTGGCAAAATGGTTGCTTCGATGGTGGCATCAAGGACCTGATGATCCGCCTCAGCATGCGCATCGAGGAGCTCGAAGGGGCCGCCCCCACATCGGATTGACGCCGTCGGCCGAGTGTGGACAGCGGAGGTTCCGTGCGGGCAGGCCTCAGGCCTTCTCCGCGGCCCCTGTCGTGGTTTTCACCGAGGGATGGCCGCTGTCCGGGAGCCGAGATCATGGTCCACGAGAGGGTGGCCAGTCGCTGGAGATCGGGCTGAAACTCCGCGGCTCCGGTCGACAGTTCGACGTCGAGATGTCAGCGTCCAGACCCGGCGCCCGCACCGCCTCCACCCTGAGCTGCCACCATGAGATCCTCCACATCATCCCGATCAACGTCGTCAGTCGTTGACTGTGGTGAATGGTCTCGATGAACGTGAGCATGCTCGTAGCGGCCAGGGTCATTGCGTTCTGGGGTAACTGCTGGTCACAGCGGTGATGAGGTCGTGTGATCGGCGGTCGGCGCGTCGGTTGGCACGGGCGA
>NZ_JBNZCE010000027.1:0-170787 GCF_050589265.1 Actinoplanes sp. G11-F43
CCCGATCACCTACGAGCGGATCCAAGAAAGATCAGCTACCATCCCACAAGCCGCATAAACCCCGTGTCCAAGTTCCGGGGGTAAGGCCCCGTCTGCAGTTCTGCCTGTGCTGCGTCATGGAGCGCCAGCGCCAGATCCTGCACAAATGCCTGCCAGGTGGCCACCGCCATGACGATCGTGCCGCGATTGAGCGAGGTCTCCTGGTCGCGTCGACCCCGGCCGCCGTTGCCAGCGGCTCGATGAACCGCCACCAGGTTCTCACAGTGCTTGAGCGCGCCGACGAAGTTGTCAACAGCCTGCTGGACGTCCATCGAACCCCTTAGTCGCCGCTGTAGATCGAACTGATGGTGATCGCCGAGGGACCGTCGGCCCGGGGCGACGGTCTGGTCGAGGTCAACGGTCGGTGTGTAGCAACTCGACGGCCCGGGCCGGGTACGCGTCGGTAGGCAGTGTAGATCCGGGTGAAATTGAGCGAGGCGTGCCCGATCGGACCGCGGCCTGATCCGCGACTTCAACGGTCCGCACCACGCCGAGCTGCATCTGGACGTTGCATTCAGCCTCACCCGCTACCAGTAGCGCCGCGGCTTTGAGGTCTCAGAAGATCCGTCCGGCCGTAGTGCCCGTGGGCGGCATGAATCAGAGTCAGTGAAACAGCCTGTGGCCCTATTCTGTCCAACGGGTCGATCTTCTTCGGGCCGTGCACCGTTGCACTGTTTCAGCTGTGGTTCACAGCCTTGCCGAGCAACTCGACTTTGATCGACGTTAGTAGGCTGCCGAGGCGTGAGCGAGGAACAGCCCAGAACCAGGATCCGGTGGGGTGCCGTGGTTCTCTGCACGCTGGCCGGAGCGGTGTTTGTCCGACTTACATTCGCCATCGCCGGCGGTGATAAGGCGGAGGACATCATGCTCTCGTTCCTTGTGGAGGCCTCCGCGGCATGGGTCCTACTCGCACTCTTCTTCGTGTTGGAACGCGGCTTTACCCGCCAGGTGACACGAACCGTCACGCGGCAGGTACAGGAGGAACTTGTCGCCCCGCTGGAACGACGCCTGGCCGGCCTAAGCACCCGAATCGATGATCTACAAGCGAATGTCGACGAGCAGATCGAGAAACAACACTCCTGGCATCACGACCTCGTCACCGCGATGGACGACATGGCCTTCGGCAACGTGGCGGCCGCGCTCGCCGAAGCTACCCGGCTCAAGGCGATCGACAGCGGCTGGATCCGGGTCCAGGCCAACGCCGACGTCAAAGGAATCTGGCTCGCCTTCAGCTACGGCGCCTACTTCCAATACGAGCAGCAGGTATCGGACAACGTCATCATGATCACCGCGTATCCCGCTGGCAAGCCCGACACGTTCAGCCCGGTTAGCAGCAGCCAGGTATCCGAGGAATGGCGCCCGGACGAGACGCTCGTTGAGGTGGCAGGGCGCATCAAGGACAAACTTCGCCAGGAAGGGCACTACCGTCAGCCCAACAACCGCCCGGACTGGAGCCTCGCCGCGCGCAACGTGCAGCGCGCACTCGGCTTGACACTGCCGGACGACGCCCCGATCACCACGTCGCTGCACCGGCTCACCGGCGATCTCGCCATCACCGACCGGGGCGTAGAACACCTCGACGGCCGCCTGCTCATTGCGATCGCGGACGTTCCCTCATCCCGCAAGGGGTGGAACCCGCCATGCCCGCAAGGCCTCGATGAGACTGCCTGGCAGATCGTCGTCCAGGAGGCCCCTGGCTTGATCGGCATAGGAAGACGACTGTTTCCATACGGGCCCAGCATCAAGACCTGGATCCCGAAGGGAACCGGTTACAACGCCTGACGCACTGTCAGCGAGTCGAACGAGCCACCGTCACTAACATCTGCCGGCGCCGGCACTGCCAGTCGGGACTGGGCGTCGACGTGCGGACCGTGTGGCGGGTGGCTGGAGATGACCGGGCCCAGCCGGTACCCGCCGCGCCCAACCGGTCCCGGTGGACCGGGAGGCGTTCGCGTACTTCCGCGGCAACATCGCTGCGGTTGCCCGGGCGGCCCGGACGGCGGTGGTGTCCGGGCTAGGCCGGGGCTAGGCCCCGGTCGCCGGGGAGCCGGTGCCGGACTTCCTCGTGACCGGCTGATCTGGGGCGCAGCCGGTCATCGAGCGCACGTTGCAGCGCGCGTTCGGAGCAGGTGCCGACACCGGCGGACCTGGCGGTCTGGCGCACCGGGGAGAAGGCCACTGGACCGCGGCCTAGTCCGCAACCTCAACGGCCCCGCACCACGCCGAGCTACATCCGCACGTTGCGTTCCTCAGCCGCTACCAGTAGCGCCCGCCATCGGGGGCCAGGCGCCTCGGCGCGTCCGGCCAGTGACAAACCTGTCGGCGACCGTGGCATCACCTGTTGGTTCGAGTGGCAACAACCTGTCACTCAACATCTGTCGCGCCAGGCTGCGAGCAGCACCTCAGCCTCGTACGACATGCCGCACGCACTGACACAAGATGAGAAGACCTACTGACAGGAAGTGAGGAATCCACTGACATCCAAGCGAGAAGTCTCACGGCGCGCAGCACTGAAAGCGTCGAAACCGGTGCCACGACCACTGCGACCCTTGCATCAATATCAATCTAACGTTAGACTGATATCAGTCAGTCGACAGGGGAGGCACAATGATCGAGAAGATCGCTCGCGACGTGTACCAGGCGTTCGTCCAGGTCCGGCCGCACGAGGACGGTGGCTTCGTCGCGACCGCCCACGGCCGCAGCTTCCACGACAACCTCTTCGCCCTCGGCGCGACCGAGGCGGAGGCCAAGAGCAGCCTCGCGGAGACGATCATCGCGGCGCTGAACGGACCGCTCGGTGCCACGCGGGGCTTCAGCGCGGGCCGGTTCAAGCGGGTCATGCTGCTCGACGTCTCGCTCTACCCCACCGAGGGCCCGACCGAGCAGTGACGTGCCGCCGGGCGGGGAAGCGCTGAGACCAGGCCTTCCCCGCCCGGCGGCCGCCGTTCCCGCCCGGCTGACCGCCCCTCCGCCCGGAAGGACAGCAGCATGTTGACCAGCAACGCCACCAGTACCGCCACCGGATCGCTGTTCGGGCTGGCCTACGGCGACGCCCTCGGTAAGGCCACCGAGTTCCTCCGCGTCCCGGCGATCGTCGCCCGCTACGGCCCGGGCGGGCCCCGCGACCTGGAAGGCACTCCGGCCCTCGTCACCGACGACACCCAGATGGCGCTCGCGGTCGCGCACGCACTGCACAACACCGACGAGTTCACGCCGCAGGCCCTGGAGCCGCTGCTGCGCGACGGATTCGTGGCCTGGTCGCGCAGCCCCGACAACAACCGGGCACCGGGCGCCACGTGCATGGGCGCCTGCGGCCGGCTTGCCCGCGGTGGCCGCTGGCAGCAGGCCACCGCCGTGCATTCCAAGGGCTGCGGCGCGAACATGCGCGTCACCCCGGTCGGCCTCGTCGCCTCGCTGGACCTCGACGAGGTCGCCGGCATCGCCCAGTTCCAGGCGGCGCTGACGCACGGGCACCCCACCGCCCTGGCCGCCGCCGAGCTGACCGCCTACGCGATCCGGATGCTGCGCGACGGCGCCGACCTGGCCGACCTTCCCGGACTGCTGCACGAGCGCTGCAGCAGCCAGCGCCGCCGCTACCACCACGCCTGGCTGGGAGACCTGTGGTCGGTGGCCCGCTCCCGCAGCCCCGAAGCGTTCATCGCCACCGGCTGGGACGAATGCGCAGCCGCCGTCGGCCGGCTCCGTGACGCCCTCGTCGCCCCGGACGCCTCCGCCGACCCGTGCCAGGCGACCGGAGCCGGCTGGATCGCCGAGGAGGCGCTGGCCACAGGCCTGTACTGCGCGCTGATGTTCCCCGACAAGCCGGTCGTCGCCCTGGCCCGCGCGGCCACCACCTCGGGCGACAGCGACTCCATCGCCTGCCTCACCGGTGCCTTCATCGGCGCGGCCGCGGGCATGGACGCCTGGCCGTCCGGGTGGTCTGAGCGCATCGAGTACGCCGAGCAGTTGGCGCACCTGGGGGCAGCCTGGGACGGCGTCAGCCCGTAGTGGACCATGCACGCCGTGCCGCGGCGAGCGACACCGGGCTCTCCTACGCGCGGAGCGCGGTCAGCGCAATGACCGCGCCCGCCACCAGGAACGGGCCGAGCGGGATGCGTGTGCGCCGTCGGGCCCTTCCCCGGGCGAGCAGCACCACAGCCCATCCGCCCGCCAGCACGGCCGCGGCAAGCATCCCGGCGTAGACGGCCACCCACCCCAGCCATCCCAAGATCACACCGACGGCGGCGGCGGCCTTGACGTCGCCCCAGCCCAGCGCGCCGGACAGTGCCACGAGGCCGAAGACCACCGTCAGCGTCACGCCCGCCAGGACGGCGCGAAGCCAGTCGTCACCACGCTGCTCGATCACCGCCGGCACCAGCAAGCCAGCCACCGTGCCGACCGCCCAGGCCGCGGTGATCGCGTTCGGCAACCTCCGCACCCGGGCGTCCACCACCGCGGCGGCCACCCCCAGCCCGCCGAACCACAGGTAGGCCGGCAACTCCCAGCCCGATCGCGTGCTCAGCGCCAGCGCCACCAGCGTCAGGACGGCAGCCGCTTCGACGACCCAGGGCGCCCCGCCCAGACCTGCGCCACAGCCGGCACACCGCGACCGAGCGGTCACCGACGGCCCCGCGGACCCCATCAGCCTCATGCCGCAGCCCGGGCACGCCCGTCGCCACGGTGTGCCCGCCGGCACGGCGTACACGGTGGACAGGGCGCGAATCCAGGCCGGCGGCGACAGCGCCCGCCAGGGCCGTACCGTGCCGGATCCCGGCCGTGCGGACGGATTCACAGTGGACGCGCGCGTCATGGCCGACCGTTTCGGTGCCGCAGCGCGGCCAGGACCTCGGCCAGGTCGAACCGCCACGGCGCCCGCGGCTTGTCCTGTCGGCGGATGGCGGGTATCTCCCCGGCACGCGCCATGACGTACACCGTCTTGTCCGACAGGTTCAGGCGCGCGGCCAGTTCCTTGACCGATAGCAGCCGCGCGTCAGCCGAAGGCGCATCAGGCACGGTGGGGCACTCCTCGAGTAAAGAATCCGTGACGTCACTGTTGGTGACTACGTCGGAACGGTGTCGTGCGTACGCACCTGTCGCGTAGCCGCTGTGGGGATGTATGACCGCATTTGTTCCCACAGGATATGCAAAGCATCGATCACTATCGGTAGTAGAAATCGGTCAACATTGGAACTGCTCGGAAAGTAGTGCCTGGTCAACGAGTTCGTCAATCAGCTACAGTCGCGCCTCGCGGACTTGATCCATTGGGGACGGCCTGGCCGCCGCTCGGATGGGCCATGGGCCGCCACGCACCGCGATTCGACGCCACGGGGAGGCGACAATCTGCATGCGCGCACTCAGGACCACCAGGCTCACTGCTGCGCTGACCATCACCGCGCTGACACTCGGTGCCTGTACGGGCGACGATCCCGACCCGCCACCGCCCTCGGCGCCCGCGCCGGCTCCCAGTGCCACGGCGACACCATCCGCCGCGACCGACGACGCCGCCGTCCGCGACGAGGTGCTCAACCGGTACCGCGGTTACAACGCCGCCTACACCCGGGCCCAGCTAGCCGCCAACGCGCAGGACGAGGAACTGCTGAGCTTCCTCGAGACGCCGCTGAAGCAAAACGTCGTGGCGTTTCTGGCCCAGACCAAGCAGAACGGCGCCGCCTACCGCGGCGAGCCGCAGTCACAACCGACGATCGCCAAGGTCGATCTGAAGGCCACGCCGCCGACCGTCCTGGTCTCCGACTGCTACGACGCCACGAACTTCCTGCTGTACTTCACCAAGAACAACCAACCCGTGCCGATCAAGAGCGGGCCACGCCGCTACATCATCGAGACCACCGCGACCGACTTCGGCGCGCGCGGGTGGCTGTTCACCCGGGCCCAGAGCTTCCCGGACCGGACGTGCTGACCCGGCGCCTGCTCGCCGTTGCCGCCTCGGTGCTGCTGGCCACGCTGGCCGCCGCAGCGCCGGCGCTCGCCGACCCCACCGGCGGCGGCGACTGCGGCCGACCCGACTGCACCGTGTGGGGCGGCGACGGCGGCGACGGTGGCGACAACGGCCGCGACAACGACGACGGCGGCAGCGGGGGCGGCAGCAGCGGCTGCCACTACGGCGGCCGGACCGTGCGCTGCTCCATCCCCAGCCTCGGCTGGTTCAACAACCGTGACGGCTGCTACTACCAGAAATCCCCGCCCCCGCCGCCCGGCCTCGGCGACGAACCTCCCGCTGGCGAGGTCGGCAACTGGTACACCATCACGTGCGGGATGTACAACGGCGGCCCGGTCGAGGCCCGCATCGAGTGGGTGCCCGGGGCACCGCTGCAGCAGCCCCCGGACCCGGAGGAACTCGCCCGCCGCGCCCTGGCCACGATCACGCTCAAGGGCGCCGACATCGGCATGGCCCCCCAGCAGAACGGTGCCGGCCTGGTGTACCTGCCGGTCTGGATGTGGACGACGGTCACCCCCAACACGTGGGGGCCGATCGGCGCCTCGGCCTCGGACTCCGGCCTGACGGTCACCATCACCGCGAAGGCAGAGCGCATCGTCTGGGACATGGGTGACGGGCACTCGGTGACCTGCACCAGCCCGGGCACCAAGTTCACCGCCGGCAACGGCGGCAAGCAGTCACCCACGTGCGGCTACACCTATGCCAAGCCGAGCCGTGACCGCGCCGGCGGCAAGTACCGGGTGACCGCCACGACGTTCTGGCGCGTCGACTGGGCCGGCGGCGGCTCCACCGGCGTGATCAACACCGACCGCACGGCAAGCACAACCGTTCAGATCGACGAACTGCAGGTGGTCAACCGATGAGCCTCACCGACACCCGGCCCAACGGTGCTCCCGCACCGGCGAGCGTCCTGCCGGCGAGCGTGCCGGCCGCCAAGGCGGCGCTCCCGCGCCGGCGGCGGCCCTGGATGTTCGCGATCGGTGTGGTCGCCGTCGTCCTGGGTTTCCTCGGCGCCTACACCTGGGCTACCGCAGCCGGGAACAACCAGCCGGTGCTGGCGGTGGCGGCCACCATCAGCGCCGGACACCAGATCACCGCCGCCGATCTGAAGATCGTGCAGGTCAGCGCCGGCTCGGGGTTGGCCCCCATCGCCGAAACCGCCCGCGACCAGGTGATCGGCAAGTACGCGCGCACCGAACTGGTCGCGGGCACGCTGTTGGTCGAGCAGCAGTTGACCGACAAGGCCATTCCGGGTTCCGGCCAGCAGCTCATCGGCCTGGAGCTCAAGCCGTCGCAGCTTCCCGCCCGGGCACTGCGCCCCGGCGAACGGGTCCAGCTGGTGATCACGTCCGACCCTCGCAACGTCACCCTCGACGCCAAGGGCGCCGCCGCGCAGACCCTGCCGAACCCGCCGACCTTCCCCGCCACCGTCGCCGGGGTCGGCCCGACCGCCACCGACGGGCAGATCGTGATCGACGTCGTGGTCCCGGCCGCGAACGGGCCCGGCCTGCTGGAACGGGCATCACAGGGCCGTGTCGCGATCTCGCTGGTGGCGGGGTAGGCCGTGGCCCTCATCGCCGTCACCGCCAGCAAGAGCTCGCCCGGCGCCACCGTCACCAGCCTGGCGCTGACCCTCGCCTGGCCTCGCGCCGCCGTCCTGGCCGAATGCGATCCGTCCGGCGGCAGCGTGCTGACCGGCTATCTCGCCGGGCACACCCCTGCCGACCGGGGACTGGCCCAGCTGGCCGTGGCCGACTACCACGGCCGGCTCTACGACGCCTTCGCCAGCCAACTGGTCTACCTCGACGACCGCGAACCGCAACGGCTGCTGCTGCCCGGGGTCACCGACCCCGCCCAAGCCGCCGGCCTGACCAGTTCCTGGGACCGCCTCGGCGACTACCTGCGCCAGCTGGACCGTTCCGAGCCGCCGGTCGACGTCATCGCCGACTGCGGCCGCATTCCCGCGTTGAACGCCCCGCTGGCCCTGATCCGGCACGCCGACGTCGTCCTGGTGGTCATCGGCCGCACGCTCGGCGCCGTCGACGCGGCCGCCAGCCGTCTCGCCCTGCTGCGCCGCGAGGTGGAATCCCGCGGCGGCGTGGTCCGGCTGATCGTGCGCGGCCGCGGCGACTACGACGCCCGCGAGATCGCCAAGCGCCTGGAGACTCCTGTGCTCACCGAACTGCCCGAAGACTCCAAGACCGCAGGGATGCTGTCGCTCGGCACGGGCACACCCCGCCCCAGCGCCACCCTGCTACGCGCGGCCCGCTCGGCCGCCGAACCGTTGCAGACCCTCATCGACCAGCGCCGCAACGCCCTTGCGGTGCCCGCGTCCGGCGCCACCGCCCGGGAGACCGCCCGTGCCTAGCTCCAAGCCACCCGTCTTCTTCCGGCCCCCCGGCGACGCCCCGCCACCGCCCACCAACGGCAACGGCAACGGCCGATCGACCCTCTCGATCACCGCACCCACGGACAGCACCTCCACGGCGGTCACCCCGGTCGTCACCACCGACATCAGCCGGCCCGCCGGGCCCGCCGACCTGCCGTACCAATTCCGGCCCGCCCCGGCCCCCACCGAGATCGACTACGAGGTCGTGGCCACGCTGCAGGCCACAGTGGGAGACCGGATCCGGGACCGGGTTCTCGGGCGCGACGTGCTCAACGCCGAGCTGCGCGCGATCACCGAGGAAGAGACCCGCCGGGTGGTCAACGAACACGTCGACCACCGGATCCAGGCCGGCGACCGCGACCAGGTCCCGCCCGGCTACGCGGACGCCCTGATCCAGGCGGTCACCGCGTTCCTGCTCGGCCTGGGACGGCTCCAGCCCCTGATCGACGACCCCGACGTGGAGAACATCGCCGTCCTGGGCTACGACCAGGTCCGCGTCGAATACGCCGACGGCCGGGTCGAGGAGAACGCCATCCAGGCCGCCGCGAGCGACGCCGACCTCATCGAGATGCTGCAGCGCCTGGCCGCGCGCGGCGGCAACACCGAACGAACCTGGTCGACGTCGAAGCCGGTCCTGCACCTGCGGCTGCCCGACGGCTCCCGGCTGGTCGCGGTGTACGTGGTCACGCCCCGCCCGGTCGCGGTGATCCGCCGGCACCGGATCAAGAACATCAGCCTCGACGGCCTCGTCGACATCGGCTCGATAACCCCGATCCTGGCGGCCTTCCTCAAGGCCGTCGTCGCCGGCGACATCAGCGCGATCATCGCCGGTGAGCCCGGCTCCGGAAAGACCACCCTGCTGCGGGCGATCGCCTCGGAGATCCCGGCCACCGAGTGGTTCGCGACCATGGAGACCGAGCACGAGCTCGGATTGCCGCACCCGTGGGTGATCCCCATCGAAGAGCGGCAGGGGCACGGGGAGATCGGCGCCAACGGGCGGCCGGAGGGCGAGCTCGCCCTGGCCGACCTGTTCGCCGACACCCTGCGGATGAACGTGCGCCGCGTCGTCGTCGGTGAGGTCCGCAAGGCCGAGATCGTCTCCATGTTCGACGCCGGCGACACCACCCAGGGCACTCTGAGCACCATCCACGCCCGCCGCCCGCACCTGGTGTTCGACCGGCTGGCCAGCCTCCTGATGCGTTACGGCGCCAGCCCCAACCCGCAGGGCGCCTACATGCAGATCGTCAACGCGGTCGACCTGGTGGTGTTCCAGCGCCGGGACCGCCGGACCGGCCGCCGCTACGTCTCGCACGTACTGGAGGTCAACGGGCTGTCGGAGAACGGGATCGGCATCGCCCGCAGCGAGCTGTTCGCTCCGCGCACTCCCGGCGGACTGGCCGAGCCCACCGGCGTGCGACCCGCCAACGACATCCTGGACGCCTTGCTCTACGGCGGGTTCGACCCGCAGCTGCTCACCGGCGACGGCACCTGGCAGCGGGGGCGATGATGCCGGCGCTGCTGTTCGGCCTGGCCGTCGCCGTCGCGGTGGCCGGGATCATCCTCGTCGTCGTCGGGATCGTCGGCACCTCCCGGCCGGCTGCCCCCACCTCCAGGACCCGTCGCACGCTGCACCGGCTCTGGGCCGGTGAAGGCCTCTCCACGAGCGAACGACGTGCCCGCCAGCTGGTGGCCGCCGCCGCCGTGGTCAGCACCACGGCGGTGTGGCTGATCACCACCATCCCGATCGCCGGCATCATCGCCGGCCTCGCCACCATCGGGGTGCCCTGGCTGTTCACCGCCGGGCGGGCCGAGCAACGCGCCATCACCAAGCTCGAAGCCCTCGAAGCATGGACCCGGCGCCTGACCGACCTGGTCCGTACCGGACTGGGCCTCAACCAAGCCATCATCGTCAGCACCCGCGACGCCCCGGACGCGATCGCCGGCGACCTGCGCACCCTCGAGGCCCAGCTGCGGGCCGGCGTGCCGATCCTCGTCGCGCTGGACCGCTTCGCCGCCGCGCTCGGGGACGCCACCGGCGACGAGGTCATCGTGGCGCTGCGGCTGCACGCCACCGACCGCGGTCAGCGTCTCGCCGACATCCTCGGCAAGATCAGCGAAAACATCGGCCGGGAGATCACCATGCGGCGTGAGGTGTGGGCCAGCCGCGCCGACCCGCGCCTGACCACCCGGTTCATGACCATCCTGACGATCGTCGTCTTGACGTTCCTGTTCGCCAACCCCGTCTACATGCGCCCGTACGGCACCCTGCTCGGCCAGGTGGTGCTGACCGCCAGTCTGGCGGTCTACGCGGTGCTGCTGATCTGGATCCGCCGGCTGAGCTCCGCCCGGCAAGTGCCCCGCGTCCTCGACATCAGCCAGGGGAGTCAGCCGTGACCACCTTCGCCATCACCGCGATGCTCTTCGGGGGCCTGGCCGGTCTCGGGCTGTACCTGATGCTACGCGGAGCCCTGCCCGCCGGCCCGGCGCTCGGGCCGGCCCTGCAACGCCTGCATCCCACCGCCCCGGCGACGTCCGCGGCTCCCGCCACCGACGTCAGCCCGGCCGGCCGGTGGATCGCCGCTCGGATCGGCCACTGGTTCCGGCCGCCGACCAGGGAACTGCGCCTGACCGGTCAGAGCACCGAACGCTACGTGGTCGAGAAACTCGCCTACCCCCTGGTCGGACTGCTGTTCCCACCCGTCATGACCTTCGTGCTGTCGGCCGCGGACATCCACCTGTCGTTCGTCGTCCCCCTGGCCGGGTCGCTGGGCCTGGCCGTGCTGATGTTCTTCCTGGTCGACGTCAGCATCAAGCAGAAGGCCGCAGAGGCCCGCGAGCAGTTCATCCGGGCCGTCGCCGTCTACCTCGACCTGGTCGCCCTGGAACGATCGGCCGCGCACGGGCCCGTGGAGTCCCTCGAGCGGGCCGCCCGGGTGGGCGAGGGCTGGGTGTTCGAACGCATCCGGGAGAGCCTCGACGGCGCCCGGGTCACCGGCGTGGCCCCCTGGGACGGCCTGACCAGGGTGGCCGAGGAGATCGGGGTGCCCGAACTCGGCGACGTCGGCGACATCATGCGGCTGTCCGGCACCGAGGGCGCCCAGGTCTCCGACACCCTGGTCAGCCGCGCACAGTCCCTGCGGGTCCTGCTGCGCACCAAAGAGCAGGGCCGCGCCAACACCGCGACCACCGTGCTCTACATCCCCACCAGCCTGACGGTGATGGTGCTGTTCGTCATCGCCGGCTACCCGTTTCTGATCAGGCTCGCCGCCGGGTGAGCCACTCACGGAGGGAACAACATGTTCGACAGGAACATGATCAGAGTCCTATGGGCGCTGGTCCGGGCCCAGGCCCGGGAAGCTGCCGGTGAGGACGAGGGCGCCAGCGCCATCGAGTACGTCGTCCTCGCGCTGGGCGGCCTGCTGATCGCCGGGCTCATCTACCTCGCCGTACGGGCCGCCGTCGAGACCCGGACCGCCCAGATCACATGAGTCCCCAGCGCTCGGCTGCCAGCTACCGCCACCTGCACCGGTGGCGGCAGCTGGCAGCACGGATGCGCCACGATGACGGGGGAGCGGCCCTCGAGTACGTCATCGTGGTGCCCGTCGTGCTCGCCGTCATGTTCCTCGCCATCCAGGTCGCGATGTACTCCTACGCCCGCTCCATCGCCCTGACCGCGGCACAGGAAGGTCTGACCGCCGCCCGCGCGTACGACGGCAGCGCCGGCGCCGGCTCGGAGCGCGCCCGCAGCTTCATCGACCGCGCCGCCGGGGACTCGCTGACCGGCACCCGAGTGTCGGTCAGCCGCGCCGGCGAGCAGGCGACGGTGACGGTCACCGGCCGCAGCCTGTCCCTGGTCCCGGGCATCAGCGGGTTCAACGTCAGCCAGAGCGCGGTCGGCCCGGTCGAACGGTGGACGCAATGACCCGACGAGCACCGCGGTGGCGGCGCGACGATGGCTCCGCGGCGCTGGAGACGGCCATCCTCGCTCCGCCCATGCTGCTGTTCATCGCCATGGCGATCATCGGCATGCGCATCGAGATCGCCGGCGGATCCATCGAAGGCGCCGCCCACGACGCCGCCCGGGCGGCCAGCATCGAACGCTCCGGCCGCGCTGCGCACGCCGCCGCCCTGACCACCGCCCGCAGCAGCCTCGACCGGCAAGGGCTGCGCTGCTCCGACCTCGACATCGCCGTCGACACCGGCGGTTTCACCACCGAACCCGGCGAGGTGGCGGTGGTCCGCGTGGTGATCGGCTGCACCGTCACCTTCGCCGATGTGACCGGCGCCGGCCTGCCCGGCAGCCGCCGCATGCAGGCCGAGTTCGTGTCCCCGATCGACGTGTTCAGGAGCCGTACATGATCCGCCGGTTCCGCCGCCAGGACGACGGCGGCATCGCCCTGCTCGTGGTGGGTATGGCCTTCGCCGTCCTGGTGATGATCGGCTTGGCCGTCGACGGGGGCGGCAAGATGCGCACCCTGCAGAACGCCGACAACATCGCCGCAGAGGCGGCCCGCGCCGCCGGGCAGGCCATCGACCTCGACCAGGCCGCCGCCGGCGGCGAGAAGGTCGCCGACCCGGCGCTCGCCGCCGCCGCGGCCCAGCAGTACCTGCGGTCCGCCGGCGCCACCGGGACCGTGTCGATCAGCGGCGACCGCCGGCAGATCACCGTCACCGTCACCGGTCACTACAACACCGTGCTCCTCGCGATGATCGGCTACTCCCGGCTCACCGTCACCGGTCACGGCACCGCCCAGCTGCTCACCGGCTGACCAGGAGGTCGTGCATGGCATCTCGCACCCTGCGCCGCACCGGACAGATCCTGACCGGTCTCGCCGCCCTACTCGCCCTGATCGTCCTGCTGGTCGGGGTGCCGGCCGGGCTCGCCCTGCTCGGCGGTAATCCCCTTCCCGAACAGCTGCCCACCTGGCCGCAGGCCTTCGACACCCTGATGCGGCCCGACGACGGCACCCTGTTCATCGCGGTGCTGACCGTCATCGGCTGGATCGCCTGGGCGGCGTTCGCGGTACCGATCATGGTCGAAGCCGTCGCCCGGCTGCGGGGCATCCGCACGCCCCGCCTCCCCGGGCTCAGCGCACCCCAGCGCGTCGCCGCAGGACTACTGGCCGCGGTCAGCCTGGTCATCGCCTCCCCGGCGGTCGCCGCGACCACCGGCACACCCGCATACGCCAACGCCCCCACCACCGCGATCTCCGCCGCCGTGGTCGAGCAGCACACCACGGCAGCACCACACCAACCCGCCACCACCACCCCACCCGCGATAGCCGCCACGACCGAGACCACCAGCGCCAGGCCGGTAGCCGCCAAGGCCGAGACCGCCGACGCCGGGTCGAGCACCTACACGGTCCGCCGCGGTGACCACCTCTCCGCCATCAGCGATCGCGTCCTCGGCGACGCCAGCGCCTACCCCCAGTTGGCCGAACTCAACAAGGAACGCATCGACGACCCAGACCTCATCCAGCCCGGATGGAAGCTGAAACTGCCGGCCAGCGCAGAAGACCGGGGCGTGCAGGCCCACGCCAAAGGCACCGTCACCGAAGTCGACGCCGACGCCGTGACCCCGGCACCCGCCGAGCCCGCAACACCGCAGCCGGCCCCCGCCACGGCCACGCCCGCCGCGCCGGCACCGGAAGCCACTGCTTCCGCCCCCGCCACCCCGCCAGCGGCGCCTGACACTGCGGCCACGGCAACCGAGGCCCCCTCCGGCGACAACGACACCGAACAGCACGACGACCTGGCCGTTCCGCTCACCGCAGCCGCCACCGGCCTCACCGTGCTCGCCCTGCTGACCCTGCTCACCCTGCGGCGGCGCCGCGCGCGGCAGCAGCAGCACCGCCGCCCCGGACGACGCATCGCCCAGCCGGTCGACGGCACCAGCGAGGCCAGACTCCGCGTCGCCGCCACACCCACCGATCTCGACCGGCTCGACGTCGCGCTGCGCCACCTGGCCGCGGGACTGGCCGACCGCCCCGACGACCAGTGGCCGGACGCCGTCGCCGCCTGGCTCGAGCACGGCACCATCAACCTGGTCCTCACCAACCCCTGCCCGGCCGGGCCGCCACCGCCCTGGCAGGCCGACGGCGACACCATCTGGACCCTGCCCGCCGCGCAGTCGCTGCCGGCCGCCTCCGACCAGCTCGCACCGCTGCCGACCCTGGTAGCCCTCGGCTCCCAGCCCGAGCAGCACCTGTTGGTCGAACTCGAGCGGCTCGGCATGCTGACGCTCACCGGCGACCGCCCCCGGGTGCTGGACCTGCTGCGCTACATCGCCGGCGAACTCGCCCACAACCACTGGTCCGACGACGTGTACGTCACCCTCGCCGGCTTCGACCCCGATCAGGCCCGGCTGCTGCGCCAGCTCAATCCGGACCGGATCACGGTCGCCGAGACCATCGAGACCGCGGTGGCCAAGCTACGCCGCCAGTTCGACGACACCCGCACCGCCCTGGACGCCACGGGCACCCCCACCACCGTGCACGGCCGCGGCACCGACGACAGCGGCGACGCGTGGCCCCCGCACGTGCTGCTCATCGCTGAACCGGACCCCGACCTGCAGCCGCTGCTGGCCGACCTCGAGCAGTTGCTGACCACGCACCCGTCCAGTGGCTTCGCCGCCGTCGTCACCGGAGGCGACCAGCCGCACGGCCGGTGGCCGGTCACCGTCACCGCCGACGGCGCGCTGGGCGTGTCCTTCCTGACCGACAGCCCGCTGACCGCGTCCGCACTTCCCGCCGACATGCTGCAGCCGCTCGCCGACCTGCTGCAGGCCGCCGACATCGTCACCGATGAACCGGTCCCACCGGCCCCGGACACCGAAGAGTGGGCCGCCGGCACCGACGCCGCCGGCGGCCTGCGCGACATGCTCGACGTCGACGAGGCCCACGACAGCGACGAGCCCGACGACGACCGCGAGCAGCCCACGGCCGCGGACACGCCCGGCGAGCACCCCGCCCCGCCGGTGAAGTCACCGGTGCCGATCACCGCCCGCACCGATACCCACGGCCCGGCCGCCTGGAAGCCCGTCGACTCGGTGCTGATCACCCTGCCAGCCACCCCCGTCGACCCGGCCGTCGCCGAACGCCGGCGCCGCGATCGCGAGCAACGTGACCCCCATCTGGACGCCGACCTCACCGCCTGGACCAGTGGCGACCTGTCCCGGCCGCGCATCGCGATCCTCGGGCCCGTCGAGATCCAGGCACCGGGGACGACACCGAGGAACCGGCAGCGCTTCTACGCCGAGTTCGTCGTCTACCTCGCCTCCCGCGGTGCCCGCGGCGCCACCGCAGCCCAGCTGGAGGACGCCATCTGGCGGGAGCAGGACGCCAGCTCGAGCACCCGCCGCTCGGCGATCTCCCGCGCCCGGACCTGGCTCGGCGACACCGCCGACGGCGGCAAGTGGCTGCCGCTGATGGCCGGATCCGAGCAGCTCTACCGCATCGCCGACGGCTACCTGTTCGACTGGGCGTTGTTCCGCCGGCTGCGGGCCCGCGGCGAAGCTCGCGGCGACGACGGCGCCGCCGACCTGCGCCAGGCGCTCGAGCTCGTCCGGGGTGCCCCGTTCGCCGGCGTCCAGGACGCCTACACCGGCGACCGGATCGCTTATGCCTGGCTGCCCGACTCCGACATCGCCCCCACCCACCTGGTCGCCGCCATCGTCGACACCGCACACCAGCTCATCAACCTGTGCCTGGCCGCCGACGACATCACCGGCGCCCGCTGGGCGCTGGAACGCGCCTGGCACGCCGACCCGGACCGCCACGAGGCCCAACCGTGGCGCGACGCCATGCGCATCGCCCATGCCGACGGCCGCGACGCCGAGCTCAAGGCCCTGCTGCACGACCTGATGCGCCACGTCGACGCTGCCGACACCGAAGACCTCGACCCCGGCACCTACCAACTGGTGCGGCGCCTGATGCCCTACCCGCACCGCGCCGCCAGCTGACGCAGATGCCACCCGGGCATGACGGGAGCCCTCGACCATCGCGGCCGAGGGCTCCCCGATCTGCACGGGCGAGAAGGTCGCGGTGTCACCGGCCACCGATGAGCCGGTCGACCTCGCCGTCGCGGGGAGGCGCGGGCGAAGACTCCTCCCGGCCGGTGGACAGGTCGATCTGATGCCGCTGCAGGTCCTGGTAGATCGCCTGGCTGCCGACGCCGGTCACCCGGGCGGCTCGATGATCGTGTCGTCGAGGACCAGGGCCACGTCGCGCGGACAGTAGCTGGAGAACCCGCTGCTGCTGGACCAGCCGGGCGCCGCGAACGCTCGCCCGTGGTCGACGATGGCCGGCCGGTGCACCACCACGCCCAGGTCCCGCAGCTGGGCGGCCAGCATGTCCAGGTCGACCAGCGCGCCGCCGGCTACCTGCGCACCCGCACCCCCTGACGCCGCCGGCCCCATCCGGCGAAAGCGCGTATCCGCCCCGGCCGGACCCGGTAGAAGAAGCTGCAGAACCATCCGCCAGGTCAGGAGCCCTCCGTGCAGCGCAGCGCCATGAACCACCTCTTCTACAACCTCGTCCGTCGCCGGGAGGGACAACCCGATGCCACGGTGCGAGGCCGGATCAACTCCACCCGGCACGCCTTCCTGGCTCCCGACGCCGATGTTCAGGCCGGTGACCAGCTCGTCGACGACGAGCGCATGAAGGCGGCCTTCCTCATCTCCCGGGTCACGCCGCAGATGGGCTACAGCCAGATCGACCACCTCAAGGTCTCGCTGCGCCAGCCACCCCGGCCACGGGCCCGCCGTACTCCCTGACAAGAGCCGTCACGGCTGGGGATCGACGGGCAACGCCGTCCAGGTGCCGTCGCGGCCTGCCACCGCTCGGGCGGAGTTGATCCCGCGAACCCGGAGGACCATGGTGCCGAGCACCACCTGATAGTCCTGGTCGTCGTCGGTGGCAGCGTAGCGGCGGGCGATCTCGTCGAGCTCCTCGTCGCTGTAGCCCTCGCCGTAGGCCATGTCGTCTCCTCACACCGGGGCGGCTGGGGGTCAGACCGGTGCGCCGGTCAGCCAGGTTCGCGTGCGGTACTCGGCGGGCACCTGCCCACGGAGCCGGGCCTGACCGTCGGCGTCGATCCACAGCACGGCAGCGAGTCCGTCGGGCACGTGCAGCAGGCCGGCCGGGAACTCGGCGCAGATCCTGGCGTGGGTGGCGCGGACGAAGGACTCGGGAACCCGGCGGCGACCGCGGCGGCGGGCGTTGCGGTCCAAGCAGATCTGCAACGGCACGTCGAAGACCACGGCGACCACCGGGCGCCCGTGCTGATGCGCCGCCTCGAGCAGTTCGTCGCGGTGCCGCGGCTCGGCGTTGGTCGCGTCGACCACCGTGGTCTGCCCGAACTGCATCCGGCCCTGCACGATCGCGTGCAGGATCCTGACTGCCGCCGGCGTCGCGGCCTGGTCGGTGTGCCGCCCGCACACCCGGAACCGCAACTGATCGGAACTGATGATCGCCGACGGCGGGAAGTGCCGGTGCGCCCAGGTCGATTTGCCCGCCCCGGGCGCCCCGACGGTCAACAGCAGCAGGCCGCCGGCGGACATCGTGGTGCTCATGAAGCCTCCGATCACAGCAGAAGAAGAGCCGCCGACCCGTACCCGCCGGGGCCGGCCCATAGCGGGGGATCGGCACGAGGGCCGACACCAACCGTCTCCTTCGGGACTCCTTCCCGTCAATGTTATCGAGTACATTGGCATATGTTGAAGGAACATAGGAGTTGATGGTGATTCTGGTACACGTCAAGAAGACCTGGCCCCAGCACCTCGGCGGCCAACTGACCGCCGAGGAGTCCGTTCTCGGCGACTGGGCGCCGATCGCGCGCGCGGCGCTCGAGGAGTACGGCGACGTCCTGGGCGCAGTGCACGAGAACGTCATCGTGGCCGTCTACGACATCGACCCGGACGCGACCACGTTCGTCGACAAGAACACCGTGCGGTTCGCCGGCGTGCCGTCGACCCGATGGGCGCACCTGATCGGGCAACCGAACCCCGGCCGGGCCTGGGGCCGGCGCGGCTACGCCCGCAACGTGCAGTACCTCGACACCGCCGTCGTCGCCGGCGGCGACGTGACCGCGCACCCGACCCCAGAAGGTCGCCGGGCGGTGGTCGGCGGCTTCACCCTGACCGTCACCGACGACGGCAACGCCGTTGTCCTCGTGCCGGCCGACCGCACCCTGACCGTGAAGCCTGTGCCCGGCCCGGTGGGCGAGCCATCCGCAGAATCACCGTCCTGAATCCCTCGATCGCCTCCGCGCGGGGCTGTCCCGCTCACCGAAAGGAAGACCATGACGTCATCCCCGACCTGGCCGCCGCAGGGCCGGCCCCCGACCGCGCAGGAACTCGCCGACGGGCGGGCCGTCGAGCACGACGACGGCACTTTCAGCTGGAGCCCGACCAACGCCGACTTCAACTGGAGCAGCCGGGCCGAAGAGCGGGCCAGCGGCCTCCCCGCCGCGTACGACGACCTCCCCGGCCTGCTCGAGGCGATGGACGCCGACGCGAGAGAGCTCGAGGCGATGGGCGCCGACATGGGGCAGGCCCTCGGTGACCGGGAGCCGCCCGTCCCTGACGCCGATCCGTTCTGATCCGAGCCGATGTGCCAATAGTGTCGACTCACTCGACATGTCGAATGGTTCGACACTATGGTCGTCGATGTGACCCCGATCGACCCCCGCGCCGCCGCACTGGCTGATCTCCGCGAATGGACTGAGCATCAGGCCACTGCCCGGCAGCGGCTCATCGCCGCCGCCTGGCGCGCCGGCGTCCACAACGTCGCCGAGCTGGCTCGCGCCGCCGGCGTCCGCCGCGACACCGTCTACGCCGACCTGCGGCGGGAGAACATCGACCCGACGGAACGGAGCACCATGCCGACGACGACCCTGCCCTCCCGCCGCGCCCAGGTCCGGGATCGCCTGATCCCGATCCTCGCCGAACTCCCGCTGCGAGGCCCGCGCGAGGAGAGTCCCGATCCGGCCGCCGTCCTGCGCCAGGCCGGGCGCGTCACGATCCTCAAGCTGCTCTACGGCCTGGAGGAGGTGGCGGAGGTCTACACCTCCTGGCTGGACACCTCCCTCGCCGAGCAGGACGCCACCGCTACCGGCCTGGCGACCTGGTCCGAGGCGGGGATGCCCACCGCCCCGCTGCCGCGATGGACCCGCGACCGGCACGGCTTCCTGTGCGTCGGCTGCGGCGAGAACTTCTGGACCCTGGTGAGCCGCGGCGATGTCAGCAGCCGCTGGTGCAAGACGTGCGCGCGGGACCTGGCAGAGCTGCGCAGCGAGCAGGTGTGGATCCCGCGGCGGTCCCCGCTGCACCACGACATCGCCTTCCCCGGCGTGCTGCCGGACGAGCGGTACGACAACCTGCTGCCGGTGAACTGGAACGGCAGCATCGACATCACCGAATACGTGATGGGCGAGGCGGACGCCTTCCTCGCCGGGTACGGCTGGATGGGCCTGGCCACCAGCGACGAGCCGTCGCCGCTCACCGGAGACCTTGAGGCACCGACGCTGAAGGCGGCAGGCCAGACCACCAAACCGGGCCACCGGTTCGCCTGGACGGCCTCGTTCGCCTACGACCGCGGCCCGAACGGCTGGCGCAAGACGCCCTACGGATTCCGGCTCGTCACCGGCACCCTCACCTCCGACCACGGCGTCAGTACCTTCGACGACGCCTTCACCATGCTCGACACCATCGCCGCCGGAAATAACGCCCAGTAGACGACCCCCGCAGCCCGCGGCCACGCCCCTTCCCCCGCTGGGGCTGCCCGCGGGCTGCGCCACGCCCGGGCCCGCACCCCCGGCAGGGTGAGGCCGAGGAGCCGGCGCGGGCTACGCGTCCTTCGCGGAGGCGCTGCGCCGGCTGGCGCGGCGGGCCCCGAGTACGAGTGACGGATCGCGGTCGAGGTTGTGCCGGTCGCGGTCGTAGCGGCGGGTGGTCCGCGGATCGGCGTGGCCCATGGCGTCCTGGACGTCTTCCAGCGGCACCCCGGCCTCGCGGGAACCGGTGGCGAAGGCGTGCCGCAGCGAGTGCGGGGACAACCGGTCCGCCGCCGCGATGCCGCAGGCCTTCGCCAGGCGCCGGATCATCAGGAACACCTCCGGCTCGGCGAGCCGGCCGACCCCGCCGTCCGGGCTGGTGGTGGCAAACAGCGGCCCGGCGAGCTCGTCGACGGCCACCGCGGCCGCCGCGGCGCGCGCCTGCAGGTACTCGTCGATCCCCTCGAGGGTGTGGGCCGGCAACGTCCGCTCCCGCGCCCGGCCGCCCTTACCGATGTAGCACAGGGTCCGCTGGCCGCGGTTGGCCGTCAGATCGCTGATGTCGCGGTCGAGCGCCTCGCTGATACGCAGACCGAGGTCCGCCAGCATCCGGAGCAGCGCGCGGTCGCGCCATGCCGCCAGCAGCCGCAACGACCAGGTCGCAACCTGCTGCTCGGCGCAGGCCAGCAGCGTGGTCACCTCCGCCGCTGTGAACCCCACACCCCCCTCGGCGTCGCCGGCGAAAGCCTCGCACAGCCACCGCCGCGACAACCGGTGCGCCGGCCGGACACCGGCCGCCCTCACCAGGCGGCGCAGCCCGTCGGTGACCTCGAGTTCGGTGAGCCGCTCGCGGCCGTCGTCCGAGCCGGTACCGGCGAAGAGTGGCCCGGTGAGCTCGTCGACGCTCATCCCCGCCGCCCTCGCCCGGGCCCGCAGGTAGTCGTGCAGACTTCCGGCCGACGCCGGCTGCTGGCCCTGGTCGCCGCCGCCCGGGGCCCGAAGCGCGAGTCGCCCTCGCGGATCGGGCCGGGTCTGGTCGGCGACGTCGAGGCCGACGGCCTCGGCGACCGGCAGCGCCCGGTCGGCGAGCAGCCACAGCAATGCCCGATCCCGCCGCGCCGTCAACAACCGCGTCTCGCGGGTGCGGATCTGCTCGTCGGCGGCCGCCAGGAGCCGGTCGACCTCGTCCTCGGTCAGCCCGACCGTGCGGGAGACGTGATGGTCGACCTCGAGCCGCTGGACACCGGTCACGGGATTACGGTCGAGCACGCCGGCGGTGTTGGTCAGCAGGTAGGTGTACCAGCTGGACAGCGAGGCGAGCGCCCGGTTGACGGTGCTGGGCTTGGCCGGCCGGCCGTGGGGCCCATGCAGTTCCCGCCAGACCCGGTACTGGCCGAGATCGGTGGCCCGGGCGGTCAGCGGATCGAGTCGTTCCCGCTCGCACCAGGCCAGAAAGGTGCCCAGATCGGCGTCGTGGGCGGTGCGGGTCCGCGGCGAGCGGGCCTCGAACAGCCATCCCGCGGTCAGCCGCCGCACGCCGTAGCGGCTGGCCCCGTCGTCGACCGGCAGCGCCGGATAGCCGGCCGTGCGCGCGGCACACCAGAGCATCAGCTCGTTGACCGCGGCACCCGGCGACGCTGCGGCCACCGGCACCGGCGCGGCGTGCGTGCCGGCCGGCTGGCCGGACAGGACCGGCACGAGCCGGTTGCCAGACGGATCGGGACTCGTCACCAGGGCCGCTCCTCCATGCCGGCGCCGACCGGAGCCCCCGGTGCCGACGTCCACCGTTCGATCGCGGTGGCTCGCTCGAGCAGCTGGGCGCTGCGGGCGGCGAGCACCGCGGTGTCGAGCAGCCGCCGCAGGTCGCCGGCGGCGCCCGCGTCCCGGTCGTCGAGCCGGATCTGCTCCAGGCCCAGGGCGCGGGCGTAGAGGGCGGGCGCCGCGGCCGCGGTCAGGTGGAAGACGTGACCGCCGGCGCCGCGCTCGAAGCTGTCCCGGTTGGCCTCGTCGTGCAGACAGACGTCGTCGCGGTGCAGGCCGAGCCCGGTGATCTGCTGGACGAAGCCGGGATTGCTGCTCCACGGCCCGTGCACGCGCCGGACGGTGCCGTCGTGCATGGGCAGGGTGAACACCGCGCCGTTGTAGCCCTCCGGGTTACCGGTGTCGGCCAGGAAGCTGACCAGGCCGCTCGGCTCGTCGACGGCCAGGTAGATGACGCCGGCACGCCGACCGTGACGGTCGCTCAGGTCGTACGGGTACGCGCTCCAGGTCAGGTCCTCGCAGCGGGCGAGGCGGTCGACGAGGATCTGCAGGCGGCCGGCGTGGTCGATGCGGGTGTCCAGGATGTGCATGGCGGAGCTCCTCGGCTCGTCGGTGGGCGAGAGGGCTTGGCTGCGCGCTGCCTACCCCGTGGCGTCCAGCACCCGGGCGACGTGGTCGTACTGGGCGGCGTGCTGCGGCAGATGGGGCAGGTCGGCTTCGAGCCGGCGCTGTCCGGCGGCCCAGGGAGCCCAGATCTCCGCGGCGGCCGCGACGCTGAGCCCGGTGGCGGCGGTGATCTGCTCGGCGGTGGCGCCGCTGATGACGGCCTGGTGGATGCGGCTCGCGGTGATGGCGCCGAGGTGCGCGTGCAGCGCCCGGACGGTCGCGAGCTTCTCCAGTTCGAGGTCCCGGCGGGCGAGGCGCCGCGGATCGAGCGGTGCGACCTCGGTCGCGAAGGCTTCGGGGCCGAGCCAGCGGAACACGTCGCCGACCCGCTGGGCCAACTCGATCGGGTTCACGCGCTCGGCGTCGGCCAACGTCGTCGGGTGCTGCGGCGGGTCCGGATACCTCGGGTCCACGACCCTGCCGGTCGCGGCACCGCCATCGGCGTCCGGGGCTCCACCGGAAAGCGAATTCGTCATAGCCCAAGGATAAGGGTGATTAGTCTGGGTGTCTTCACCTGATCCGGTTAGAAGTTGGAAAATGTCTAACAGGGTTGGACATCGTTCTAACCCAACCTCTAGGCTGCTTGTTATGAGCGCCACGACCATCGATCAGGGCCTGGAGCACACGTGTGAGCGCTGCGGGCGCCCGGTGCCGAAGAAGCCGAAGGGCGGCCGGCCCTTCCGGTTCTGCCCCGACTCCGCCGACGAGCCCGGCACCAGCTGCCTGGAGCTCGACCGGCGCGAGCGTGACGCCATGGAGCGTGCCGGGCTCGGCGCGCTGGTCGCCGCCTGGCGTACCGACAGCGATCGGCTGCTGGCCGGCCTGCTGCCCGTGCTCGGGCCGCTGCAGCAACTACAGGACCGGCTCCAGCAGATCGAGGACGCGGCGATCGCCCGCGCGGAGCAGGCCGAGCAGGCGCAACTGCGGGCCGAGGCCGCCCAGCGCACCGCCGAGAGCGCCGCCCGCGAGGCCGACCAGCGCACCGCGCGCGCCCAGCAGCTGCGCCAAGAGGCGCTCGCCGACCGCGACGACGCGATCGAGAACGAGAAGGCCGCCGTCGCCGAGCGCCTCCAAGCCCGCCGCGAAGCCGGCGAGGCCATCAGCCGGGCGTTGCAGTCCGAGCACGGCCGGGGCGAGGCCCAGGCCCTCGCCGACGAACGCGGCCGCGCCCTCGACGCCGAGCGCCAGGCCCGCACCGACGCCGAAGAGCAGGCCCGGCGGCTGACCGCCGAGCTCCAGGCCGAGCGCCGTGAGAACGCCAGCCTCAAGCAGGCCCTTGCCGACGCCGGCCGCGCCGATGCCGAACTGCGGCTGCAGCATCAGGAACAGCTGAACGCCGAACAGCGCAAGCTCTGGGAGGCCGAAGCCGCGCTGAAGACCGCCGGTAAGGAGATCGCGGCACTGAAGACCCGCACCGACGTCCTGGCCATGGGCGTCGAACAGGAACAGCGCAGAACCGCCGACGCCAAGCAGCACGCCGCAGACCTGCAGAACGACCTGAACCTGACCCGCGCCGACGCCACCCGCACCGCCGAAGACCTGGCCCGCCGGGCCAGCGACGCCGAACAACGGCAGGCCGACGCCGAGCGCCGCTACCAGGAACTGGTCGACGCGCTCGCCGGCGGCGGCTTCGCCGCAACAGGAGGAACAGCATGACGACATGGCGCAAGCTCATGTGCCGCCTCGGCCGGCACGAGACCGTGCTGCTGCACATCACCGACGGCTGGCGCCACCAGAACTGCCGGCACTGCCGGCGCGACCTGTGCAGGCCGGCGGACACCCACGTGGCACCCCAGGCACCCCCGGCGCGCGAACGCTCGGCGGCCCGCACCCATCCGCCGGCGTCCGAACGGTCGATCCGCGACCACCTCCGCGAGTTCCCCAACTGGATGATCGAGGAGTGCCTGCTGTGGACCCGCGAACGCGAGGGGCGTGGCTGGCAGTTCACCAGCGGCGCCGCGGCGGCGCGACACTGGCTCGACGACGCGCAGCGCCCGACCCGACTGCCGACGCCGCCGACAGCAGTGACCGGCTCATGACCCGGAGGGACCGGCCACAGATCATCACCACCGCCGGCGACCTGGCCGCAGTGGCCGCCAGCGTCGCCGCCGGCACTCCGGTCTTCGTCGACCCCGACGAGGTGGAACCCGGCGCCGACCCCCGCAACCCCGACACCTGGGCCGTGGTCGCCAGCACCATCGCGGTACCGGTCAACGACGACGGCGAGCTCGCCAAGCCCGGCGAAGCCATCGGGATCCACGAACGGATCGAGGCGGACGGCTCCGTCACCCGGCACCTGGCCAGCACACCCGTGCTCAGCCTGCGGGGCCGGCACCTCGCCGTGGCCGGCGAGGTCGGTCCGACCGCCGTACCCGCCGATCCGGACCAGCGCCGGTCCGAGGCCCTCGACGACCCCGACGGCGACATCGGCCGCTACCTGATGGAACTCGCCGACGCCGTCACCGGCCTCGACGAGGAGATCACCGGCGTGCACGCCGGGCAGCCGTTCGCCCCACCGGTGCGGCGCCGTCTGCTCACCGCCCAGACCCACCTCGCCGCGGCGCTCGAGCAGATCCGCGACGCCACCCGCTTCGGGCAGAGCTGTGGCCTGGTCGAGCAGGGCATCGTCGACGACGACCAACCCTGTGCCCCCGCCGATCTGACCGACACCGTCTTCGTCGACATCCCCCGGCTGCACTACGACGAGGGCGGCTGCCCCGCCCACGCCGCGCTCCTGCTGACCACCGAACCCGGCACCAGCATCACCAAGGCCCGCCGGCCCGAAGCCCGCCACGCCCTGCGCCAACTGCTGCCCGATCTCCCCCTGCCCCCGGCCGACGAGCCGCCGCCCACCGATCACCAGCGCTGACCCGCGCCCGAGTCATATCCCGAGCACCGCCGCGCCCCAGGAGACGCCCATGGAACCCGCCGAGCACACGGCCGACGCGCTGACCGGACAGGCGATCACGGCCTTGACCGCGCTGGCCCGGCAGACCCGGATCCGCGGCGCCGGCACGCCGGCCGCGACGTCCGAGCCCGTCGACTTCGCCGACCTCGCCGCCCACGTGCTGACCGCCGTCGCGGCCAACGTCGGCAGCGTTGCGACGCTGCTCGCCGGCCGCCCCGGGTCCTGGGAGGCCGACCTGCTGCGCCGGCTGCTGGAGGGCACCGCCGGCGAGGACGCCGACGAGCTGGTGCGCTGGCGGACCGAGCCGATCCGGATCTGGTTCGACGCGGCGGACGTCCTCGACGACCTCGGGATCGGCGACCTGTACCAGCAGGAGGAAGACCAGATCGCTGCTCAGGTCAACGGCGGCACCCTGACCGAGGCCGAGCAGGCCGCCGGCGAGGATCTGCTCGACGCGATCTACCAGCTGTGGGAGCAGGACCAGGCCGCGTACACCGCGGCGTTCCGCGAGACCGCCGAGCGCTACCTCGCCGAGATCGGCGGCACCTGCGCCCTCGAGCTCGGCGAGGGGAACCCGGCCACCGTGTGGGACGCCCCCGCCGAGACGATCCGCGAGTATGCCCGCCGGCACACGCCGCTGCCGATGACCGGCAGCGCTCCGGACTGGAGTGACGGCACCCCGGCCGATGCCCTGCGACGTGCCGGGATCACCTTCACCGCCCGCGTCAACGCGTCCCGCACCTGAGCGGTCATCCGCTATCCGTGAGGTGGGGGCGGGATCAATAGCGCTGATCCCGCCCCCACCTTTCCCGGACATCAGCCAGCCGCTGGCACCAGATCCGGCGCAGCCCGGCGGCGCCGCTGGCGGGCCGGGCGCTGCTGTGGGGTCTGGCTCATGTCGAGCAGCACCTGCCGGGCGGCCTGGCAGTCGCCCAAGGCGCGGTGACCGCCGCCGAGCGGCAGCCACCGCGGCGAGCCCTCCCAGTCGGAGCGGGCCTGCATCACACACGCCCACCGGTCGTGGTCGGCGAGGTGACCGGCCTTGCGGCCAGCCCGCTCGGTGTCGCTGAGGACGACGCTCATGTCGTAGTCGGCGTTGTAGGCCAACACCATGCGGCCCTTGGTGATCCGCTTGAGCCGAGGCAGCACCTTGTCCCAGGTGGGCGCGTCGGCGACGTCGGCGTCGGTGATGCCGTGGATCGCCGTCGCGGTCTCGGTGATCGGGCATCCCGGGTTGACCAGCGTGTCGAGCAGCTTGCGGCCGGTCGCGGCGTCGATCACCGCGATCTCCACGATCGGGCCGCCGCTTCTGTCGGGCTTCGGCGGCCGACTAGGCGAGTATGGGCAGCTCAGGGCAGCTTTCTGAGTGCGCGACGCTGTTCTGCAAGGGGTGAACAGCGTCGCGCCAGCGACTGGTTAAAGCCGCCGATATACCTTGCGACGCGGTCGTGACGCGTCGGCTGGCTTCTCCCTTGCCTCATGAGCAGGTTCTTCTCTGAACATCAGGAAGCGCAAGATCCTCGCTGCGTGCTCCCTCTTCAACGGGTCGGGCGCGGTTGTCGCTGTCCTGGTGGCAAGCAAGACAGCAGAGCCGTATGCGCTTCCGAGGGCGAATAGTCCGGCGCCGAGGAGAATGCTTCCGTTGCTCCACTCTCTGAGGATTGAGAGAACGAAGGCGGCGAGCCAAGTCAGAGTCGGGACTGTGAACGCGATGACGCGAGCTCGGATCCGCCGGGCTGCGATCCTAAATTCCTGCAGCTCTCTGCGCTCTGCCTCGGGGTCATGAATTTTCCGAAGCTCAACGGTGCGCCGGTGTTCCGCCTCAGCGACCTCGAGCTGACGTCGATGCTCGGCCTCGAGCGCTTCTTGATCAAGCCTGTGGTTCAGAGCAGCGACTTCAGCTTTGCCACGCTTTCTCTCCAGTTCGAACCGCTGCTCTTCGAGGTGCAACCAACGAGCGGCCAACTCGGGGGTCAGCGCATGGCCGAATTCGATGGACTTCCCGGTGCCAGTCTCGTGGAGAGTGAAAGTCACGTTGGCGTGTTCGGTGGGCTCGATGGCCCGGTCCGGCGCTTCGTCCTGCGAGTCGATCCAGGTGTTGAAGCGGGCGAGGCCCGCCTCGACGTCGTAGGGCTCGGCGCTGTCCAGGTGCTCGGGAAGCTCTTGGTAGAGGTCGGTCAGGGAGATGCGCTCGACGGACTGAGGGGTGTTGTGCTGTTCGTCGTTCATCGCTGCGTCCCGTCCTCGCTGTCGTCCTCCAGGTCGATGAAGATCTCCGCGCGCGGGCCGACCTTCTCTTCGAGTTGCTTGCGTCCGAGGTGGAGATGGCTTCGGACGGTTGAGGGGGTGATTCCGAGATGTTCGGCAATCGCCCTAGTTGTCCAGTCCTGGTCGGCGCGCAGGTAGAAGATCCTCCGGCGTTCCTCAGGCATGGTTTTGATCACGTCCCAGCATTTGCCCACGATCTCTCGCAAGATGGCATTTCGCGATGTCGAGGACTGTCTGGCAAGTCGCTGGTCCATGCTGTAATCCGGATCGCGAAAGAGTCGCTCGTGCTTGCCGGCGCCAAGCCGAAAAGAATCGATGATTTTGAGGTTGAGCACGTGGCGCAGCCATGCGCGTTGCTCGTCAGCATCGAGCAGCAGCAGCGTGTCCCGCTGTTTCATCGCGTCCTTGAACACGTCCTGGACGAGCTGCTCGGCGATGGCGGGGTTCACTCCGCGCCGCGCGACCGAGTGCAGGCGCGCGGCGTGAGCACGGAACAGAGCCTCGAACAGGCGCCGCTCCTCGGGATCGAGGCTGCTGGTCACCGATCACCGCCGGCGGGAAGGGCCCGTTGCTGCTGAGGCGGATGGACCACGAGGTGAACCGCGTCGGGAGGCGGGTCAGACATCCCGTGGCCCACCCAGATCGACATCCCCGGGGAGAAGAGGCTCTTCGGCTGGATGATCACGCTGCCTCCAGGGGCGTGTCGGAGAATGTCGACGTAGGTGATCCGGCGCTGCCGCTCGGCGAGCAGACGGAAGATCATCGAGAAGATCATGAAAGCCCCAAACATCCAGGACGGGGGGAGACCGGGCAGGTGCGCGAGGATCTCGTTGAGGATCTCGCCGTTGGCGTCGTTCATGCCAGTAGGTCTCACGAGCCGCCCGAAGCGTCCAACCACCGCACCAAGATTTTTTAGAATGTCTCCGCATCTCCCCCAAATCGGATTCCTGCCTGCCGTGTGAGCGGCTGCGCATGGTGGTCAGCTGGGGCTGCCCAGGCCGCGATTCGCCTGGGCGAGCAGAGTGCGGTTCGCGACTCGTGCAGCGTCGAGCTCTTCCTCGCGCTCGTGAAGATCTCGCTGGAGATCGAGAACTTCTTGTTCGAGGTGGGCGACGCGGGCGTGGAGCTGGGCGACGTCGTCCGGGGCGCCGAGCCCGGTCTGGCGCCAGACCTGGTCGCCGAGGTGCCGGGACAGCGCGTTCTCCAGGTCGGTGATCTGGCGGGTGAGGCGGGCGTTGCGTTCGGCGGCGTTCGCGAGGTCGGCGAGCAGCGAGCTGCGGCTGGCCTGGATTCCCCTGGGTGCGGTCGGCGGGTCGGCGATGTGGGCGAGCGCCGCGGCGAGCAGGTCCGGGTGGCGATAGAGAAAGCTGCGGTGGACGCCGGCGGCGCGGGCGATGGACGCGACGGACAGCTCGTTGAGCGAGTCGGGCGGGCCGGCGAGGACGTCGAGGACGCGTTGCCGGCGGCGGGCGGTGTCGTCCCGGCGGGCGCGGGCCAGCGCCGCGGCGGTGGTCATGCCGAGGTCCGGACGGTGGGCATGCCGAGCGCGACGGCGGGACGGGTGCGGCGCAGCATGGCGGTGGCCTCCAGGATCTGGGTGCGGTCGTCGTCGGTGAGTTCGTCGAGGTGCTCTTCGACGCGGCGGACCAGGTGCCGGATCTTCTTGATCTCGTCCTCGGAGGGGGCGGCGTCGGTTCGCGCCCAGCCGTCGAGGTCGGTGGCGGCGAGGATGCGTTCGCGGTCGCGGAGCAGGTCCTGGAGGTAGGCGCGCAGGTCAGGCAGGTAGGACGGGTCGGTGCGGAAGTGATGGCAGCCGACGCAGCGGAACCGCAGCGGGCAGGCGCCGCCGCCGGCCTGGACGTTGGTCGGCTCGGTGCAGAGGCCGTAGGGGACGGCGACCTGGCCGAGGTTGCGGCGGACGTGTTCGTGATCGAGGAGTTGTTCGGCGTGCCGCCAGAGCGGGGTTCCGTGCCGGTCGAACTGGTGGGCGGTGATGCGCTCGACCGCGGCCCGGGTGCGTTTCTCGGTGATCCGGTAGTAGATCTGGGTGGTGTCCATCGACCGGTGGCCCATCAGATCGCGCAGGACGTCGGGCGAGACGCCGGCGTCGGCGTGCCGCTGGGCGTAGCTGTGCCGCCAGGCGTAGGGAACGATCGCGGCTTTCGGGAAGATCGCGCCGTCGGCGTGGAGCAGGTCGGGAAGCGCGTCGACCCAGCGCCGGTGGACCTCGCCGAGGGTGTGCATGGGCATGGTCCGGGTGCCGTGCGGGTTGCGCAGCGGGGCAGGCAGCAGGACGAGGCGGGCCGGGTCCGTGCCGGGGAAACGCGCTCGGACAGCGTGCTGCTGGGTGAGGATCAGCTCGCCGGTGCTGTCCTTGATCGGCAGGCGTCGGCCGCGGCGGTGCGTCTTGGCGTCGTCATAGACGAGCAGGTATTTCCCGTCCGGGTCGCGGTCGAGGCAGTCCAGCGGGAGGACGCAGATCTCGCCGGGCCGGCGGCCTGTGTCCATGAGCAGCTGGACGGCGACGCGGGCCTCGGGAAACGAGCTGGTCTCCAGCACGGGTAGTTCCGCGATGAGCTGGGTGAAGATCTCGTCGGGGATCGCGCGGCCCGGGCTCTCCTGGACAGTTTCGGCGGGGATGTCACCGGGGCGGAGCACGAAGTCGTCACCGAGGCCGGCGGCCGGTTCCCCGGGGCGGGTGAGACCGACCGCGCGGACGTCGCGGAGCAGTGCAGCGGCCCGCCGGGCGATCTTGACGTGCTGGTAGTGGCTGATCCTGCCGGTGGCGTTCAGGTGTCCGAGCCGGTTGAGGAAGGCGACGATGTCCGTGCGGCCGAGCAGACCCGGGTGCTGGCCCGCGTCGACGCGCTGCAGGCGCAGGCTCTCCGAAAGGTGCACGACGTCGATGACCCGGCGGCGCAGGACGTGGGCCGAGCGGTGTCCGCGGCGCCGGGGGAAGTCCTCGAAGATGACGCGCTTGGTCGCCTCGCGCAGCCAGGGCTGGTGGATGCCGGTGAAGTCGATCAGCCCGGTGCCGCCGAACACCGCGGCGTTCCAGACGTCCTTGGTCCGTTCGGTCTCCGGGGTGGCCAGCGCGAGCTCGACGTGCCCGACGATCGAGCGCCAGATGCCGCGCAAGGTGTGACAGCTCCAGTTGTCGCCCAGGTCGGCGAGCGAGTTCACCCGGCGGTCGCGGACCCGGTAGGTGAATCCGCGCAGCAGCGGCAGGACGGTTCGGGTGCCGGACGCGCAGCGCTGCTGGACGCCGAACAGCAGCTCGGCGCGGGCCAGCGGCGGCAGTCCGCGCAGGCTGATCAGACCCCGTTCAACGACTGCCGGTTGGTCCACCATCCAGTCGTCCAGCTTCAGGTTCGGATCGCGTCGCCGGTGTTGGTTCCACTTCCCGTCGTGCGCCCGGCAGAGCGTTGAGACGCTCCGGTCGCGCGGGCGCGGGCAGGCCGGGACCGCGCAGGATCCGAAGCCGGCCAGCCCGACCACGTCGCTGCGGCGCAGGAACTGTTCCAGGGGAAGGCCGAGCAGGGTCTTGGCTCGCTGCCACTCGTGGGCGCGGCAGAGGCTCTTGCGGGTGCTCAACGCCGGCCGCTGACATTCGTCGACCACGCAGGGCGGCTCGCCGATGGTGCGGCCGCGCCGTGGCCGGAGCAGGAACTCCTCCAGCGCCTCGCCGGAGGCCTTCCACCGGTTCGTGCAGGTCGCGCAGAGCCCGCCCGCCCGCTGGGCGACCACGCCGCATTCGGTCACCCGGCAGACCGCGTAACCGAGCGTCCGGTGCTCGGGCGCGATCAGCATGATCTGCCGCTGCGGATCCCAGCCGATCCCGGCGAGGAACTCCTCGTCCAGTAGCGCCTCCAGCTGGGCCGCGTCCGGTTCGCGCGGCCTCGACGCGATCGCGAGCGCGGTGCTCATCGCGTCGGCCCGGTGGTGGTCATCCGGCTGGCGATGGCGACCCGGTCGACCGCGTCGCGCAGCCGGCCGAAGTCCGGGTGCAAATAGACCTGAGTCGACGACGGTGACCGGTGACCCAGCAGCGCCTGGGCCTCGTCCAACGCGCCGCCGGCGTCCAGCACGTTCGAGCCGAACGCGTGCCTGAGCATGTGCGGCGTCACTGTCCGATCGAGTCCGGCCCGGCCGCAGAGCCGCTCGAAGACCTCGTTGACCGTGCCGAGCCCCATCGGGTCGCCGGTCCGCAGCACCACCAGGACGAAGTCGTTGTCCGCGCCCGAGATGGCGGCCTCCCGCTCCGGCCAATACTGGTCGTAGGACTGGATCAAAAGCCGGTCCGCCGGGACGTGCCGCGAGTGACGAGACTTCGCCCAGGCGCCGTTGACGTTGTCGCGGCGGACCACGTGCAGGTGCGGGCCGCTGACCCGGCAACCCAGCGCGGACGAGTCCGCCATGAAATGAATGTCTTCGCGGCGCAACCCGACCGCCTCACCGCGCCGAAGCCCCGCCCGGGCCAGCAGCAGCACCAGGAACCGGTCGCGGGCCGTCTTGGCAGCCTTGAGCAGCGCCAGCACCTCGTCGTCGGTCGCCCGGTCGACCGGGTCCTGCGGCTCGACCAGCCGATGCCGCGCCCTGGCCCGCACCCGTAGTCGACCGTCCTCGCCCCGCAACTCAGCCGGGAGATCGCGATCGTCGCCGAGCTCGTAGAGCTGCGACAAGATCAGCGCCGGAGCGCGGCCCTCCGCGACCGCGAACGCCAGGAACCCGCGAACCGCCGCGAGGATCGCGTTGACGCGCTTCTCACCCCGCGCGGCGGCGGCACCCGGCCCGCGAGCGGGGCCGGAGACCGGCTGGTGCCGCAGCCACAGCATGAACGAGCCCAAGGCTCCCGCCGCGTCCGCCCATCGCCGATTCGATCGGCCGCACCAGTCCAGGAAGAGTGCGAGGGAGCCGGCGTACGAGGCCGTTGTGCTCTCGGCCGCGTCCCGGCCGAACCGGAGGTGACGCAGGAATGCGTCGGCGTCCTGCACGGGCGCGAACCCGTCGTCGAGCACCGTCCAGTACCGCGCCAGTGATCGCCGTGCGTGTCGTACCACTGCTGCAGCCCGCGGACCGCCGGCGCCGACGACCACCAGCACGCCCGCACCAGCACCTCGGCGACGTCGTCGGGCAGCTGCAGCACGACCAGGCCCGCGTAGCCGGCGTCGCCGGCGCCCCACGGCCGGCCCCGCCGGGCGCCGTGCGGTACCGGCCGCCACCGCCGGCCCAGCCAGCCCCGCTCGGTGAGTTCCTCGCGCAGCGCGGGCAGCACCCAGGCGCCCCGGGCCCCGCGCAGCACCCCGGCCTCCCGCAGCCGCGCGTGCTCGGCCGCCAGGACCCGCCGCTCGGCCGCGAGCCGGGCCGTCGTCCACTGCTCCGCCTCGGCCCGCTCGTCGAGCCGCTCCCGGTGCTGGGCCCACCAGTCCGCCTCCACCGCCGCGGCGATCGTCACCCGCGCCGCGACCGTCTCCGCCAAAACGAGATCGCAGCGCACCGAGAACGTCCTCATGCCCGATATCGTGTCAGGCCAACACGATTCTGCACGCGTAAAGCAGTACGACTTTCCGCCGTGCCGGTGCGCGGCCGAGATCAGATTTCGGGGAAAGACCTGGGCCCGAGCGGGGGTTACGGCCGGTGTGGGCCCCGGCTACTGCCCGGTGTGCCGACTCGCCGTGCAGCATCGTGCGGATGGCGTCGCGGTTGAGCCTGGCCCGCCGGTGCGGGGCCTCGGCGACCCACAGCATGGCCCAGGTGGACTTGCCGAGCCAGTGTGTCGGCCGCGGCCCGGGGCGGGGCTGTCAGCCTCGCGGGGAGCGGGCCTTTCGGTGACCCGGTGTGCGCGGTAGCGTCGCGGGCTGTGACAGATCAGTCAGAGCCGATGCGTAGCTACGACGACCTCCTCGCTGATCTGGGGTGGCTGTCGCCGGCGGAGATGCGCCTGCGTGCTGCCGCCCAGGAGCAGCCGGTGGTGTACGCGCTGTGCATGGGGTTGCAGGCATGGGACCACGTGGGGCGCCGGGACTGGCGTACCCGCGAGCAGGTCGTGACGGCGGCCCGGCACATGGTGGCCGCGGGCACTGCCGGCCCGGCGCAGCTGTCCGAGACCGCGGTGACGCAGGCGATCGAGGAGGCGCTCCGCGAGCCGGCGCTGCTGGAGGCCGACGAGGCCGGGCGGTACCGGTCGGCGACGACCAACCCGGAATTCGACATCTTCGGGGTGGGCTCGGGCCTCTACCTGGACACCATGCGCGCCCGCAAGGACGACCCCGTCCGGCTGTCGCCGCTGGAGGCCATCCGTGCCGGCCACGAGCACCACGGTCATGACCCGGTCGATCTGGACGCGGCGCAGCGGTGCTTCGAGCGGGCGATCGACAGCGGCGACCCCGACGGACTCGCTTTCGGGCAGGCGGCCATGGCCGAGCTGGCCGAGACCCGGGAGCGGCCTGAGGAGGCCTCCGAGTGGCAGCGCCGGGCGTTCGCGCTGAACCATCCGCAGGTGTCACCCCGGGCCGGGATGTGGCTGGCCGGGCAGGCGTACGACGACGGCGATCACGCGGCGGCGGCCGCCATCGTTGACCAGCTGCTCGACGCCGACCCCGGATCGGGCGTGCTCGCCGACGCCTGGAGCCTGCGCTCGACGATCCACTGGGCGGCCGGAGAACAGCAGCAGGCGCTGTCGGCCATGGCGACCGCGATCGAGCACGCCGGGCCGCTGTCGCACCGGCTGTGGGCGCACATCGCCCGGATGCACGCCGCCGGCGGTGACTTCGCGGCCGCCGTCGACGCCCAGGAGCACGTCCTGACCGTCCCGTTCTCCGACGACGACGCCGTGGCCATCTACCTGCAGCTGATGCAGGGTGCGGGCCGGCTCGCCGAGGCGCCGGCCCGGCTGCGCGAACTCGCCGAGGGCGAAGTCATGCTGCTGACGGCCGGGCAGCTGTACGCGGGGGTGGCGTCGGCGTACGCGATGCTCGGCGACGACGACGGCCTTCGGGAGGCGATCGCCGAGGCCCGCACGCACCTCTCGGCCCGGACGCCGGAGGTCGCCGGCCGGCTGGACCTGCTGGAGGCGGCGCTGGCTATCGCCGACCGCGACGACGATCGTGCTGCCGAGCTGTTTCGCGGCCTGGTGGCCGACGGCGACGAGACCCGGCAGGCGTCGACGCACCCGCTGCTGCTGGCCGCCGGCGACAACTACGCCGCGCAGAACGGCTTCGCCGCGTTCGACGGCGCCCGTCCGCTGCTGGAGTTCCTGATTGCGAAGGGATCACCGCAGGCAGTTCAGTGGGCATCGGCCCAGATGGCCGCGCTGGATTCCACTCGCAGGAGCTGACCTCCGCGCAGTGAGCCCATGAGTGAGGCCGACCCCATGAGTGGGGCCAGCCTCGGTCGTTCGTGTGAGGAAGCGGGGATCGGCCAGGTCGTGTTGTACCCGACGATCCCGCCCCGTTAGCGGCGGCGCGGAGACTCAGTCAATCTTGGCCTCCGGGTCGGCGACGAATGCGAGGAACTCGATGCCGAGCGGCGTCGCCGCCTTCGCCCAGACACCGCTCTCGCTCATCACCCCGGTGACCGGCTGGCTGATCAGACCGGCGTTCATGAGCGCGCCGGCGTACCGGGTGATGAGGTCCTGGCGGCCCGCGAGCTCCGGCATACCCGCTTCCACCACGACGGCCTTCGCGCCCGCGTAGATGTTCGGCTTGTCGATGCCGTGACGCTCGAACCACGTCGGTGGATCGGACAACAGCGTCAGCATCCGCACATGAGTCGCGGTGAACCGGTCGATCATGTCGAAGAAGAGTTGCTGGGTGTCGTCGTCCGGCGCATCCGGCATCACCGAGTTGACCACCGCGTTGCGCAGCACCTCCAGCTTCTCGGCGCGGGAGGTGCGGTCGGCGATCTGTGAAGCGGTCGTCAGCGCGTCCATGAATGTGTCCTCGCCGGCGAGGTGCTCGAAGTCCCCGATGCGGTCCTCGAGCTGGTGAACCTTCTCGGCAAGCAGGTTCAGCCACCGCGTTCGCCGGTCGGCGAGGCCTCGCCCGGCGGCCTCGTTGAAGGCCACCTGAATGGCACTGCCCCCGACGGGGATGAAGGAGATGGCCATCTCGGCGACCTTGGTGAGCCCTTGCCTGCGGTCGCTGTCCTCTGGGTACGGATCCACACCAGGATGGTGCCGCACCGAGGCAACGAGACCAGGAAGAGATTTTTCCGGGGCCGCACGAACTCTGAGCAGGTGGAACGCCCTCACCAGAGCAGCTTTGGGTACCCGCGAACCTCACCCCGGCGGGCTACGTGGTCTTCCTGCTCGCCGTCCTCGCCCGGATTCACCGCCGGTGCGCTCACCTAGCTGGCTGAGCAACCCGTCGCCGCGGCGTTACTTGCCCGATGCGCAGCCGTGGGTGCCGCGACGATCCTGTTCCACCACCATCGGCCGGGAGGGATTGCCGCTTCTCGGCGACCAGACAACGGGCTGCCGGGCTCTGCCGCTTCGGCGCGGCCCGTGGCGCTGGGTGCCCGGATTCAGCACATGACAAGAGACGGGCTTCCGGAAGCGTCCGGAAACGCGGAGCGTAAGTGTCGTACCCCCGTGCGAACATGGCCGCGACCCCCTTCATCGACCGAGCCGCGGTCGTACCACACCCACCTCATAGGAGGAACTTGTCTGCTCTGATTGCACCGACCAGCGCCTGGGACATCGATCCGTACGCCTTCTCTGACGGGGTGTACTACGTCCCTGCCGGCATCGAGCTGCAGCCCCGCCTGCCTGGCTGGGGCCACCCCGCCCGGCCCGGCCTGCGCGAGCGGGTCGCCGGCGACCGGCCGCACGGAATCAGCGGGCAAAAGCTGCTCTGCCTGCTCTGCATGCGACTGCGCGCCGACGAAGGACTGCCGCCGCAGCCGGTGTGGATGACGTTCGTCGACGGGCCGCACGCACCGGTGTTCCGGCACGAGGACGGTCGTTCCCCGCACGTCGAGCACACCGTTGAGAGCGACATCCACAAGGCGCTGAAGGACCGCGAGGCCGCCACCTGGACCGCGGCCGGCGCGACGGACGTCACCGTCGAGACGTGGCGTCCCCGCGCCAAGCGCCGTCCCGACGTGCTGGCCGTCGGTGCCCGGCTGACTGTGGCGGGGGAGATCCAGCACACTCCCCTCACCCCGGCGGCGGTGAACCGCAGGCAGAACGCCCTCGCCTCGGCGGGCGATCGCGTCGTCTGGACCACCGACAACGACTCCGCCGACGTCGCGTTCCTGCGCCAGGTGCCGCATCTTGTGGTGCCCGCGCTCGAGGACTACCGCCTGTACCGGCAGGACCGGACCCCGCAGCTGAACGTGATCTCCGGCTGGACCGCGTTCGAGTCCCAGCCCTGCGGCTGGTCCGACATGTGGCGCGACAACAGCATCCGCTGCCCCGTCACCGGGCGGCTCCAGTCCTGCGGCCGGCGGCACCTGTACCCGACCTTCAACGCGTACGCCTACCGCTCGGACCCCAACGCCCGGTTCCCCTGCGGCCCCACCCCGGACCTCGACCACCTGCTCGAAGGCATCCTCAACGACGGATGGCGGCCCTATCCGGTCGGCGGGCAACGCACCACCTGGATCCCGACCGCCGTCTACAACGACGTGGTCGCCGAACGCGGCGGCAGCGTCGAGGCCGCCGAACGGCCCCGCCCGCCCGTGATCACCCAGTCACGCGGGAGCCGGGTCTGCGAGAAGAAGGCCATCACGCGCTCCGCCGTGGACCGGGCCTCGCTCACCGAGCGGTTCCATCCGGGCCAGCCGCTCGGCATCGCACCCTCTACCCCGCTGTCCGAGACCCCGCCGGCACCGGTCGCGGCAGCCGAGGAACCGGCCGTCAGCGTGCAGCTGGTCATCCCGGGCATGCAGGCGGTGGACGAGGCCGCCCTGGAGCTCGCGGCCGCCAACCTGGCGGCCTTCGTGGAGGCGGTGCGCGAGCGCGCCCGGATTGAGGGCGACACCCGCGGCTACACCCCGCACGTCGGTGAACCGCGGCGCGACGCCGCCGCCGACATCGACGGCCGCTTCGGCTGGACCTTGGCCGTCAACGGCCGCGACCAGGCCATCCTGATGCCCGGCGTCGAGTTGGCCCGCCTGCACGGCACCGGCCTGTCCGCCCCGTGCGTCATCGTCAACGGCAGCGCCTGGTGGTGGAACGACGCGGCCAGCATGGCCGTGCCCATCCCCGGCCGCACGACGTAGCCGCCCGCCCGGGCTGCTTGCGCCGGCCACGGCTCCCTGCACGGCTGGCCCGGCCGGTGCAGGCAGGCAGTCCGGGTAGAGTCTTTCGGGCCGCCGTGGGAGCGTAGGAGCGGTGCGATCTGGTGGGACCGGCTGCTCACTCGCACAGGGCCGGGTGGGCTTGTGGTGGCGGCCTTTCAGGGCGTGGGCATGTAGTTACTCTGTGTTGATCAATGATCGACGTAGAGCATCTGAATGTATATTGACCGGGCTGTTTGCCTCGTGATTTGGCTCACGACATTTGCCATGTTACTAGCGGGTAAGCCGGTCGCCACCTGGCGCTTCGCGGTTGATATTAACAGGGCTGACGTGCCCGAACGCGTGATCGAGATAGCCAATCATCTATGTTACGGAGCGCGGTCGGCTCCCGGCACTGAACTTGCATCGGCGGCCCGGGACGTCCACTCTGGTCCCAGTTACAAACCACGTCCCGCCAGGGGCGGAAGAACTCCTTCACTCGGGCTGGCGCCGTCCGCTTGCCCTCAGCTGAGGCCGGCGCATCAGGCGCAGGTCACGGCCCTCCGAAGGAGGACCCCGCAATGGCGCGGAATGAACGTCGCGAGCCCGAGGACGACCCCACCGGGTCTGAGCCGGACCCGCACCCCAGGGACTGCGGCAACGACAGCACCGTGGCCAAGGTGGCAGACGCCATCCGGGCCGCCTTCGAGGCTGTCCGCCTGTGGGACCTGCTGCAACAGGACGGAGCGCCGGACACCGGATCGGTGGCCGACGCTCTCGTAAAGTGGATCAGCTCGATCATCTGATCACTGTGGTGCCGGAGGGCGTCTCGTTCCCGCGAGGCGTCCTCCTCTACTTGGTAGGCATGCCTACCAAGTCGTCTCGGCGGCAAGCATCGCAAGTTTGCGATCGGATCGCAAATAGAAGTAGAAGAACTCACCATCGCCGAATCTGAAACTTATTAATCAAAGAGGCATCTTCTACTTTGCATGCCGGTGCGCCGTCTCGTATCTCGGTGCAACCCGCGAACGCCGGCCACGAAAGGCGCCGCCCGGCCGCATCACCTCAGCTCAGGGGCACTTCATCCCGCGCGAGCCGCATCGCCGCAGTGGCCAGCAGGCCGGCGGCGTGCTTGTGGGGTAAGAGGGCTGCGTCAGGTCGTGCCGGTCGCGGATGTGGGCGTACAACAGCGCCCACGCGTCGGCGTCGTCGTACTCGGCGTGCAGCCGGCGCGCGTGGCCGCGCGGGCACCGCAGCCCGGCCCTCACGGTGCAGGGCCGCAGGGCGCGGTCTACGGGGTGCAGGCGTCGAGGACGACGATGTGCGGCTCACCGGCGGGGTCGGGCAGGGAGATCATGACGCGGGCGTCGGGCCCTCCGGCGAGACGGTCGGCCGAGGCACGGTTGGCGGCGCGAGCTGATGTCGTGTCCGTACGGTGGGCTGCGGTGCGGGCCGGGGTCGTGCCCGGTGGTGGGCAAGGTGGACGTGGGAAGCGGGTGCCGGACGATCATCCTGCTACGAAACGTCACCCGCCTCTGATTCACCGCTGCAGCCCCGGCCGGGTCAGCCAGGCCGGGGTCGGTCAGGCTTCCCTGCCTCCCCCTCTCCGATCACCCAGCGCGTCTGGCTGATCTCCTCGAGGTCGTGAACCCTCCCTTTATGTCTTCCGGGGAGGCTCATACGTGGCCGGGGGAACGCCTCAGCTTCCGGGGCAGTGCACGATCGAAGAACGCGTTGTACGTCTCGGCGTCGAGTTTGCCGTCGAGGCCCATGGCCTTGGGCAGCGAGTAGCCGGTCAGTGCGGGCGGGATGTTCAGGTCGCGTTCGGCGCACCGGGGGCGGCCGCGTTCCCCGGCCGGTGAAGGGACGGGTCAGCCGAGAAACCGCCGGAACTGGTCGCCCAACGAGGGGTGATTCAGAACGCGGTCGATGGCCGGTACGGCGGGCTGCTGCAGGGCGTGGTCGATGATGGAGAAGTGGGTCGGCATGACCTCGTGCTTCTTCCACCGGTCACCGAAGTCCCGAATCTTGCCGTTGAGGGCGTCGCGGTGGGGGTCGCCGGCCCGGTTGATCAGACCGAACATGTAGAGCGCCCGGGCGCTGCGCCAGGTGTTGTCCTTCAGGCCGAACTGGCGCCGGTGCTTCTGCACCACGAAGATGCCGGCGTCGTTGTGGGCGAGGGGGTACTCCGCCCGGCGCGCGGACAGGGCGAGGAACGTGGCGATCTCCGTGTTGGTCAGCGCGAACACCCACGCGCTGGTGAAGAAGTGACGGGAGACGAAGACGCCGGCGGTCGGGACGGTGTACCTGGGCCGGTTCAACCGGGTGCTGGCCTCGGACAGCAACGTGATGCGGTCGAGGTCGCGCCGGGCGGGGCGGCTCTTGTCCGGGCCGATGTTGACCAGGTGCTGCTTGTAGAGGGCCCGCAACGCGTCCTTGATCTGGCGGCCCCGGAGCGCTGCGGCCTCCCGGTAGTCGGAGCTGGTGTCGGCGAGCACGATCTTCGGCCAGCTCCGGATCGGCGCGTTGTCCTCCACGTCGTCGAAGGTCCGGCCGATCCGGACCGGCGTGTCGGGCTCGTACCGGCATTGCGCGTCGAAGAGCATCAGCAGCTCGAGCCGCAGGGTGAGCCCTCGGGTCGGGACCAGCCGAGGCAGGACGGGGCCCTCGTCGGTATCGGGTTGCTGCCGGAGGAACGGCGGTCGGATCAGGATCCACTCGGGCTGCCGGCCGGGGGTCTTGCCGTCGCGGTTGTTGCCGTACCGCCAGAGGTGCTCCAGGTTCTGCTGGACCTCCTCGTGCAGCGCGGTGCTGCCCTCGGGCCCGTCGCAGGCGGTGAGCAGCCGGTTGTTGATGCTCGCCCGGTCCGGCCGGGACGCCCGAGGGCGTCCCGGCGGCGGCGAGTCGAGGCTCAACGCCTGCCCCGCAGCACCCGGGCGTACCGGGTGAGCTGGGCGAGGACGTCGATGCAGTGGCGCTGGGTCCGGGGCCGGCGGGCGGCCAGGGCCAGGACCGCCACCAGAACCACGCCGAGGGACACCAACCCCGTGGGAAGGGCGATCAGCAGGGCGGCGGCGATCCAGCCCTGCTGGTCTTCGAGGCCGAACATGTGTCATTCTCCGATCGGTATGGGGTTCCGTCCGTCGCCCAACTTCCTACGGTCGACGACGGGCGGAGCCCGCTCCATCACTGCGATCAACAGCGATGCAAGAAGAGTGACGGCTCGCGGCCCGGATGTCTCGTTGGTGATCTTGGTTGTGGTGTGCCCGCTGACCACACCAGAACGTCACATGATTCGCCGCGCACTTCTGGTGCGGTCAGCGGGTAGAGGCGATCCCGTACACAAATTCTCATGATCAACGGCGTGGGTCGGCCGCGCGCGGTGGCTCACGCCGATCGGCGCCGGCGATCCACCCCTAAGCGTGAGGGTGTGCCGGCGCGTCCCATCCCTGGTTACCCTGGCCCCATGCCCGACGAGACAGCCACCCCGCCGCAGGAGTCCGCTCTCACGCAACTGGCCGCGGCGCTCAACCTGCCCGTGCCCGGCCCGTTCACCGGCGCGCAGTGGAGCTCTTATCGGGCCCGGCAGGACCAGGCCGACCAGGATCTCGCCCAGGTGATCGCCCGCCGCACCCGGCCCGCGGCGTGACCAACCCGCGGCCGCCGCGCATCCTCGACGCGTCCGCGGTCGTCGCGCTGTTCGCCGGCCACCCGGACGTGATGATGATGCTGCAGGAGGCCGAGGCCGGGCGGATGACGCTCACCCTGCCCTCCATGGCGGTCGCCGAAGCGCAAGCGGTGCTGCGCGCGGCGCCGTCGATGTGGCACCACATCTTCGCCTACCCCGGCATCCATGAGCAGCCGCTGACCTGGAACGGGGCCATCGACGCCGGGCTGATCGCCGCACCGCGCCTGGAGCACCACCCGATGCAGCCCGCCCTTATCGGACCGATCATGGTGGGGCAGATCGTCGACGAAGCGACCGCCATGAATGCCGTCGTGGTCACGACCCTGCCCGAGGCCTACGGCGCCTACAACGTCGCCCTGCTGGTCCTTCCCTAGCCGACCCGGCACGCGCTGCTCGTCGCGTACCGCTGGTGCAGGATCACGGCATGCGCATCCTGGTGCTGGGCGGAGGTTGGTTCCTGGGGCGGGCGGTGGTCGACACGGCCCTGCGGTCCGGGCTGGACGTCACAGTGTTCAACCGCGGCCGGTCGGCGGCTCCGCCCGCGGCGGCCGCGCACGTACGCGGCGACCGGACCGACCCGGCCGACCTGGCCCGGCTGGCCAGGTCCGGCCGGTGGGACACGGTGATCGACGTGCACGGGGTGGTGCCGCGCCAGATCGGCGCGGCGGCCGCAGCACTGCAGGCGGTGGCCGAACGGTATGTGCTGGTCTCCTCGGTGAGCGCCTACCGGGACTGGCCCCGGCAGCCGGTCCAGGAAGGATCGCCGCTGCACCCGGACGCGGATCCGGATGCCGACCCGGGCAACTGGGTCTGGGGCAGCGGCGCGTACGGACCGCTGAAAGCCGGCGCCGAGGCGGCCCTCGCACGCTGGTACCCGCCCGAGCGATCCCTGGTGCTCCGTCCCGGCGTGGTGCTGGGACCGGGTGAGTACGGTGGCCGGCTGACCTGGTGGCTGCGCCGAGCGGCCGCGGCCGGCCCGATCCTGGCACCCGGCCGGCCGGACGATCCGCTGCGGCCGGTCGACGTGCGGGACCTGGCGCTCTTCCTGCTGCACCTGATCGGCCAAGGTGCCGCCGGGGTCTACAACGTGGCCGGCCCGGCCGGCCGCGACACCTGGGGCGGTCTGCTGCGCGACTGCCTGCGCGTCACCGGGTCGGCAGGCGAGCCGGTCTGGGTGGACGGGCAGTGGCTGGCGGACGCCGATGTGCGGCAGTGGGTGGAGCTGCCGATGTGGCGCACCGCGGCGGGCACCTGGAGGATCGACACGAGCAGGGCCGAGGCGGCCGGGCTGACGTGTCGGCCCCTGGACCACACCGTCGCGGACACCTGGGCGTGGCTGTCGGCGGGCGGCACGCCGGTCACCACGGACCGGCAGGCAATCCACGGTATGGATCCGGACCGGGAACACGAACTGCTGGCCCGGTGGCGGCAGCGGCCTCCAACGGGGCGCTGACCAGCGCCCCGGCCGTCCAGTCGTCGATGGCCTCCGTCAGCCCGTGGGCCCGGCGCAGGGTCCGGACGGTGGAGACGGCGACCACCCGGCGCAAGGTCTGCAGCCGGCCGGTGAGCCGCGCGGTCCGGCGCTCCGGGTCCAGCTGCAGTGCCGGGTGCAGCGCCTCGGCCGCGCCCTCGAGGTCGCCCTGCAGGGCGCGGGCCGTGGCCAGGTCGATGAGCGCTCCGTGCTCGACCGCCCAGCGCTGCTGAGCCGGCGGGGTCTGGGCGTACAGGTACAGCGCCTCGTGGGAGTAGTGGGCCGCCTGGCCGCCGTCACCGAGCCCGAGGTACACGGCGCCGGCGCACAACGAGAGCCGGGCGCGGGAGAAGCCGAACTCGCCGCCGACGGCGTCGGCGAGTTCGTCGGTTCCGGGGTCGTGCTCGCGTGCGGCGCACGCGAGCCGCAGCGCGGCCGTGGCGCGCTCCGCGGCCCCCGGCAGCAGTGTCCAGGCGCGGGCGGCCACCGCGTGCAGCCGCACCGCCGGCTTGCCGACGGCGTAGCGCAGCCCGTCCTCGGTGTGCTGCAGGCTCTCCGCCGGCCGCCCGGCCCAGACCGCGACGGTCGCCTGCACACCGCGCACCCAGGCCTTCAACGAGGTGTGCCCGCACAGCTGCGCATACGTCCAGGCGGCGTCGGCGAACGCGTCGGCGGCCTCGGGGTCGCCCAGATCCCACGACGTCGTCGCGGCCAGGCCGCACACCTGCCCGGCGATCAGGTACAGCTCGGCGAGGTCACCCGGCCGCTGCGTGAGGCCGAGCAGCCGGTACGTGTCGTCACGGACGTCGACCAGGTCGGTGAGCAGCGCCAGCGGCGCGGTGGTGGCGTAGCCGCGGGCCAGCGTGCGGACCTTCTGGTGCAGCGCGTCGATGCTGACCGGGTCGACCACCGCGGCGGCCGCGGCGTGAGCATGCCGGCGGGTGTGCTCGGCGGCGCGGCGCGACAGCGGTACTGCGTCGGCCGGCGGCAGCGGGCATGAACCGGTTGATGGGCGTTCGGGCCCGCGGCGTGCCGGTGCCGGTCCCAGAAGATCCTCTATCCGGTGACCGAACAGCCGCTCGGCGACCTGGCAGGCGATCCCGCGGGGGCGGCGCACGTCCCCGGCCAGCCACCGATTCAGCTGCCGAACGCTGAGCGTGAAGCCCTGCACGCCCATACCGCGGGCGGTGCGTGCCATCGCGGCCCGGGCGTCCTCGAACGTCCAATGCCGACGCCGGATCTCAAAGCCGAGCAGAGTGCCCGGACCGGACTCGTCCATCGTCGCCTCATCCCGTCTCGTCGGATGCGCGCGGAGCCGATCCCACCGTACGGCGACGTCCGCCGGGCGCCGAGAACGGCACCCGAAAGGCATGCAAAAGGCGTCGCAACGGCATGGCCTGCCGGCGTTGAACACGACATAGTCGCTGGCAACACCGGTAACGGCACGCGTGAGCGCGCCATCGGTGTCCCGCAGGTCCTGGGCCTGCATCACCCGGCCGCGGTCAGGCCGCTCCCCGGCACCGATGCCCGGCGCGGCAGGGACACGGTGCGGGGGCGTGAGAGCTTCCCCCGTGGCACTCACGCCCCCGCATCGCGACGCAGCAAGTCCCGCTGGAGGGGGGTGTCCCTATGGTTTTTGTCAAGCAGCGAGGGCGAGTTTTTCGGCCGGTTTGTGCTGGTAAGGCGTACGGGTGCGGAGCATGGCGTGCAGGACGTCGACGCGGCGTCGGGCGAGGCAGATGAGGGCCGCGTTGTGTTTCTTGCCTTCAGCGCGTTTCCGGTCGTAGTAGGCCCGGCTGAGCGGGTCGGACAGGGCCGCGAACGCGGACAGGAAGAACGCTCGTTTGAGCTGCTTGTTGCCACCTTTGGGTGGATGCTCGCCGCGGATGCTGGTGCCCGAGCGGCGGGTGACCGGGGCGAGACCGGCGTAGGCGGCGAGGTGGCCGGAGGTCGGGAACGCGGCGACGTCGCCGACTTCGAGCAGGATCCGGGCTGCGATCCTGACCCCGATGCCGGGCATCGAGATCAGGACCTCGGAGAGAGGGTGCGCATCAAGCATCTCCTCGACCTGCGCGGCGACCTGGTCGCGCTGTTTCAGCAGCTCACGCAGGCTGTCCGCCAGCTTCGGCAGGATGGTCTCGGCCGCGACGGTGCCGGGAACGACCACGGTCTGGGCGTCCAGAGCAGTGAAGACCTGCTCGACCAGGCGGGCGCCCATCCGCGGAGCTCGGGGCGTGACGATCTCGGCCAGCTTCGACCGGCCGGTCCTGCGCAGCCCGGCCGGGCCACCACACCGCGACAACAGCTCCAGCACAGCCGCATGCCCGACTTTCGGGCCCAGGACCCGCTCCAGCGGCGGGTGGATTTGGGTGAGCAGGCCACGGATCCGGTTGGCGATGCGGGTGACCTCCCCGGCGAGGTCGTCGTCGTAGCCGACCAGCATCTCCAACTCGGCGAGAGTGTCATCGCCGGCATCGACCCGGCGCAGCGTATGCGGCAGAGTCCGGGCCGCGTCGGCGATCACGAAGGCGTCGCGGGCGTCGGTCTTGGCGGTGCCCGGGTGCAGGTCAGCGAGCCGCCGCATGACCAGGCCGGGCAGGTAGGCGACCTGATGCCCACACGCACGGGCGACCGCCACCGGGAGGGCGCCGATCGAGGCGGGCTGGTCGACCACGACCAGGATCCGGCCGTGCCGGCCGAGTTTGTCGAACAGTTTCCGCAGCCCGGCCTCGGTGTTCGGCAGTGCTGCGTCGTGCAGCCGCTTACCGGCCGGGGCCAACCCGACCGCGTGATGATCGCTCTTGCCGACATCCAGACCCAGGAACACGCCGTACTCGTTGTGCACGCTTTCGCCTCCCACGATGTCCATCATGGGCTCGGCCGCTGGTCAGAGCGTCGGACTGCCGGCAGCCACGTTACGGAGAGACCTACCCAGGATCGGGTGGCCGGGTCCCTATCAGCGGTCCGCCGACGCCACCCGGCCCGGCGACAACACCCCCCGGATCATGCGTACGACAGGGGCAGTAAGTCATACCGGACCGAGCGACCGAGCAGTCCCCGGTGGGGACGATCAAAAAGGTAACGGGGTCGACCGCGATGACGCTCGAGGAGGAACTCGGCGTGGTGCTGGCCAGCATTGCCCGGCACCGCCAGCGGCGCGGCACCAGCCGATGCGGACGATGCGGCGGCCCCTGGCACGCTCCGCAGCGAAACGTGCAGGTCTGGGGCTGTTCGGCCCGGCGGCTGGCCGCCAGCCGGCTGCGCGAGCTGCTGCCCGCGGCGGAAGGCTGACGGCCATGCCGCTACCGCGCAGCGGGGACCTGCTGCGGCTGACCCGCGCCGCGAGCGTCCAGTTCGCCAACCCCATGCTGTTCCGCGTCATCCGCGTGCACGACTGGCCCACCTACGTCGGCTGGGTCTGGCTGGACGGCTACGAGATCAACTCCGTCGGTGAGGCGGTCGAGCGCCGATCGGTGTTCGTCCAGATCGACGGCTTGCGCCCGGCACGCCGGCCCGGACCCGATCCGCGATCGCGCAACCAGCCCTCCGTGCCGCCGCGGCGATCAGCAGCCCGGTGCCGCCAACCATGAACGACTTCCTGCAGGCGATGACCACCGAGCCGGTCACCTACAGCCGGTGCCCCACGTGCCGGCTGGTGACGCCCGCGGCCTGGACCAGCACGGCCGGCCTCCACCCGGTGGCCTGCTGTGCCTGCTGCGCCACCGTCCATCCCCTCGGCCCCGAGCAGCGCGCGCTGTCCCACCCAGACTCCACCGCGATGCACCTGGGCTGCATGCGATTCGGCGACGGCACCGCCCGCGGCTTACGGGTGCCGTGCCCGGCAGCTGCTCACGTCGTGCGGTGCGCCACTGTGGGCGAAGGGCTGCTGGTCGATCTCGGATGCGGGCAGCTGTTCGCTCGGTCCCCCGCGCAGCAACTACGCAGCCGCCCGTGGCTGTCGCACCGCAGACCGCTGACCGCAGCCACCGATCCGTACGGGGATGACGACCCGCGGTCCTTGCCCGCCCAGAGGTCGGCACCCGGCTGAGCCGGCCCGGTGCCGAGTCCCCCACCCGCCGGCACCCGCACGGAAACAGGGGTTAGGGCAGCCCTAACCCCCGGTGTTTTAGCAGGTCAGACACGCTTTTAGAGCATTGTGCGGCGGCTGTCGGCGCTCTACTGTGGCGGCCGTGAAACCTCACTGCAGCAAGGCGAAGTCGCCATCATGGACGTCGGTACGACCGACCGGCCAGGCCGTCGGCACCCGAGGCAGCGACGACCGTGGGTAAGAAACGCAAGGCCGACTCGGCGGCCGCGGTCCGGGCGCGCACCGCCCGGGACCGGCAGTACCGTCAGCAGCTCGGCATCGCCCCGGACGAGCCGCTGCCGGCTCAGCTCGGGACGGGCCTGCCCGCCGACGGCACGGGCGTCTACCGGGGCAGGGACCGCAAGCCGGCCCCGGCACGCCGGGCCCGCCAATGGGCCGGCAAGTACACCCCCGCGGTGACGGTGACCGCCGACCAGGTCCGGTCCTTCGCCTGCCCGCGCTGCCTGGCGAAGGCCGGTGACCCGTGCCGCGACCAGCGCGGCCGCGCCTACAGCCGGGGCCATGCCGAGCGCATCGAGCTGGCGCGCCGCCGTGAGGTGTCGCGGCTGCGACGCCTCGGCAAACGAGACGAGGCCGCCGAGAGCCGTAATCCCGCACACCCGTCCCGGACGCCGGCGCGGGCCGAGCCGCGACCGGCGGCTACCCGCATCGATCCCGGCAGCGGCAAACAGGTCAGGTCGGCGGCCGACGCGGTGGGCTGGAGCCTGGACCGGAAACGCGTGCTGCGTACCGACGACGGGACGGCGCCACGCGCCCCGCGAGCGGTGCAGCCGGCGAAGGTGACGTCAGCACCGGCCGACCGGCAGGCGCGGGCACTGGCCAGCCCCTGCCGGCGATGCCGCGCCCTGGCGGGACAGCCGTGCCGCGGCAAAGACGGCACGACCCCGGTGGCGACCCATCCGCGGCGAGGACTGCCGGCGCCGCAGCGGTGACCGACCCGGGGTCTGCAGACGTCAGGACCCGGCCGCAGCTGGACGTTGCCGCGGCTGGTCCTGACTGTTGCGCAGCGCGTCCAGGACCGTGGCCTGGTCGACGCCGAACACCCGGGTCAGTTCGCTGACCCGGTCCGGGGAGACCCGCAGCGTCTGGCCGAGCTCGAGCTTGCTGTACGCGGCGGTCTTGATGCCGAGGTCGTCGGCGACCTGGCCCTGCGACAGCCCGGCGCGTTCCCGCAGGTACCGCAGCGTCAGATCGCCGACCGGCTCCAGCAGGTCCGCGTTGGTGACGCCGAGCGCCCGGGCGAGCGGGCCGATCAGCGTCACGTCGGGTTGTCGCCGGCCGCCCTCATAGTGAGAGATGGCCGTGGGGTCGAGCCCACGGGCGCCCTCGCTGACGGCGCCGGTCGCCAGCTGCTCCAGCGTGAGACCGCGTTCGGTCCGGCACTGACGCAGGCGGGTGGGGGAGAAGAAGGAGCTGCCACGGCGCACGCCGTCAGCATGACCTACGCGACCGGAGAACACGAGATCAGGGGGTTGCGGCGCGTGCTGCGCCGCAACCGGTAGCGCCGCTGCCAGCGGCCCGGCGCGGTCCGCGGCGATCACCGGTGGCACCCCGTCCGGTCAGCGGGCTGGCCGGCCGAAGGCGGGTAGGCACCGGTGGCGAATTCCAGCAGCACGTCGGCGTGACACGGCTGGCCGAGGGGACACCAGCACGCCAGGTCCCGGCCGGTGAGGCCTCCCTGCCGCAGGGCTGCCTTGATCGCGGTGTGCGCGGAGATCAAGGCGGCGTCCCAGAACAGCGGGTGCAGCTCGTCCGCGGCCAGCCAGGTGCGAAACTTCGCCACCAGCTCGGCCGGTGTGTAGAGGCACCGGATCGTCGGCCCGCAGAACGGCACCCCAGATCGGAAGGGATTGCCGTAGACCGAAGGCCGGCCAACGTACACGGCGCCCTCAGGCATCCGCCACCCTGCGACACGTCGACGCTGGATCCGCTTCGGCATCAGAGGCCGCCGCCCTCGGCCGACGTGGGGGAAGAGGCGGCCAGAGCCTGTTCGCGCCACGTGGTGTCAATGCGGCGCCCGGTACCGATCGAGCAGCGCAGATGATGCCAGAACTCGTCCTGAGTCTGCACGGATCAGGTCCTTTCACTTGCTGGTGAACTGGTGGCTCTGCGGTCGCAGGCCTCGTACTCGCAGTTCGGGTGCGGGCACGTCGGAATCCGGCCGTTACAGTCGCGGGCCTCCACCCAGATCGTGGCGGTGCTCACACCGGCGCCGATGTCCTTCCAGGTGCCTTTGTCGTGAATGTCAATGCCGAAGTACGGATCCAGCAGAGCCCGGACCGCTTTCACCCGCTTGGACTTCCCGGTCGTGACGATGCGCGGCACGATGGCGCTGATCTGCGCCACCGGTGCGAGCAGGTACGGGTGCTCGTACATCGCCAGGAAATGCTCGGCCCACGCCTCCGGTCGATCCGGGAGGGTGAAGGGCGGGTTAGCCACGACCAGGTCGAAGGGCTCGAACGTGCCCGCCATCGCTGCCCAGACCACCGTCTCCAGGTAGTCCTCCAGCGTCGCCTCGATGACCTCATCGGCCAATCCCGACGCCCGCAGCTGTGCTGCCCGCTGCGGTGCCGGCTCGACGGCGGTGATGTGCGCGCCGGGCAGGTACTTGCGGACTGGGACGAGCAGGTCGCCGCGCCCGGCGGACGGCTCCAGAATCCGCACCTGCGGGCACCCGCCGCAGGCGGCCCCGTCAGCCCACCCGGGGGTGAGGCACCGGAACACGACGTCGTCGGCCAGTTCAGGCGGAGTGGGCCAGTACGACAGCACCGGGTCGGGCACGTCGCCGATCGCGGTCATGACGTCTCACCGGTCATGGCCAGCAGCTCAGCGAGCCTCGGCGGAGCGGTGTTGTGCCGCTGCCTCGGGTAACGCAGATCTCCCACCCGCTGGTGCAGGTCGGCGACCTGTTCGGCCAATCGGGCGGTGATCCGGGCGCCGGCGATCTGCAGACCACCGCGCGCGTACCCCAACTCGCGAGACACCCAGCCGTTGCCGAATCCCCGCGCGGCCAGGTCGTCGAGCAGCGCGCGTGTCGGGGCGACGTCGACCTTGCGGTTCATCGGTGACACCGTCCGGCCCCGTGACCCGATCTCGCTCTGCACGGCGTGACAGGCCTCGACGGTGGTGGCCAGCAGCATCTGCTCGTGCTCGCGCTCGAGCTGGGTCCACTCGCCGCTGACCACTTTGCGGATCACGCCCAGCGGTACTGCGGAGGCCGCGACGACCATCCCGCGCGTGCACCCGGCGCTCTCCAGCCGGGCGACGTGGGCGGCTGCCCGGTTGGCCGGCACCGGATCGGCCATCTTCTGCTTGCGGGCGATCCACTCCCGCTGCGAGGCCCGGCGCCGTCCGACGCACGGCTCACACGGGCACTTCATGGCCTCCCGCGAGCCGCCGCCGTGCTCCTTGCCGCCGAGATCGATCGGCTCGCCGAACTCATTGCCGCGCGGGCGCTCCCACTGCCAGCCGGGAATCGCTTCGAGCCAGCCGGCGTACCGGGCGTCCAGTTCGGCGCGGCGATGCAGGAACCGCTGCCGCGCCGCCCACTGGGCGATCTTCACGGAGGTCCCGGCGAAGTCCTCCGCGGTGTGCCCGGTGGGAAGCCGCTGCTCGCGGTCTACGTACTGGCGCAGCGCCGCGTAGGCAAGCCGCCACCGGGCCTCCGGCTGCTCCCAGCGCCAGAGGCTGTTGCCCTTGACGTCACGCGGGCACGCCGCGGTCAGCTCGTCGACGAGAGCCGGCGGGACCTGGCCGAGCAGGTTCGCCCGCCGGACCGCCCACACCCAGCGGCCCAGCGGCAGACCGTTCTCCCGGTGGTCCTCCGGCACGTCGGCGTGCTTCTCGAAGTCGCAGAACAGCCGCAGGGCCTGCACCATGGCGACGTCCTGCTCCCGCAGCCCGGCGTTCCAGTCCCAGCCGGGCAGTTCCTCCAGCCGGGCGACGCGGACGCCGTCGAGCATGCCGTCGCGGTGCAGCTGCCGCTGCATGGCCGCCCACACGCCGAGGCGCCACTGCACGAGGCCCGGGCTGTAGACCTTCGCGAACCGGGTGTCCCCGGTCGGGTTGTCGGCGACGGTTCCGTGGGCCGCGCCGTAGGACTGCAGCAGCTGGTAGGTGTCGTCCCAGTCGGCTTCGTCGCGGTCCCAGTACCAGCCCGGGATCTGCTCCAGCCGCTCGACCACCTCGACGGTCAGCACGCCCTTGGTCCGGGCGCGTCGCTGGCCGGCCGCCCAGCTACCGATGCCGCAGCCGTGGTGCACCGTGGTCGCCGAGATCCGCCGGCCCGGATTGGCCGCGGCCCAGTCCGTCGCCGCGGTGTAGAACTTCTCCCACCGCGATCCGACCTCCTCGACCAGGCGCAGCTGCACGGCAACCTCGTCGAGCCCGTCGGGCAGCAGGAAGTGCACACGATCGGTCGGCGCCCGCCGACGGCCACGGCGCACACCGTCACGGACAGCGGCGTCCAGTTCCTCGGCCAGGCGCTGGTCGTGGGCGCGCAGGCCCCGCAGGACCGCCCACACGTGCCCGAACTCGCTGAGCGCCAGGCCGGTGTCGTCGTCGAGGTCGGCCGGCAGCGACACCGGGATGATGATGTTGCCGTACCGCTTGCCGGGCGCGGGCCGCAGCACCCGCCCGACGGCCTGGATGATGTCGATGATCGAGGTGCGCTTGTCGGCGAACATCACCGCGTCCACCGACGGCACGTCGATGCCCTCGGTCAGGCACCGGGCGCTGGAGACCACCCGTACCTGGGTGTCCTGATCGGCGCCGAGCCACGTCAGGGTGTCCGCGCGGTCGGCGGCGGGCATCTGCCCGTGCACCGTCCTGGCCCGGACGAACGCGTTCGCGGGGCTGCGGGCCAGATCCATGGTGTCGGCGAAGGCCTGGGCCCGGGCCACGCGGCTGTGATAGGTGAGCACCCGGCGGATCCCGTGCCCGTCGATAGCGTTCAGCAGCGCGGCCGGAACCGTGGTGGGCTCGTGGTTGTCCACCACGGTGCCGCGGTCCACCGCCACCAGCACGCGATAGTCGGCCAGCCGCCCGGCGGCGATCGCCGCACCGAAGCTGATCGTGTGCGCGACGGGACCGAACAGGTGGTGGTCGTCCATCGACACCACGTCGTCGCCATCGACGATGTGGGGCGTCGCGGTCATGAACAGCCGCTTGCGTGCCGGGACCGCCCGCGCGTCGAGGGCCATCAGGAACTCGTCGCGCGGCTTGCCGGCCACCCGATGGGCCTCGTCGTACACGGCCAAGTCGAAGCTGGCGTGTGCCGCCGCCAGCGCCTCGGCGAGCGCCGGCGTGGAGTGGTAGGTGCAGAACACGACCTGCGGCCTGCCGTCGACCTTGCGGGTCAGGAAGCCGGAGGCCTTGGCGGGTGAGGTCGTCACGAGCGCCCGGGACCGGGCCCAGTACGGCCGCAGGTCCTGCTCACCGTCGTCGGTGTCCCAGCTCCGCTCGGCCCGCCCGGCCGAGGTGCTCGGGTCGGAGCACACGACCAGGGCCTCGAAATCCCAGCCGCGGGCCCGGCGCCACTCGGCCAGGGTCTGTGCCAGCAGCCCCAGCGACGGCAGGAACACCAGGGTGCGCTGCGCCTGCATGGTCTCGGCCTGCCACCGGGCCACCAGGGTCTTGCCCGTGCCGCACGCCATGACCAGCTGAGCCCGGTCGTGCAGCGCGAAGGTGCGGTGCAACGCGGTCAGGGCATCGATCTGCTCCGGCCGCGGGGACAACGACGCGAGCGCGACGTCGACGTCGGCGATCCGTTCGGGGGCGAGCGTCATGCCGACTCACCGCCTGATGCCGCCGGCGCGGGTCCGTACGCGAGATGGTCGGGGAAGGTCACGGGTTCTCCTCGCGGTGGAAGTGCTCGGTGGGCGGTGCCCACCGGTTGTCGCCCGGGCCGAGCAGGTCGTCGAGGCGCGTGTTGATCCGGGTCACCTGCTCCAGGACCGCGGGATCGCTGAGGGCCCGGATGGTGGTGGTGACGTACAGCCGGTCGCCGTGGCGGTGCCGGCAGAGCTCCAGCACGTCGCCGTGCCCACCGCCCGGCACCTGGCCGCGGTGGAGGAACCGGGCGGTGTGCGCGGCGACGAACCGCGTTCGCTCGGCGTCCGGGGCGCCGGCCAGGGTGGTCAGCACGTCGTAGACGGCGTGGGCGCGCTCGGTCGGCATGGCCGGACCGAAGCCCCGGTGGTGAGCCAGCAGCCGGTCGTCGGCGGCCGGGGCTTCGGCCGCGAACGCGGCCAGCACCGGCCACAGCAGCCGGCCCCGGCCGGGCTGCGGGTCCGTGATGGTGATCTGCCAGCCCGCCCGCAGCGCGTCGACGGCCTCGGCTCGGCAGGACCCCCAGAAGTCGGTGATCTCCCGAGCCGGATGCCCGCGCCAGGCGCGGCGCCGCCTGTTCTCGGACTCGAAGCGGCGCGACGACTGGTGCCACGCCGACCAGGCCAGCCCGGACCCGCGCAGCAGGCTGAGCAGCCGTGCCGTGACGGCGTCATCGGCGAACCCGTCCAGCGACGTGGTCACCTGCAGGCCCGGAACGCCGGAGTCGGGCGCCTGCGAGCCGGTGGTGTAGAAACCGGCCCGGTTGACGTCGGCCAGCAGCGGCACGAACGGCAGCGTCTCGGTGTCCGGGCCGTACCCGGGCGCGTAAGCGGGCTGCGACCCGATCCAGCCTTCCAGCCACAACGCCCCGACCCTGGCCAGCTCGGGAATGGTGGTCGCCGAGAGCCACCACACCCGATCGGCCTCGGGCATCGGCTCACGCTGCAACATCGCATCGAGCCCGGCGGCGAGCCGGCGCAGAAGGTCGCGCATCCGTTTCCCCTTCTCGGTGATCGCGGTCAGCGGTTCCACACCCGCACCCGCTCGACTTCGTGCAGCGGCGCGTCCGGCGGGCCGGCCTCGTACTCGTCGATCCACATCCACTCGATGCGGGAGCGGCCCGGGCCGACGTGGTAGCGCCGCCAGAACGGCGGCACCGTCACTCGGCGGGTCCAGGTGTAGTTGCCGTCGCGGCTGCCGCTGGGCGATCCGCTCGCCCGGCGCCGCACCCGCACGATGTCGACGCCGCTGGTCGGCAGGCCCACCCGGCGCATCCGCTTCTTCGCCGAGGTGGGCATGGCCGGTGCGGAGACGATCTCGGCGTGCAACGGCTGGCGCATCAGCAGCCAGGCGGCGACGACCGTGCGCGCCCACTGCGCGGTGCTCTCCGCGGGGAACTCGATCGCGGCGAGCTCACCGAAGGGCCAGCCCGCCTCGTTGTACGGCAGCAACGGGTGCACGTCGGCCAGGCCGAGCTCACCGACGACCCGTTTGGTGCTGCGGGTGTATCGCGCATCCCGGTGACTGGAGTAGAAGGTCATCCAGGTGCCGCCGTCGGTCCACTGCCAGCCCTCGGGCCCTGCCCACGGCCCCCAGCTCACCGCCGCGATCTCCACCGGTGTGCCCTCGTCGGACCAGAGCAGCCCGATCGGGTCCTCGAAGACCATGAATCCACGCGGTGACGGCAGGTGGTACGGGAACAGGTCGTAGCTGGGCAGCTGGCGGCCGGCCTGCACCGCTAACCGGGTCATCGTGGCGTCCACCCAGGTCAGCCCGCCGGTGACGCGGTCGCGTTCGGCCGTCGCCAGCTGCTGCGCGTTCTCCCGCGGGGCCAGCGCCCGGATCAGGCCCATCTGCTGCCGACCGCTGCGGATGGCGATCTCGTAGAAGTTCGCGCCCTCGGCGGCGAGCCAGTGCGACAGGACGCCCCGCAGCGCGGGCATGCGCCGCGGCTCCGGCGACTGCCACGTCCGGATGGGCTTGGGCATCTGCAGCAGCTGCACGATCACATCCCCCCGCATCGATACTTGACCTTTAATCTAGCATCAGTAGAGTAAACGTCAAGAGATCGACAGGGTGGTGAGCAAGTGGGCGGTGCCGTGACGGATGCCAGTGCAGAGCCGGCCCCCGGCGGCCTGGCCGCCCTGGCCGACGCGAGCTGCTGGGCGGCGCCGTTCGCGCCGCGGCGCATCGTCGCGGAGCGGCACGGCGATGTCGGGCACGGCCGGCTCGGTCAGGAGCGCAATCCGCTCCCGTGGTCACCCGGGCGTGGAGGGCTGCGGTGAGCGTGGCCGGCCTCGTCGTCCCCGGCGCGGCCGTCGACGAGGCGCTGTACGAGTCCGGCTGGTGCCAGCGCACTACAGAACGCGTTCCCAGTTGGCGGCACACCAGCGAGGGCGGGTTCGATCCGCGCAACTACCACGTCTTCCAGATCTCCGAGGAGGTCGCCAAGGCGTTCGTGCTGCTGCACCACTACTCCCGCTCGTACCCGGTCGGCCGGCTGGCGTACGGGATGCTCGAGCGTCACCACCTGGTCGGCGTGGCCGTCCTGGGCGAGCCCATGCATCCGAAGGTGATCACCAACCCTTTCCCGACCCTGGACAACCGCACCGGCGCCGAGTTGTCCCGGCTGGTGTTGATCGACGAGGTTCCCGCCAACGGGGAAAGTAGGCACTGTTGCAGCGCGTGCAACAACTCGACCATGTGGTGCGGGTCGGGTGCGCCAGGCGTCGCAAGTACATCACAGAGGTCGTCCGTCGTCGATCACCCTTGCATGTTGCATCCGATGCGACAACGATGCGTGCCATGGGACGAGGAGCATCGCCGTTGACCGTTGCTCGGGCGCAACGAGCGTCCGTGCCGAACCTCGGGGCGGCGGCGTTCCTGGATTCTTCGGTTGTGCATCTGGACCTGCCGCAGGCGGTGTTCGATGCCATGTTGGAGGGCTTCGACCGCCAGCAGGCAGCTCGGGGTCTGGCCGCGGACACCCGGCGCGGCCGTGAGCGGCTGGTGCGTCAGCTCCGGGCTGCATCCGGTGCTTGGCCATGGGAATGGACGCCGGCGCATTTCGAGGCATGGACCGCGGCGCACCTGCGGGCCGGTCGCACGAAGGCGACGATGCGCGGCTACCAGAACGCCATCGTGGCGTTCACCGGGTTCGTTGCCGACCCGCGATACGAGTGGGGCCTGGTCTGCCAGCAGATCTTCGATGCCACGCCGGCGCGAGTGACGCACGAGCTGAACCTGATCCGGCACAAGGGCGACTACGAGGGCCGCCCGGACGGCAACCGGCCCCTAACGAGGGCAGAGCTGGACAAGTTCTTCGGCACGGTCGACGCGCGTGCGCGCAACGCCGCGGCGTTCCACCGCAAGGGCGCCGCGTCGGCACACCGCGACGCGACGATGTTCCTGATCATGCTGGGGTGGGGCACCCGCCGCACCGAGACGGCCGGACTCGATGTGAGCGACTTCCGACGCAACGCCAAGAGCCCGAAATTCTCCCGCTACGGCGCGCTCGTCGTGCGCAACGCCAAGAGCTTCCCGGGCGGACCACCGCGACGCCGCACCGTACTGACGGCATTCCCCTGGGCCGCGGAAGCGGCTCAGCACTGGGTCGAGGTCGGGCGGACGGCCTGCTACCCGGAGGTGGACAGTACGGTGCTGCTGCCGACCGAGCGGCAGGCCCGGATCACACCACGACAGATCAACCTGCGTTTCGCCGCGATCAGGGACGAGGCAGGGCTGCCCGAATATCTCAATCCACACTGCCTGCGGCACACGTACGCGACGACGCTGATCGAGATGGGCTGGCCGATGGCGCTGGTGCAGGACCAGCTCGGGCACACTCACGTGGCCACGACCGCCGTCTACACCGCGCTGTCCGACGACTTCAAGGACCGGGTGCTCTACCAGAGCCTGGGCCTGGAATGGGACGACGACGCCGAGCAAGGAGCGACGTCATGACCAGCGGACCGGCATTCGAGTGGAAGCTACGTGAGCTCATGGCCATCCGAGGCATGTTCTCCACCTCCGACCTCATCGAGCCGCTCGCCGATCGCGGCATCGTGTTGTCGCGCTCGCAGGTCTACCGGCTGGTCGCCGAGACACCGGAACGGGTCACCATCTCGCTGCTGCTGGCGCTCTGCGACATCCTCGACTGCCAGTTGACCGACCTCGCCGCCGCGCCGGACCCAGCCAACGCTGCCCGCCCGGCGAAACGCGCGGCCCGCAAGAAGGCCGCCGGCGAGACGCCGCTGCCGCCCTCTGCCGTGCCGCCGTCGTTCTTCGTCCGGTCCGGACCATGATCGGCACCTGTGCTGAATGCGGCCGCACGAACTGCAAGATCGCCGCTCGCAACCGCTGCTCGCGCTGCTACGACCGCGGCCGTCCCCGCATCACCTGCACCGACTGCGGCAAGCAGCAGCGGCCGGCCAAGCTGCGCGACACCGGCCCGGTATGCGGCAACTGCTGGGCGCACCGCAACAAGGTCACCTGTTCGGCCTGTGACCGTGTCCGGCCGAGAGTCAACCGGGCCAGCGACCCGCCGCTGTGTGGAAACTGCTGGCACGCGGCGCGACCCGCAGTCGACTGCGCCGCCTGCGGGCGCCACCGCAAGCCTGGTGGCTCGGACGAAGACGGTCGACCAATCTGCGCTCGGTGTGCTGTCCAGCGACGCGGCCGCATCCAGTGCCGGGGCTGCGGCAAACAGCGCTACCCCCACACCGCTGTCGACGGCGGGCACCTCTGCTCTGCCTGCGCCGGGCGCCGCCGACGCCCGGAACGATGCGGCGGCTGCGGAGCCGACGATATGGTCATCGCCCGGGTGGCGGACGGCACGAGCCGGTGCTACCGGTGCTGGGAGGCCACGCACCTCGCACGCTGTTTAGGCTGCAGCCGGATCAGGAGGCCCGTCGTCCGTAACGACGACGGCACCGCGCTATGCGCCGTCTGCCACCGTAAGAGCAAGCCGCCGGTCGCCTGCACGGGATGCGGTCGCGTCGGTCACCACGACCTCGGCGGAGCTAGCGGTCCCCCACGCTGCACCCGCTGCTGGGCCTACGAGCGGCTCGAGTGCGCCCGCTGCGGCACGATCACCAAGGCCGAACTACGCTGGCCCGCCGGCCCGATCTGCCGCCCGTGCGTCGAACTGGCCTTTGCCGACCCTCAGGCCTGCGCCACCTGCTACGCCGTCCAGCCCAACGTCGCCGCCGCTGGCACACCACCACAGTGCCCACCCTGCGCTGACCTGCGATTTCTATACCAATGCGTCGGCTGCGGCCTATTCACCCGACAACTCCGCGACGACCGGTGCCCGACCTGCAACCTCATCAACGGACGCCAACCAGAGCGCGCACCGACGCTCGACCCCTACCACCAGCGCGTCGACGCGCTGCTGGCCACCGTGCCGGAACCAACGCGGCTCGTCATCCGCCGCTACGTGCGATGGTCAGTCACCCGCCCGCTGCAACGCAAGATCAGCGAAGGCGCCGCCGTCCGGTCCGAGCTCCTGCGCTGGCCCCTGGATCGGATCAAGACCGCCACGTTGTTCGCCGCCACCACCACTGCCAACGCCGGTGGCCTTACCAGCGTCACCCAGACACAACTCGACGCATGGGTCGCTGAACTACCCAGCCACCGATCCGCCCTGCGCTCGTTTGTGAAATGGGCCGTCGCCCACGACTACATGCCCGCGGAGCTGGACGTTCCCGCCAGCGTCAGCCGGGATCAACGGGCGATGCTGGACGACGAGGAACGCCTCGCCCTGGCCCAGCGCCTGCTGCGCGATCAAGACGACGATCCACCCGCACGCCTCGCGGCTGTCCTCGTCCTGCTCTTCGGCCAGCGCATCACCCGACTGGCCGCCCTCGACCTCGACGCGGTCACTGTGACCGACGGCCGAACCACCATCACTCTGGCCGCCACGCCCATCCGGCTCCGCGAACCTCTGGCCAGCCTCGCCCGCGGGGTCGCCGACCACTCTCGCACGACCGGCTCACGCTGGCTGTTTCCCAGCAGCCAGGGCAATCGGCCCCTATCCGGGGAACGGCTGCGCGACCGAGCCGCCAAGTTGGGATTACACAACGCTCTCCAAGCCCGCAACGCCGCCCTCGCCGCCCTCGCCGCTCAGCTCCCACCAGCACTACTCGCCGAGCAGATCGGCCTCTCGGCCGGCGCCGCCGCCAAGTGGTCCAAAGCCACCGGCGCTACACGTGGTACCTACGTCGACCTTCGGACCCGGTGACAACTTCTACGGCAGTGCATCTCCGGAGGACGAACCACTCAGCGCCTCCAGCACCCAAGTGATCATCAAGAACCGACGAGCCGAGCCGTGGGCGTTCACCACCCCATACCGCTGACCGTGCTCGACAGCCAGGTCAGGATGTGGTCCAAGGCCGCCGGGGCCGCTCGCAGCGACTACGCCGGACTGCGTCACCGCCAGGATCAGCTGATGTACGCCCCTTGACGACAACCCCTCAACAACCAGATAAATGTTAGGTGCTGATTACTGACTGTCCGGATCGACGACCTGACACCCCCTCCCACAAGATCAGCAACGCGACAGGGCGAGGAATCATCGCGATCCTTGACCGTGTTGTCGCCGCTCGGCACAACACAAAGGCCCGCGTTCCCAATCGCCCTGGAAAGCATGGGAAGCGGACCTCAGTGCTGACTCAGTTGGAGGTTCTCACATGCCGGAGTTCGTTGGCCAGCTTGGCCTGGGGGCTCTCGTAATCGCCGCCCCCCTGGCCGCCGTCACCCTCTGCATGATGATCACAGCCGTCGCGGCCCTGTTCGCTCGGCGCCCGAGCTCACGGCGTCACTATCTCAACGTGCTGTCACATATCACCAAGTATGTCGAGGCCATGCGCGGCCGTGGTGCCGAGTGACGAGGACCAACGCGGCACGTGTCCAGCTAATCAACGGACTGCGCGCCGCGAAGGACATCGGACACGGCCGGTTCCTGTCCGATGTCGTCCAGGAGAATTTGACTCGAATCTGGGAGGGAAGCCACCGGAGCGAGTGGATCTACATTCGCTCCGGATTTATCTCCGGCCTGGACCGTCCGGAAGGGCCACTGCTGCCGCGCTTGATCCAGTCCAAGGGCTTACAGCTGCGCCTGCTACTTCTTATGATCTTCAACGAGCAGTGCACCCTGGACTGGACGCCGTACACAGTCCCCGGCAGAAGGGTTACGCCCAAGCATGGGGACACCCGGTTGTCGTGGCTCCAACTGGTACTCACCGATGCTGCGCCGGCACGTGGCACCGGCCGTACCGCAAGTGATCTGCGAGCCAGGCAGATCAGTGAGGCGATCAGAGGGCTCGAGAAGCACCGTGTACTCACGGTTCCACGGGACCGTCAAAGGCAAGGGCGCCGGAGCTATGACCTGCAGCGGCTTAAGGCCGAGGACGGCACATCTGCTGAATACGGATACACAAAACCAGACCATGATCACGCCGTGCCGGTATCCAGGCACTTCTTCACGAACCTATGGTTGTTCGCCCTGACTGACTCAGAGATCGCGACATACCTCGTGTTGTCGCTACTACGGTGGCGGCACGCTCGGGAGCACAAACTTATGGGCGTCTACCTCACCGCCGAGCGGCGCCAGACCGAGTTTCGGCTGAGTCGCCATGCATGGCGGTCTACCGAGTTGCTGCACCGGTTCGGCGTAGTCGATCGGCGTCCGGATCCCAACCGCAACTTCCTGACCGGTAAGGTCGCCAACTTCGCCGCCATGTGGGCTGACAAGGAGGTGAGGCCCCTGTACTACACCTTTAACGACGAAGCACTGAAGCGACCAGCGGTCGAAACGGTTTATCAGATCCTGACTCGGCCGAATGCCAATGACGCGGTTCGACGCCTCGGACTGCCTCCGATCCCCCAATGGTGGCAACCCCCGTTGGACGGCCTGGATCTGCTGCCCGGAGAGCGGCCGCCCCGGCGCACGCGGTTGGCTTCGTACGATTCCCGCCTGGATGACCTTCAGCACGAGATTAATCAGCGAAGATGGGACGAGGGTGGCGAGGAGTAGCGTCCGTAGGCACGAAGTCCTGCACCCGTTCCCGGTGGCGCCAGAATCAACCCTGGCTAGCTTGCGGTTACCTTGCCGCCGAACGTGCTGGGCTCTTGGTGGCCGCTCCGGCCAGACGCATTCGTCACCAAGGAATCCGTGCACTCCGCCAAGAAATTAGGAATAGACCACGGAAGGACACAGCCGATGCAAATCGGCATCTTATGGGTTCGTTCACCTATGCAAGATCGGATAGCAACGCAGACTTCTTGCGGCCTTGCGGAGGACCTTCTTGTGCGGATGATGCATCTCAAGTTCATCGGACGCGCGTCCGGCCCATACCAGCGACGACGCTACGAGGTACGACGTTTGCACGGCTCCGCCCGGCTGATCCCCAGCGTTCTTGATCGGAACCAGCTCGCCATCGTCCTCGACGAGGTAGCGCCGCAACGCGTCGAGCGCATGGGTCTCGCCACTGAGGACCCTGAAGATCAAATAGAGCTGACTGCCACCACGGAAGGATCGACACATATCCTCCATTTTTTGGACCGATATGTCCGGCGCAGGCTTCGCGATAGCGCTCCGGAGCGCGGTCACCCGGGCCTCGACCTCCGCAGGTACCGGGACGTTCGCCTCCTTGAGCTGCTTCATGAGGTTGTACCCGTTACGAAAGGTCTCGTGCAGTAGGGCATCAACGACGGTGGCATCGGATTGCTGAACCCACGCCGCAAGCACCGCGGACTCGAAGCAGGTGCGGGCGAGTGGAACGGTCTCCGCATAAATCTCCTGGTCCCACAACATCCGAACAACATTCGCGTACCGATAGGCGTTCGCCGTGAATGCGACGGCGGCCCTGCCGCGCGGCGCGTGCTTGATCCGTACCTCGAAGTCCTTATCCGAGTCCCACGTGGCCAGCAGCTCGTCTATCACTGCGCGATGTGCCTCGAAGGTCATCACCCACTCCTCTTCCGGCCGCGAATCAAACAGCCAGATCTCGCAATGCTCCTTCATCGACAACGAATGGAGGCATCACTCGACACGCCGCTACCCAACCTTGCAGTACGCGGCCGCAACCGTGGCCCCGCACCCGGGACCGCCAACAGAAGGTCAAGTGGTTGGGGAACGCCGGCGTTCAAGGTCGGTCCAGGACGACCCATTCGTCACATACGAATCCGTACACTCCGCCAGGAGACCTGGTTCGTGCGCCGGGTGCTCGGCGCTGCGGCCGAGCACGGCCTACGCGGCGTCGTGGCGTTCTCCGACCCGATGCCCCGGCCCATGGTCGGCATGCACGGTCATGTGGGAGACCTGTACCGCGCCTATGGGGCTGCCTACTGCGGCCGCGCCACCGCGCGCACCCTGACGTTCCTGCCGGATCTGACCGTGTTCCCGGACCGGTCGGCCCAGAAGATCCGCAGGCAGGAGCAGGGCGCTGCCGGGCAGATCCGGCGGCTCGTGGAGCTCGGCGCGACACCACCGCCGCCCGGACTGGCCGACGCCGGCTGGCTGCGTGACGCCCTCGCCGAGATCGGCGTCATCCGTGTCCGGCACCGCGGCAACCACCGCTTCGTCTTCCGGCTCGGCGGGCGGGTGACCCGCCGGCACACGCCGCTCGGGCTCGACGTCCTGGCGTACCCGCTCATCCCGGACCCCGCACCGAAGGAGCTGATCCGTGCTTGACCTGCACGCCGTCGAATGCGCGACCGCCCGCCGGCTCGCGCTGCTCGACATCGACCTTCCGGAGATCGACCTGTGGGACTACGACGGCGGCATCCTCAACTCGTCGGCGGGCAAGGATTCGCTGGCCATGAAGATCGCCGTCTACCGGCTGGCGCTTGCGCAGGGCTACCCGCTCGACCGGCTGGTCGTGCAGTACAACGCGCTCGGCGACCGGGTGACGTGGCCGGGCACCGCCGACATGGGCCCGAACGCCGAGCCCCTGGTGAGGGCGTTCGGCGACCGGCCCGGCACCCGCCAGCTGGTGGAACAGCAGGCCGACCTGCTCGGGCTGCGGCTGGTTGTCACGAGCCGCAACCCGAAGAACTACCCCGACGAGCAGGACCTGCTCGACCACATCGAACGGCGGGGCCGGTTCCCCAATAACGGCAACAGGTTCTGCACCTCGGAGCACAAGTCCGGGCCGGGATCGACGACCATCACCGCCGAGTACCGGCGGCTCGGGGACCTCGGCCGTCCGCCGCGGCTGCTCTACATGCTCGGGTTCCGGGCCGCGGAGTCCGACGAGCGGGCCAAGCGCACCGCGTTCAACCTCGACGAGCGCAGCAACAGCGTGCAGGGCTGCTCCACCCAGCCGATACGGCAGCGGGTGCAGCGCTGGTAGTCGACGGCGAAGGCGAACTCGTCGCGGTCGGTGTCACCGGGGGTCGTGGACGGCAGGTTGGCAGCGCGCATCCGCCAGCCGGTGCGCTCGGGGGAGACGGTGTCCTGCCAGGGCGTGGCCAGGCGGGGCACGACCGGCCAGCCACGACGCCGCGGCCATCGGCCGCCGGTCAGCCGGAGCAGGAACTCGCGCCACGGTTCGCGGCCCGATACCCGGCCGACCTGAGTGGTAGAGGCGATGAGCGCGCTGATCGTCGTGTCGGACGGCCCGGTCACCGGTCGGCCTCGTCGGGGTAGATCCAGCGGCCGATCACGGTGCGGCGCACCCCGCTGTCGAGCATCGCCTGGGCCCGGTGCCGGCCGTTGATGTAGGGGACGGCACCGCCGGGGCTCTCCGGCTGGATCGGGTCGAAGAACAGGGTTCCCGCAGCCTCCACCGTCGCGGCGTCGAGGTCCTGCTCCTCCAGCGCGGTCACCGCCGCGTCAAGGAGGGCATCCTGCGGGTCCTCGTCCGGATCAGGCTCGAGACGCCGCGCGTGCGCCGCGGCGAGCGCCGTGATCGCCGCTTGCGACGCGGCGCGCCAGTCGACGTCGTGATACCAGCAGCAGCCCCGCTGGGCGCGGCTCGGAGCCACCTGCCGCACCAGGCGCCGCCACCACGGCGTCCCCGCCGGCATGCAGGCCGGCTCGCCGTCCAGGTCGGGCCGGGGCAGGCCGATCACCGCGGCGACCTCGAAACGCATCCACGGCTCAGCCGGCGGTGGCGGGGCGGAGAACCCGTCGCCTCGCCCGGCATCGACCGGGCCGCCGACCAGCGCCATGAGCTCGTCCATGGTCAGGCGAGGCCCCCAGCTCGGCGGGCTGCCTACCGCGAACGGGCCCGTGACGGTGAAGCCGTAGTGGCTGAACCCGCGGTCACCGGCTGCCCGCAGATGATGGGCGATGAAGATCGGCGGCTGGGACTCGCCCGGGCAGTGCCGTTGCCACACCGCCTCGACGAACCGTTCCGCGCGGTTCATCAACGACGCGCCCTCCCGGTCGGTCTGCGTCGCGATCGCCACCGGCCGCAGTCCTGCTCCAGTGAACAACTGCAGGCGGCATGAGGACTGCCCGACGGTGAACATGTGCTCGTCGACCGTCCGGGTCCGGGCCCCGGCGTGCTCACCGAGCAGCGCCAGGCTCCGCGCGCGTGCCGGCTTGGCACCGGATGCATCCATGCCCGTCACCGTACGGTGTTGCCGCGGCATCGAGGCGGTTGTCGGCGCCGCGAGTCGGCGCGCGCCCGGGCGCGACCGCCGGTGCGGCAGAGCGGCCCATCCGTCAGCGCGACGCCGGCGGCCGGTGCACGGCCATTCACGTGTCGACGTCCTCGGCGCGCCACACCTTGCCCTGGGCCAGGTCGGCGATGGGCCTCGGGAAGTCAGCGCGGCTGGTCAGTTGATAGGCGCGCTGCCTGCTGACGTTGCCGAGCCGGATCCGGATCTCGTGGGCACCCAGAAGAGGGCCGACGTCGTCACTCACACCATGACTATAGGCGCTAGTCAGGTAGTCGTGAGGGTCTCTTTGGGGTGAGTGGGGCGGGTGGCTTCCTGCAGCAGGGCCGGCCGCCCGCCCCCGCTCGTCACGACGAGCGACACACCCCCGCAACCCCGATCCCGGGACGGGCCGTCCCGGCCTACGGTTGACCGATGATCATTCCTGGAATGCAGGCCGTTGACGGCGCTCACCTGGAGGTGGCCGCCGCGAACATGCGAACCTTCGCTGCGGAGGTGGCGGCCGCGGCCGAACGGGAAGCCATCACGCGGGCGGAGATCGACGGCCGGCCCGACAGTTACACCGCGGTGGTCGGTGAGCCGGAGCGCGACGAGGCCTCCGACCATGACGGCCGTTATGGATGGCGCCTGTCCGTCAACGGGCGCGACCAGGTCATCCTGATGCCCGGCGTCGACCTCGACCAGGTGCGCGGCCTGACGCTCGCGGCCCCGTGCGTGATCGTCAACGGCAGCCCCTGGTGGTGGAGCGACGCGGTGGGGCACACCGTGCCGCTCCCGGAGCGTCACCGGGGCTGAGCGGGTCCGGGCGAGGGCCGGCGAGGTCAGCGGCGGAGCCCGATCTCCTGGCGCAGCGGCGCCCAGGGGTCCTGCGGGGCACTCGCCGGCATGAGGTCGTCCCAGAGCGGATTGGGAGTCTCGGGCACCGGCGCGGGCTCGGGGGCAGGCGGCGGGATGCGCTGTGACGGCTCCGGGACGGGCGGCGGCCAGACCAGGTCCCCGGTACGTGGGCGGGCGGCGCGGCCGCGGCCGGTGGCGTGGATGCTGAGGTGCTGGCTGCGTAGCCGGCCGCGGCCGGCGGCGAGGCCGGTCCAGCCCCGGCCGGTCGCGGTGAGCACCAGGTCGCTGGCCGGCCAGGCGGTGGTGGGGATGAGCACCGTGCCGCGCTGGCGGGCACGGCTCTGCAACTGCCGGGCGATCGGCTCGGCGACCGGGCCGTGGTGGTGGACGACGACCACGGCCACGCCGTCGATCAGGGCGGCGACGATGGCGGGCCAGTCCGGTCCGGGATCGGCGACGAGCGCCAGCCGCTCGAGGGGGATGCCGGCCTCGCCGGCGGCGAGCGCCCCGTAGTCGGGCCGGCCGACAACGGCGGCCCAAGATCCATCACGCATCGCGCCGGCCAGGAGCAGGTTCAGCAGGGTGGTCGAGCCGACCGCGGCGATCGTCGCTCCCCGCCGCAAGCCGCCGGGCCACGGGAGCAGGGGCTGCAGCTGCTCGACGGCGGGCAGTACCTCGGTGGTGTCGCCAGCCAGTTCGGCCTCGGTGCCGGTCTGCAGCGGCAGGGCGAGGGTGCCGGTGACCGCGCGCCGGGCGGCGGCGGTGTTGACCCGGTCGAGGGCGGCGCGCACGCCGGCGACGCCGTTGATGCGGCCGGTGCCGGCCCAGACGGCCTGTCTGCCTGCCACGCCCGTGCTCCTCCCCACTGGCCGGACCTGTGCCGCGGGGAAGCGACGGCGGTTACCTCGGCGTCCGGCTCGGCGGGCATCTTCGCGGGAACACCCACCGATGTCGAACACATGTTCTATGTCCAGCGTAGCTGTTGATCATGGTGGAGGGCGAGGCATCACCTTCCCGGGCCGCCATGGATTCCGTGTTTTCGCCTGTCAAGGCCACTGCCCGGCCATAGCGTGGCGTGGTGAGCCGGTCCTTGCCGCGCCTGCTGCGGCCACCGGTCGAGCCGATGCGGGCGGTCGCTGTCGCGGATCTGCCGGTCGCCGGCGCCGGCGGTGCCGCGCTCGGCTACGAGCCCAAGTGGGATGGCTGGAGGTGCCTTGCCTGGCGGCTCGGCGACGGGGTGTATCTGCAGTCGAGGCGGGGCCGTGACCTGTCGCCTTACTATCCTGACCTGCTGGAATGCCTTCGTGGCGTGCCGGCCGGCGTGGTACTGGACGGTGAGCTGATCAGCTGGGACCTGGAGACCGGGCGCACCAACTTCCGGGCCCTGCAGCGCCGGGTCACGGCCGGGCGGGCACTGGCGCAGGAAGCCGCCGCCCATCCCGTCCACCTGGTGGCCTTCGACCTGCTGGCCGATGCCGGCGGTACGGCGCTGCTGGACCAGCCCTTGCTGCAGCGTCGGGCCCGGCTGAGCGAGCTGCTGGCCGATGCCGGCCCTCAACTGCCGGTCTGCCCCCAGACCCCGGATGTCGGTTGGGCCCGCGAGTGGCTGCGGGACTGGACGGCGGCCGGAGTGGAAGGCATCGTGGCCAAGCCCCTCACCGGCCGGTACGTGCCCGGCAAAGCGGCGTGGATCAAGCACAAGGCGCTGCACACCATCGAAGCGATCATCGGCGGGGTGACCGGCTCGGTGTCCGCGCCCCGGGCCCTGCTGCTCGGGCGCTGGGACGAACAGGGACGGCTGCGGTTCCTCGGGCGTACCCACGCGATCGCGAGCGCCCATCGGCAGGACTTCGCCGGGCTGCTGCGGCCGGTGTCCGCGGGGCGGCACCCGTGGCCGGTGCCGCTGCCCGCCACGTGGACCGGGCTGCCCGGCAGCGGCGAGCCGCTGGGCTTCCACCCTGTCGCGCCGGAGCTCGTGGCCGAGGTGCGCGTCGACACCGCCTACGAGCTGGGCCGGCTGCGTCACGGTGCGCGGTACGAGCGTCTGCGGATGGACCTGGAGCCCGCGGACCTGGCGCTCTGGGCGCCCGACGTCCTGGCCGCCCGCGGCGAGCTGTCGGTTACGGCTGCCGCGGCCGGTCGATGAGCGCGTCGAGAGCGGTGCGGCGGTCGGCGAGAGCGCGAGCGGCCGTCTCACCGGTGCTGTCCGGCAGGGCGTCGACGGCCTCGCGCAGCGCGGTGACGAGCAGGCGCTGCATCCGATCCTGCTGGGCGGTGGTGAGGTCGGGCATCAGCGGGCTACCTGCCTTACCGGGAGATTCGCAGACCGGTCACGGCTCATTGTGACCCGGCGGGCGACGTGCGGCTGCCCCGAGCCGGGCGTGACGTCCCTCGCGCCCCGGGCGCGGCGTGGCCCGGGCCAGGCGGGCCTGGGCCTTGACCCACCAGGAACGGGCGTTGACCGGGCAGTTGGCCTCCCACCGCACAGCGCCGTGCGGGCACAGCCCCAGCCGCCGGCCGTGATAGGAGAAGGCGTTGGAGTCGGTGGAGACGATCTCGCGCCCGTAGAGGCTCAGGCCCTGTGCGCCGACCCCGAAGCCGTGCAGCCGCAGCCCGAAGGCGGCCAGCGCGCGCACGATCCGGGCGGTCTGCTGGGTTCCCTGCCGCCGGCAGACGCTGCCGAGGCCGACCAGGGGCTCCTCACCGAAACGCACGCCGGCCGCCTCGAACATCGCCATGTGCCGCAGATACTGCTGCAGGGTCTGGCCCTGCAGCACCGCGATGATCGGCAGGTCGGGAGCGAGCCGGCGCAGCTGCACCAGGTTGTCCACCGTGAGCCGCTGATGCAGCGCGACCATCTCGTCGAGGCTCAGCCGCCAGTGCGGGTCCAGCAGCCAGCGGGTGCCGACGAACCGGCCGTCCTTGGTGTGCCCGCCGTTGATGACCTCTGTCTCGCACATCCAGTCCTGCTGGGCGACGGCCACCACCCGGTCCGGGCCCAGCTGCGCCACATGACCGCGGACCTCGTCGACGAACTGCTGGGCGTCCTGGCGCCATCCGCCGTTGTCCTTGAGCTCGGTGAAGCCGCCGGAGTCCAGCAGCAGCAGCGCCAGCGACCGCGGTATCCGCCGGCCGCGGTAGCCGGCGAGCCGGTTGCGGCTGATGCACTTGGGCATGTCGGCCAGATCCGGCCGGCCGAGCCAGGCCACGGTGTTCACGGTCAGGTAGACCCGTGCCGGTTCGCGGCGCGGCCGGACCGGGACCGGATGGCACCGTTCCGGCCGGCCGTCCGGCACGGTGACGAGCAGCTGCCACGGCGCGTACCGCAGCGGCCACTGCTCGCGGGTGTGGACGGTGGCGGGCTGGGTGGTCAGGTCGACGGCCGTGACCGTGAAGCCGCCGGCACCGGGACCGGCCAGCTCGGCCGGGCCGTAGACGACGTCGCCGGGCTGCAGCCGGTCGACGCGGCAGACCACCCGCGGACCCGGGCCCGCGGGCGGGCGCTGCGGCGGTACGGGCATGCGGCCCAGGTAACGCCAGGAGACGACGATCGCGGTCGGGTCGCGGGGGTCGGCCAGCACGTGCATGGTGTCGCCGTCGAAGCGGAGGTACGGCGCAGGCGGCAGGTCCAGGCGGGCCCGGGTGAACGTCGAGGCGTCGTCGTGGATCCCGCGAAACCGCGGCACCCTGCCCGCCGCGGCGTGGGTGACGGTGCAGATCGCCGAGCCGACGCGCGGTCCGCAGCGGTGCCACCGGCTGCCCTCCACCGCCAGGCGCCGGAAGTCGGCGAGACCGGTCATCGCCGGCACCGGGCTGTGCCGCGGCGCCGCGGTCGTGGCAGTGCTGGTCACCGGTGGCTCACCGCCAAACCCTGCGCGGCGAGCCAGCGCTCGAGCATCGCGGTGAGCTCCCCGGGCGGCAGCTGGTGACGCTGGTAGAGCGCGGCCAGGTCGGCGCGCAGCGTCAGGATGGCCTGGCCCTCGCGAGTCGCCGGATCGGGCAGGGCGGGTGTGGGCGGGGCAGCGCGCCCGAGGACCGCCAGTTCGGCGGCGCGCCGGTGGTGCTCGGCGGCGAGCTCGGTCAGCAGCGGCGTGATCTTGGCGGTCAGCCGGTCGATGCTGCGCTCCGCATCGGCGATCCGGCGCGGCGCGTGGTGCCAGGCGTGGAACCCGGCGAGCTCGTCGTGGTCGGCGCGGTTCAGCCAGTCCTGGACCAGCGCCAGCACGATCTCCCAGGTCCGGCGGCGGGTGCCGTCCGGCACCTCGCTGCCGTCGACGCGGGTGACCGGCAGCGTCCGCCACGAGGACCGGCCGAGGTCGTCGACGTCGAGCACCGCAGCGCCGCCCAGGACGATCGTGCACACCCGCGGCGGGTCCGGCAGGTCGCGCGAGCGGTGGTAAGGATCGGGGCCGTCAACGCGGCCGTAGCGCACGTGCACCCGCCGTCCCATGCCGGTCAGGTCGTAGGTGTAGGTGGGCGGTTCGAGGGTGAAGGTGCCGACCCGATCGACCGCGTAGAGGACCCGTCCGTACTGGGTCGGGGTCACGGTGACCGTCAGCCGGCGTCGGCCGTTGAGGAGCACCGGAACGGGAACTGGCGTTAGCGATGATCTTGGATCCGCTGCTGTCCCACTTCCTTGGAACCGGAACGTTCCGGTTCCAAGGAAGCGGAACGTTCCGGGGTAGGTGCGGACGGTGTGCAAGATGGGGTCGTGTCGTACCGACGAGTGATCACCTTCGCGGTGATGGTGTTGGCATCTGCTTGCCTAATCGATTTTGAAGCGTGGAAGTGGCCATGGGTCCGGTGGGTCACGGGCTTGGCCCATGACTATCCAGCTCTAACGGCTGCTGCCGTGGTGGTGGCGGCTTGTGGTGTCGTGCTGTGGCGGTCCCATGCCGGCGAACGAACAGCGCAATCCGGTTCGGACGGCGGCCAAGTCGCAGTTCTCGAGCCCTTGCGGGTGCCATGGGTGCTGTCGGATGCCGGTATTGCAACCGTGGTTGCCGTGGTCGCCGTGGCGGGTGCCGCGATTGTGGTGGCGATGCTGCAGATCGCCGCTCACCCCGCCGACGCGACCGATCAAGCCAAGTTGCAAATCGAAGCTCTTAAGTACGGACTGGGGTTCTTTGCCGCTGCCGGAGCGGTTGCCGCGCTCCTGCTTGCGGTGCGACGACAGCGGCTGTCCGAACGCGCCCACGAAGTCGCCCTGCAGACCCATCGCCTCGCCGAACGTAACCATCAGGTAGCACTCAAGGCTCAGGAGATCTCCGAGAACAACCACCAGCTCTCCCGAGAGGCGCAGGAACACACCCAGACCGATGCAGCCGCCCGACGGGTAACAGACCTGTATACCAAAGCGGTCGAGCAACTCGGCTCCGCCGACGCAGCCGTACGCCTCGGTGGCCTATATGCCTTGGAGCGTGTCGCACAGGACAATCCTGGCCAGCGGCAGACCATCGTCAACGTGCTCTGCGCCTACCTGCGCATGCCCTACACCCCACCCGCTGCCACCGTGCCGGCCGCCACCGGACCGGTCACCGACCTGTCCATGCCCGCCGCGCCACCGGCCGTGGGCCGTGACCCTCAGCAGGAACTGCAAGTACGGATCACGGCGCAACGCATCCTGATCACCCACCTGACCTTGCCCGCTAAGGTCACCCTTGAGCAGGCCAGCACCGCAACCGACCAGCCGTTCTGGCGGGGCATCAACCTCGACCTAGCTGGCGCATATCTCATTAACTGGCACTTCAATCGAGCCCATGTAGGCCAGGCCAACTTCACCACAGCGACCTTCGCCGGTGCTGCCTGGTTTAGCAAGGCGACCTTCACCGGCACCGCCAGATTCGATGAAGCGACCTTCATCAGCACTGCGAGGTTCGACGGAGCCACCTTCTCCAACGCCGCGAGGTTTGACAGAGCCACCTTCTCCAACACCGCGACCTTCGACTGGGTGACCTTCTCCAATGCCGCGAGGTTCCATGAAGTGACCTTCACTAGCGCCGTGAAGTTCGTCAGGGCGAAGTTCAGCGGCACCGTGAAGTTCGACGGGGCGATCTTTCAGCAGGGGCGCCCAGGTATGGATCGTGTACGGGTCCTTCTGGGACTACGGCACCAAGATGTGTGGCCAGCAGGCTGGCAGGTCGTCGATGAGCCAGACGGGGATTGGGGCAATTTGGTGTTCGATGCCTCGGGCGTGTCTAACTGAACTTCTGAACTTGCCGTTCCACTTCCATGGTTGTGGAACGGCCCCGGGACTCAGGGCGGCGGTGGGTCGGCTCCCCAGGTCAGCTGTCAGTTTCCGCAGTCCTCTGCATGGAGCTATGGGGTTGACCGGGTGCCGTGCACGGGAGTGTGAACTTTCCGCTGGTCTGGACTCGTGTGCACTACGGTCGATTTGCTCCGTACTCCTGTGCACGGCAGTGAAGGTTTGGGCATGGTCGATGAGCCGGCGTTACTCGAGCGGGGTGTGCTGACCGCACCTGTGGAGGCCTGGAATCTGGCGGTGCGCCGAGCCGAGGTGATCGGCGGGCTTGCTGCCGGGAGGACGGTCGGGCACGCCGCCGCGGATGCGGCCGCGGCGGAGCTCGGGGTGTCGCGACGGCAGGTGTACGCGATGCTGGCCCGATGGCGGGCCGGTTCCGGTCTGGCATCCGATCTGGTTCCGGGCCGGTCCAGCGGTGGCCGGGGCCGTGAGCTGCTGCCGGAGCCGGTCGAGACGGTGATGCGCGAGGTGCTGCGTAGTAAGTACGTGTCCCGGCAGCGCCGGTCGCTGGCGGCGGTTCACCGGGAGGTCGTCCGCCGGTGCCGCGCCCAGGGGTTGCAGGTGCCGTCGCGGGGCACCCTCGCTCGCCGTGCGGCACGGCTGGATCCGGTGGCCACCACGACCGCCCGGCAGGGCCCGGACGCCGCGCGGGCGTTGCAGGCTGCCGGTGGGGAGCCGCCGCCGGTGACCGCGATCCTGCAGCAGGTGCAGATGGATCACACGCCGGTGGACTTGATCGTGGTCGACGACCGGCACCGGCTGCCGATCGGCCGGCCGTACCTCACCGCGGCAATTGACGTGTTCAGCCGTTGCGTGGTCGGTCTGGTGGTGACTCTGGAGGCGCCGTCGGCGCTGTCGGTCGGGTTGTGCCTGACGCACGCGGTGCTCGACAAGCGGGATTGGCTGGAGCGGCTCGGCGTGGTCGCGGTGTGGCCGATGAGCGGCAAGCCGCTGGAGATCTACGTCGACAACGCGGCCGAGTTCCAGGGCGAGGCGCTGCGTCGCGGCTGTGAGCAGCACGGCATCAAGGTGAAGTGGCGGCCGCCGGGCCTGCCGCACTTCGGCGGGATCGTCGAGCGGGTGATCGGCACGATGATGCAGCTGGTCCATGAACTGCCGGGCACCACGTTCTCCAATCCGCGCCAGCGCGGCGGCTACGACTCCGACGGCAAGGCGGTGCTCACCGTCCGGGAGCTGGAGCGGTGGCTGGCCCTGGCGGTGGCTTCCTATCACGGGCAGGTGCACTCCACGCTCGGGCAGACCCCGGCCGCGGTCTGGGGCGCCGGGACCGCGGTGACCCCGCCGATCACGGTGACCGGGCAGACGGCGTTCCTGGTGGACTTCCTGCCGGTGATCCGCCGGACGCTGACCCGCACCGGGTTCGTCATCGATCACGTGCGGTACTTCAGCGATGCGCTCAAGCCGTGGATCGCCCGCCGCAACCGCCTCGACCGGTTCGTGCTGCGCCGCGACCCGCGGGACCTGAGCCGGATCTGGGTGCTCGACCCGGACGGCGGCGCCTACCTGGAGGTGCCGTACCGGACCCTGGCCCACCCGCCGGTCACCCTGTGGGAGCAGCAGGCCGCCGTCGCCCGGCTGCGGGAGCAGGGCCGCGCCCAGGTCGACGAGACCGCCCTGTTCCGGATGGTCGAGCAGATGCGCACGATCACCGACACCGCCGCGGCGACCACCCGCCGGGCCCGCCGGGACGTCCAGCGCCGGGCCGCAGTCCCGGTGGCTCGGACCTCGGCGCCGAACGCCGTGGTGCCGCCGCCGGAGTCGGCCGGATCGGTGGCCGTCGCGGAGCCGTTCGCGGTGATCGAGGAATGGTGAGCACCGGCGGGAAGGCCATGGACCTGGACCATCTGCACCTCGGTGCTCGGCCGGTCGCGCTGCTGCCGGACGAGGAGCGGCTGCGGCACGTGCGCGCTGAACGGTGGATCGGCTACTCCCGCGCTGCCGAGGCCGTTGAACGGCTGGAGGAACTGCTGGTGTGGCCTGCCCGGCAGCGGATGCCGAACCTGTTGCTGATCGGCCCGACCAACAACGGCAAGTCGATGATCGTGGAGAAGTTCCGGCGTCTGCACCCGCCGATCTCGCACCCGGATCGGGAGGAGATCCCGGTGCTGGCGCTGCAGATGCCGTCCGAGCCGTCGGTGCTCCGCTTTTACGTCGCGGTGCTCGCCGCGCTCGGCGCACCGCTGCGGCCCCGGCAGCGTCTGGCCGAACTCGAGCAGGTCGCCCTGGCGGTGCTACGCGCCACCGGCGTGCGAGTGCTGATCGTTGACGAGCTGCACAACGTCCTCGCCGGCCGCGGCGACGTACGCCGCGAGTTCCTCAACCTGATCCGGTTCCTCGGCAACGAGCTGCGGATCCCGTTGGTCGGGGTCGGCACCCGCGAGGCGTACCTGGCGATCCGCTCCGACGACCAGCTGGAGAACCGGTTCGAGCCGTTCCCCCTGCCGCTCTGGCAGCCCGGCGCTGAGGCATGCTCGCTGCTGGCCAGCTTCGCCGCCTCGTTTCCGCTGCGCCGGCCGTCGCCGATCGCGACCGAGGAGATGGCGCGCTACCTGCTGACCCGCAGCGAGGGCACGATCGGCGAGCTGACGCGGCTGCTCACCGGCGCCGCGATCACGGCGATCAACTCCGGTGAGGAGGCCATCAACCAGCGCACCCTGCAGCTGGCCTCCTACCTCGGGCCCACCGAGCGGCGCCGGCTGTTCGAGCGGGAACTCGTATGAGCCCGCCGCGGTGGCCGCTGCACCCACCGCCCGGCCCGCTGGAAGCGCTGTCGTCGTGGCTCGCCCGCCTCGCCGAGCTCTACGCCCTTCCGCCGGCCGAGCTGCTCACCGGCAACCTCGGACTGGTCGGCCTGACCGTGCCACACGATCTCGACCGGGACCCGCCTGCGGCCATGCTCGCCGCACTCGCGGAGCGGACCGGTGTCGACTTGGCCCGGATCCGGGCGACGACCCTGGCCGGCTGGCGGCCGTGGCTGCTGGACACCCTCGACGCCTCGGACCGGCAGGCCTCGTTCGACAACTACGTCCGCGCCCACTCGGTGCTGCTCGCGCCGCGCGCCGGGGTCGGGAACGCGCTGAGCCGATACCAGTTGTGGCGCGGGCCGTGGCTGCCGCGGTATCGGCACCACCAGACGTGCCCGGTCTGCGCCGGCCGGCCGGGCCGGACCCGGGCGCTGTTCGACCGGCTGCCGCTGATGGCCAGCTGCGCCGAGCACGGCTGCCGGCTGGAGGACGCCGCCACCGTCAACATCGAGATGATCCTGCACGGCAAGCCGCCCGAGCCGGTGCCGGTGGCCGAGCCGCTGGGCACCCTGGACCGCTACACCCAGCAGGCGCTGCTCACGGGCCGAGTTAGCCTGCCCGGCCGCGACCTGCACGCCGGCGTGTGGTTCCGGCTGCTGCGCACTCTGCTGCACGAGGTCAGCCTGTCACCAGGCACGGTAGGCCGGCGCGACGGCGGCACGCTGGAGCTGGTCTGGGAGACCGCCGGGCATCCAGTCCGAGCCGGGCTGAAGCTCTGGCAGCCGTACGAGTATCTGGCGTGGCCGGTCCAGAAGGCGATGCTGCGCGCGGCCGCGGTGGCAGTGCAGTTGGCCGCCGAAGGCCGGATCACGGCTCGCGGCGTTCTCGGTCCCGCCATCCGGCCGCCCACGCCGGGCCGGGTGTACAACGGCGACCGGCCCTCCCCGTATCGCAATGTCTGGCGCGACCTCGCCCACGCGGCGAGGGACACGATGAACCGAGCCCGAACCGACCGCGCCGCCGCCCGGCAACTACTGGACCTGGCCACCACGAACCGCCGCACCCGGGACCGGTACGAGGTGGAGGTGCTCATCCTGCAACGCCTCGGCATCCCGGCCGACTTCCTACCGGACGCCGCCGAACTCGACCGGCTCTTCGCCGCCGATCACCCTGTGACGGCTGCAGGGCGCAGGTAGCTGTAGACCGTCTCCCGGCTGATACCGAACTCCTTGGCCAGCGCGGACTTCCTCTCGCCGGCGGCGGCCCGCTCGCGCAGCTGTTGCGCCTGGTCCACGGTGAGCGCGGGTTTGCGGCCGGTGTACACACCGCGCTGTTTGGCCGCGGCGATGCCCTCGCGCTGGCGTTCGAGGATCAGGGCGCGCTCGAACTCAGCGAAGGCGCCCATCACGCTCAAGAGCAAGGTGGCCATCGGCGAGTCCTCGCCGGTGAAGACGAGGTGCTCTTTGACGAACTCCACCCGCACGCCCTTGCCGGTCAGCGTCCGGACCAGGCGGCGCAGGTCGTCGAGGTTGCGGGCCAGCCGGTCCATCGAGTGCACGAGGACGGTGTCGCCGTCGCGGACGAACGCGATCATCTCGTCGAGCTTGGGGCGGGTGGTGTCCTTGCCGGAGGCCTTGTCGGTGAAGACGCGCTCCACTTCGATGCCGTCGAGCTGCCGGACGGTGTTCTGGTCGACGGTACTGACCCTGACGTAGCCGACGCGCATCCTCTTCACCTTCCTGACCGCCTTTTGTCAGGTTGGACTCTATGGAGCCATCGGGCAAGCGTCAAGAAACACCACACCGGACCCTATTCTGACGTTCTTTGCGGCTGGTGGTGACTGTGGTGTTGGGGTGTACCCCAAAATGACATGATGGGTTTGGGATCTGACGGAGATGTCGCGGACACCCAACAGGATCCCTCAGTCAGCGCGGCGCTGGACGGATGGCGCGCAGCGCGGCCATAGCCGACTGTCGGCAACGCTGGTCCCAGTCGACTGGATCGTTCAAACCAAACTGCCCGATCCGGCGATCGGCTTCGAGGAAGGCGGTCAACGCCGGCACTGCGGCCGCTGCCGCCGGACCCATCCGGGCAAGGTAGTCCACGACGGTGGTGTCAGCGGAGCCGAACGGATTCCACTCCCAGGACTCATCGAGGACGGCAGTGAGAATAGGCACCGTGTCGGCTGTGTTGCCGGTGGCGCTCCACAGCGCGAAAGCTGCCTGCACTCTGGTCGTCAAGTGATTGTCGGCGCTCAGCCGGGCGCGGATTGCCGGCGCGTGTGCCGCGGCGACGGGACCCAGGTCGGCGAGCAGGCGCAGAGGCTGGGATCCGTTATTTGCCAGCGAGGCGAGCTGGGCCAGCGTAGCGGCGGTGTCTTCGGCGCGTTTCCCGGTGATGCGCCAGCGTGTCCAGACCAGGATGGCCAGCAGGCCGGGTTCGGCGCCAGCGGCCAGTCGGTCGAGAAGGGGCACCGCCGCGGCGGCCGGCGGACCGATCCGAGCGAGGCAGGATACGACGGTGGTGCGATCGCTGTTCGGCACGGTCAGCAGCTCGGTCAGCAGTGCGACAGCGCCGGCTCCATGTTCGCCCCAGTGGCTGATGCCCTGGAGAAGATCACACCGGAGACGCTGCCAGCCGTTGCCCATGTCGGCCAGACGTGCTATGACAACCGGTGCGAGCCGCTCGGCGTACGGGCTCATCGCCGGTAACAGATTGCCCGGATCGGGGTTGCCATCCGGATGCCAGCGGGGCTCGGGCCAGGGATAGGCCGGCCGGCTCAGTAGGTCCGCCAGCGGCTCGACCGCGCGGGCGTCGCCCAGACGAGCCAGCGTTACGACCGTCCAGGCCCACACCTCGGGGTCCGGGTCGTCGAGCGCGACAGCGATCCGATCGGCGGCGGACGCGACGGCGGCTCCGGCCCGGACCAGGTGCCGAGCAGCGCTGCGCCGTACGGCCGGATCAGTGTCGTGCAGCCGATCCGCCAGCAAGCCGATCATCGCGTCGGTCCGCGACCGCCACTCGCTGGCCACAGCGTAGGCCGCACGCAGGGCCGATGCGCGCAGAGCTGGGTGGGGCGACACCGCCAGGAGTGCCACCAGATCCGTCTGGACATCTGGCATGTCGCCCAGGAAGGCAACGAGCCACGCGGCCAGCCCGCCACGGCGAAGGTTGTGGTTGGGCCACGGCACATCATCCATCGCTTCAGCCAGGCGAACGTCGACTACCTCGGCGAACAAGTCCAGCATCCGATCCGGCACCGGCTCGGTCGTCGCGCACAACCAGGCCAACGCGGCGGCGAACCGCACGTCAGGCAGGTTGCCCAGGTCGGCCCACAGCGCAGCCGTCCACCCCGTCACGTCCGAGTCCGCGTGCTCCACCGCCAACTGCGCGAGAGCCAGCACCAGACTGATCCGTACGGCCGGGGACGTTTCGACCGCGAGGCGCTCCCGCATCGCGGCCGTCACCTCGGGCGGTGGCATCAGCGCGCCGGCCAGGGCGTATGCCGCGTTCGCCCGGACCGGTGGAGTCGGATCGTCGAGCAGGCCGATCAGCAGCGGGGCGTCGACCGTGACCGCCTCCCGCGCCGCCTGGCAGGTCCACGCGACGGTGCGCCCGTACCCGTCGATCGTCTCGCGGTCCTGTTCGTCGACCATCTGGAACAAGGACGCGCGCATGTCCGTACCGAAGTGGTTTCGGTGTCCCACCTCGGCGGCAAGTTTTAACAGCTCGCCGCGCTGGGACGCCGCAGGGTCAGCGGCGATTCGCAGCAGGAACGGCACCGCGAGGGCTCCGGTGACGTCGCTGGTGCCCTCGGTGCGCACGATGGTCCACAGCTCGCTGAGGCTGCTGGAAGCGTGGTCGGGATTAGACAGCGCCCGCAGCAGATTGGGAACGGCGTCGGGTGCCCAGCACTCGTCAGTGAACCGCGCCCAGGGAACGGCGTCCAACTCCGGCTCGCCGGCCCCACGTAGTGCCGCCATCACCCACCGGACGTCCTGCTCTCCGCCGGGCTCACAAATCTCAATCACGCCGCGATCATGCCCTACCGGTACGACGCTTCTGTGGCTCCTCAACGTTCGCGAATGCTCTGAGCTTCACCCCGTGCAAAGGACTTCGGGCAACCGTGCACAGCACCTCAGAATCGACACTGGCCGACCGCGCCGAGGAATACAGCGTCGGCCGCTCCACCATCCACCGCGTCATCCATGGCAACCCGGCAACCAGCAGCCACGAACAGGCGGAGCCCCAAGATCATCCGAATGCCCTCTGACCAGCCTTACCGCTAGTTTTCACAAGATCGTCAGTCGAGGGCCGTCTCGTCCAGGAGAAGGAATTAGTCGGTGCGTGAGCACGTCGGCCACTGGAGCACGGTGGTCCGGCCCTGCGTGGTGCACGCTGAGCACCGCCAGGCCCGGTGGCCGCCCTGCCCGGACTGGGCGGCTGGGCAGGGGCACGGTAGCCAGCTGATCGTCACGGCCCCGCCGATGAACGGGTGCCGCTCCGGAGCGTCGCAGTGCGGTGGGATCGGCTCCTCGAAGCGGTTCGGGACGCCGTCGCGGCCGAACCGGACCGTGCTCATCATCTGACGGCAGTGCGAGCAGACGGGTATCCCGATCGCCGCCATGTGCCCGGCGACTCGGCCGTGGGTGATGCAGACCCGGTCGCCGGGCCGCAGTCGCGGGGTGAGGGCACCCCAGTCCACGGGCTGCGGGGGCCGGGCCGGGGGCCCGGGTGCTACCGGGGTCACGGTCGGGCCGGTAGCGGTGCCGCCCACATCGCCGCGGTGGTCCACCAGGCCCAGGAGTCGCCCACCCGCAGCGCTGGCACATCGCTCGGCAGGTAGCCGCCGACCCGCTGGCCCGACGTGACGTGCCGGAGCACCGCGGCGTCGACGCCGGGCATCAGCACCCGGACGGTCGCCCCGTTGACCGTGATGGTCCAGGCGAAACGGCCGTCGGCGTCGTGGTCCGGATCGCGTTGCGGTTCGCCGACCTGCGGGGTGTAGCCGAGCGCGATACCGCGTTCGGTGGCGTTGGTGTGCACGTCGGCGGCGAACGCGGCGATGTTGGCGGCGGCCACGTCCGCGGTGGCATCGGCGACGGGACCGAACGCGGGGGTGATCATGAGGTCAGAGTACGTCTGGCCGCGATGGCGGGAGCGCCCGTGCCGGGAGCGCTCCTCAGAGGGCGCCGTGCATGCCCGCGTTGTCGGCCAGGCGCTGCGCCAGGCTCATGACCGCGTCCCAGTGGCGGTCGACGACCTGGCCGGCTTCGGCGGCCAGGGTGTCCCACGGGACCTGGACGCGTTCCCGGGCGACCTCGGCCCGGGTGGAGTCCATGATCACGGCGAGGTTCTGCGGGTCGTCCTGCCCCAGGTGCTCCAGATACCGGGTGGCGGCGGTGATGGCCGCCAGCACGCTCAGCGCCTGGACGTCCGCGTCGAGAGTGCCGGCGTAGCGGATCTCGGCGAAGGCCCCCTCGGCTCCGGGGCGGATCGCCGTGATGGGCTGGCCCCGGTGGCGCGCGGCGACCGCGCGACCGGCCAGCGACACCAGCTGAAGGCCGGTGGCCAGCTCAGCGGATCCCACCGGGTGCCGGACATCGGCGGGGAAGCGGGGCGGCGTTGCCGCGGGGGTGGTGACCAGCGCGGTGCCGGTGCCGAGCCGGATCGCTGCGAGATGTCTCCAGGTGATCTCTCGGATGGTGCCGGTGGTCGCGGTGACGTCGACCAGGTGGATCGTGTCGACGTGCAGCGTGGCGTGGCCGGGCCGGACCCGGCGCAGCAGCCGCTGGAGCTGGTCGGAGTCGCCCTCGGCATGGGCGTAGCCGATGCTCAGATGCGGCGGCTGGTACGGGTAGCGGGCGGCAGCGGGCCCGAGGACCCTGTGGATGCCGTCGTGCACGGCCGCGTACAGCTCGGCCAGATCGTCGTCGGGGTGCACATCGGCGATCACCCCGGAGTGGTAGGACAGCAGCGAGCCGATCTGCACCTCGAACGGGGCCAGCCCGGCGGCGCGCCGCTGTAGCTCGGTGATGAGCGCGGTCTGCTGCGCAGGCGAGATGTCCGCCCCCGGCGGGTCGGTGACCTGGTCGATCGTCAGATGCAGCCATCGCCGCGCCACCGGGCTGACCGCGAAGCCGGCGGCCGCGCCCTGGCCGGCGTCGACCAGCCGGACCACCTCGGCGTCCCGATCGGGATCCACCAGCACATACACATGCAGCAACGACGTACCAGCCGGCCATCGGCCATCGGCCTGATGAAACACGACGGGCTTCACAGCGCCTCCCCGAGGTCGTCCGGTGTCCAGCACATGCTGTCAGCCGCCCGCCCGAAGCTTCTGCGTCCGGTGGGCGCCTCCCAGGACATCGACCTGGCGCGCAGGCTCCCGCCGTCCTGATCGGTGTGCTGCTCTCGGCTACGAGCCGCTGCCGGGGCGTCTGTCTAGTTGATGTTTCTGGCTGGGGGTGCGTCAGGGTGACTTCAGATGGCTTAGGCGGTTATGGTGCTAGAGCTATAGACAACGATCGAGTCATGCCCAAGGGCTGACGTTATCGAAGGAAAAAGGGGCAACATAGCGATGAGTTTAGATTTTATTTTCAGTGAATCGGGCTGGGGGCTGGGCCATATCATCGGCACCTACTTCGTGCCGGCCCTACTGGTGAGCGTTGCTTTTTACGGCGTAGCCGACGTGATCCGGCGTCGCCGTGTCCGTAAAGAAAAAAAAATCGGCTGACGGCCCGGGTGCGGCGATTGCAGAGCCGTCAGAGTCGTCAGCCGATTTGGTCTATCAGGGCCTATGATGCCAAGATGTTATGGCACTGCCGCGCTCGCTCGGCGCCGTTGATGACGAGGATTGCGCATGCGTAGCCGGTCCGGAAATTCAGATTCTGGTTGAACGTATAGCTGGTGTTGTAGTCACACCGAGAAGTCAATGGCGACGTGTAGGTCGAGTAGTTCTGATTCGACGTACTGTAGTAGCGGATCCGGAACTGGTAGTTGCAGAACCCGCCCCACCAGTAGCCCGGGCCGATGCAGTCGGTACCGACGATGTGCCTCTGCACGTAGTTGCCGGAGCCGTGGATAGCGTGGTTGAACAGGCAGCCTGCGGGGACGGAGATGGTTGCGCCGCCCCAGGAGTAGCTGAAGGTGTGCACCGGGGCGGTCCCGAAGGCGCTCATGATCGATACGACCGGATCCGCAGTCGCCGACGGGGTCGGCGATCGTGGGATAGAGGCCGACGCACTGGATGTAGGCACCATGGCCGCCATTGCCACGGCCAATGCGACGATCATTGCCTTGAAGGCATGCTTCATTGACGTACCCTCCATCAAGGAAGAACGGTAGAGGGGCCGCGAAAGAAAGATCTTTCCGGTTTTGATACAAAAAAGGGCCCCCGTGCCGACCAGCGTACCCAGCATGATTGTCATCTGTCTATGTCTTGGCTCGGGTGAAAGAGATTGCTCATTAAAAATAAACAAAGTTGTTAACGTTCGACACATTACCTCTGATTTTTGTTGGCCCAAGCCGTAGCTTCGAGCCCGAAGTTAAACAAAAATGCTGATTATTTCAGCGGCGACTCGGCGTGCGACCGCCCTGCTCAGCGTATTGGTGCTGACCAGCGCTGCCTTTGGTGCTGGCCCGCTGCTACGGGGATTTATGAACGGCATAGTGAGCGCCTCAGCTTGTCCCTTAAGGGTCGCCGTAGCTCCCAGGTATTAGATCAACACTAGGCAGTTGATCTAATACTCCAGCAGGAGATCTGTTCTACGGCTCTTTGAGGGCTTGTCGGGCGTAGTGGCTGGTTCTCGCGGTGCGGCTTGATGCCGTCGGCGAAATAGGGACCAGGCGATGACGTCGGCGATGCGGCGGCGGGTTCGATGACCAGCGCGTGGAAGACTCGGCGGAGTTCATTGACGGTGCACCTGGCCAGCGGGGCCGTCTGAGCTGCGGGTAGGCCGGGCCGGGGCCACGCGTGATCAGCCGGGCGGCTCGGGCTGGTTGAGGATGTCCACCGACGCGACCGGCATCACGATCGAGGTCACGGGGGCCGACGGCGACGGCGACATCATCACCCGGATCGACGGCCACATGCCGGTTCGTGCCCACCTTCACGTCTTGGCCGGGTTGCTCTCCGCGGCCGCCAACGCGGATCCTTCCCGTCCCCAGCGGAATACCCCGGCGAACCACGGCGGCACCTGGACAGACAGGGAGATCGCCTGGCTCCGGCAGTTACACGAGCGCACAGCGACTCAGGCCGCTACGCGATCCGGACACCGACGTGGGCTGATGCCAGCATGCCGCTGGATCTTGCCCGCGCCACAAACTACGCCGACTGGGCGAGAGCGGAACGGCCAGCGACCCAAGCATCGGCGTCATCAGCCAGCGCGAGTTGCAGGCAGCGAGCCTGATGCAGGGCAAGAGCCGGCACCGCCTTGGGGTCGAACCAGCCGACGTCGACGGACTCGTCATCGTTGACCCGGGCGTCGCCACCGACGACCCGGCACCGCAATCCGATGGCCAGCCAATACACCTGGTCACCATTGGGCGCCACGGACAAGTCCAGCGCCTCGACGGACAGCAGCCGCTCCACCGCCAGGGTTCGGCTCCTCCGCTACTGCTTCCCGAGTTCGTCAGCGTCGCGGTAGTTGGCTACGGTGACCGCGTGTTCGAATCGATGAATGTGGGCGATGTCAGCATTCGCTATCGGGTAGCCGGGGATCCGGGCGGGCAACCTGTGGTGTTGTTGCACGGGCTGGGTGACAGCGGGCCTGACTGGAACCCTGTGCTGAACGGGCTGGCCGCCGCGTTCCGCGTCTTCGTGCTGGATCTGCGCGGGCACGGGGACAGCGACCGTCCTGGTGACTACTCGTTCGAACTGATGCGCGACGACGTTCTCGGCTTCTTAGATGCGGTGCCGCTGGAGCGGGTTGCGCTGGTCGGGCATTCCATGGGGGCTGTTGTTGCGGTGCTGGTGGCGCAGGCGGCCCCAGATCGGGTCACGCATCTGGTGCTGGAGGACGCGACAGTGCCGCGGCCCGGAGATCTGCACCGGCCGCCGCTGGCCGCACCGGACGAGCCGACGCCGTTCGACTTCGCAGTGATCAACGCGATCCGTGCTCAGCTGACCGATCCGGATCCGTCCTGGTGGGAGGGCACGGACGCGGTCAAGACCCCGACGCTCATCGTCGACGGGGCCAGCAGCCACGACCGGCAGGCGTTTCTGGCGCAGTCGGCAGCCCGGATGCCGGACGCCCGGCTGGTCACGATCACCGCCGGTCATTATGTGCACCGGGATCAGCCAGCCGGCTTCCTGGACGCAGTCGTACCGTTCCTGCGGCAGCGCAGCGCTGCATCACGCTGAGGACCCGAGGTCCGGAACTCCGAAGCCCCGGCAAAGGGCAAAGTAGGTGATCTTGACTCCGGATGCTGGTCAGGTGGTGGTATCCGGGGTGGTTTTGATGTTGCGGTAGATGGTCATGGGAGTGACGCCGCATGAAGCCGCGATTTCGGCCATGGTGAACTGCTTCGAGTCGTACATGCGCTGCGCCTTGTTGATCAGGGCGGGAGTCATCTTGGGTTTGCGGCCGCCGGCCCGGCCCCGCGCTCGGGCCGCAGTCAGGCCAGCGAGGGTGCGCTCTTTGATGAGGGCCGCCTCGTATTCGGCCAGGAGCGCGAACATGCCGAAGACGAGCTTGCCGTGGGCGGTGGTGGTGTCGACGATGCCGTTGGTCAGCGACTTGACCCCGACGCCGCGTTCTTCGAGCGCGGCGACGATGTCGACCAGGTCGCGCAGGTTGCGGCCGAGCCGGTCGATCTTCCAGATGATGAGGGTGTCGCCAGGGCGAAGGTCACCCAGACATGCCTGCCATTGAGGACGCTCGGCCTTAGTTCCGGTGGCGACGTCCTTGTAGATCTTTAGGCAGCCCTCGGCGGCGAGCGTATCGAGTTGCAGCTGCGGATCTTGGTCGGCGGTGCTGACTCGGGCGTATCCGATCTTGTGTCCCACCGACCGACTCTATCGAAATTCGTCTGCTGGGCGAAGTTACGGTGTCTTGTTTTCGATGTGGGTTTCGGTAGACTGCTGCGCTGCGACGACCCCTGGGGCGGTCGGCCCAGCAGGGGTCTATCGCAAACGAACGTTTCTGCGAGAGCCCCGTCGCACGAAGCACTGATCATGTCCGACATGCTGCGCTGCGAATACTTGCCCGCATTGCATCCGGGAACGGTCGTAAGCGAAGATCAGGTTCATGACTTACCGGAAAGGCGCCTCGCGCCTCGCAGAGTGAACGGCCCGGCGGCGACAGGATCGCCTACCAACTGGGAATGGCTGGAGACCGGCGTCGCCTCGGGCGACGTCTTGAAATCCAGCAGTGATGCCCGGCAACACATCTCCTACTTCGTCCGGGCTGACCGGGACGGGCTGATGACCCGTCGCCTGCTGACCTTCACGACCAACGAGAACGTGTCGGCGCGCCGAACGATCTTCGAGCTGCTGAACCAGTTATGCGACCAGGCCTCCTCCGGCTGGCCGCTGCTCGCGGACACCGCCGAGCCGGCCCTGCCCGACGCGGACATCGTGGTGCGGCGCTCCGCGGCGACGTTACTGGCGAACACCGCCGAACCCGAGCGGGCCTTGGCCGCGTTGAATGCCTCGACCGATGCGACCGTCCGGGTCGCCCTCGTGAGTGCCATGCCCTGGCACAAGATTCCGCGACGGCGAGCCATTCTGCGACACCTGCAGTCGGATCCCGTTCCGGCCGTCCGGCTACTGGCCAACATCGCCGTGTTCGACGAAGACGATCCGGCGGCCTGGCCGGCGCTGGACGCTGCGATCCGCACCGATCTGCAGGCCTCCGCCGGCGTTCTCGACGCGCCGGGCTTCCGGCCTGTGAAGACAGCAGGTCAGCGCTGGGCCCGGGCGCTGGTCAGCCTCGACCGAGAGAACACCTGCTGCTCCTGGGCGCGGCGGCTGGCGAACCCGACTGAGAGTCCACAGGTCAGGCTCGAAGGCGTACAGATGGCTGTCACCGCGATGCATGCGTGGCGGGCAGCCCCTGGCCGGATAACTCCGATGCTGACTGGCCTACTGAAGGATGGCCCTCCCGAGATCCGATCGGTGGCGCTGCACGCGGTGGCGGCGTCGTTGACCGCATCACGGCTGGCCGCCAACAATCTTGCGGAGCTGATGGACGACCCCGAGGTCGGTTCGCTGGCAGCAACCGCGCTGGGTTGCGTCGGCGACCACCGAGCGGTGCCATATCTGGTACAGCTGATGCGCAACGACAGCCGCGAGCCTCGCTTGGCCGAAGCGTTCCGAGCGGTCGCCCATGCCGGTGCCGATCCAGACACGCCAGTAGCCGCCGCCCGGCAGATCTTGGCTGCGCTTCCGGCCTCCTGCGCGCCGGAACTGCCGATGCGAGTGCTCGCCGCGTTCGGCCCGGCCGCGGCAACCGCGGTGCCGGAACTCATCGCCAGACTCCAAGGCGCCGAGAACGACACCCCGGACCTGACCTTCTACGCCTTGCGACAGATCGGCCCAGGTGCCGCCGCAGCAGCCTCCGAGCTGCGGCAGTACCCGACACAAGACGCAACGCTCGCCCTTCTCCACGTCACAGCAGACCGTGAGGTGGCCGAACGGTATCTCGCCGAGCTACCGGAAGAACCTCGTCGAGGGCGTTTCGCATCACGCCTACTGACTTGGCTCGCCCAGAACGGCGGGCTCACCGTCCGCCAGCGCAAGCAGCTGCGGAGCCTGTTCCGGGTTGCGGGCTTTGAGGAAGTGGAATCGGCAGGCGCGCTATGGCTCCAGGACGGTCCCGCAATAGCGCCTGAACTACTGAAGGCCTTGCCGAAGTACCTGGCCGACGACCTGTACGCGCCCCAGGCGCTGCGCGTCCTCGCACTGATGGGGCCGCATGCGCGGCCGATACTTCCCTACCTGGATCGGTTCTTGGCCTCGCGGCAGCGGGTGGACCTCACCCTCGGCGACCTCGACGCCGATATGCGTGCGGACGAGATGCTGCTCGCCGCTATAAGCGCCACCCGCGAGCAGATCACCAGGTGAATCGGGTCGTCCGGGACTCACAGGCTGCCACTGCACGTCAACGAAGCCCATGGCGCGATCTGAGCCCGGGAGCTCAGGCCCGCCATGGGCCGGCGAGGAACACCACGCGGTCCTGCGTGACCTCGTAGGCGAGCATCGGCGGGTAGGCGTCGTAGCAGCCCTCCGCGTACATTCCCACCCGCTTGCCCAGCCGCTGTCCCAAGCGACGCAGGATTCCGCAGAAGTCGTCCAGACGCTCCTGCCCCTGCAACTCGTGCAGGCTGACGTCACCGACGATCACCTCCGGAGTCCACACCCTCAAGATCAGCTCAATGTCCGGCTGGGGCCACACCCACAGCGACCGTAGCCAGCCCTCCGGATTGGGCACGAAGAGATCAGCGGCCGAGGCCGGGACACCGACACGCTCATCGCCGATCTCGTACTCCGCGCGCCAGCCATCCGTCCGGATCATCGTGAGCAACGCTTGCCAGTCGTCCAGCGTCGTGTCTGCAATGGCAATGTCCGGCGCGCTGCCGTTCCCCACAGGATCGAACCAATCCTGGACCTCGTCCCACTCGATCTCGCGCACCACAGGAGTAGATCACCCAGCACCACGAGCGGCATCGAGGCTGTGCCCGCTCGACCGACTTCAAGATCATCTTTAGCGCCAGTTTTCGTTCCGATGTTCCTCAAGGGCCGCGTCCGGTGGACGTCGTGATGATCTGCTGCATGCGTATCCGTGTCTTCCCTGGTGAAGTCGGCTTCGCGGCGCTTGCGGAGGGCTTGCGCAGTAGTGCCGCCGTGCGATCACCGTACCCAGAAAACCTTTACAAGTACATAGGTTTGATCTATGCTTATCCTTGACAAGTCCAAAGGCAAGGGGACATGATGGCATCTGGTAGGAAGCTGCAGAGCGCGAAGGATTTGCGTCTGCTGCTCGACGCCTGCGAAGACCAAGGCTTCACGGTTCGCCGAACCAGCCGCGGCCACTGGATGATCAAGGACGAGAGCAACCGGCCGGTTGCCACGTTCTCCGGAACGCCCAGCGATTCCCGTGCCTGGGCCAACGGGCTCGCGGCCATGCTGCGGGCCGGGCTGATCTGGCCGCCGCCGGGTCGGTAGAACGGGGAGGGCGGGATCGGCCGGGCCGGTCCCGCCCCCGAGCGTCATACGAGGAGAGGCAGTACCCGCATGGCAACCGCACCCTGGAGCGTCCGGGTCGAGCTGGCCGTGGCCGGCGAGGTGAGCGACGACGTCGTCGACGAGCTCGCCGACCGGCTGGCCGACTTTGCCCCCGCGGTGTCTGTGGAGGATGACGCTCGCGTCGCCCTGCACCTCACCGTCGGCGCCGGCACCATGCGTGCCGCGTTCACCCGGGCCGAGAAGGCCGTCGCCGACGCCGCCGCCGGCCTGATGGAGGCCGAGCCGGTCGCGATCGAGGTCATGACTCAGCAGGAGTTCGACCTGCGCCTGCTGCGCCCGCGCGTACCGGAGTTGTGGGGCGTCACCGAGGCCGCGGAGTTCCTCGGGGTCAGTCCGGCGCGCATCGACCAGCTCGTCAAGGAACAGCCCGAGAAGCTGCCGATGGTCGCCAAGCTCGCCGGCAGGCAGGGCGCCCGCATCTGGCTCGCCGGCACCTGGCGCCGCTTCGCGGCCGGCTGGGAACGCAAGCGCGGCCGGCCCGCCAAGGCGGCCGCCGCGCCGCCGGCGGAGCACGTCGGCTGACCGACCGCGGGCTCCGGCCCGCCACACCCCGATGGGGCCTTCGACCTTGCCCGAAGGCCCCATCTTCGTGTCCGGGGGTTCCTCACCCCACACCGAACCGGAGCGCCCGGCTCGGTGAGCCCGGGCGTCCGTCGATCGCCGGTCTAGCGCCGCGCGGCGCCGGCGGCGCCGGGATCCGAGGCGAACCGGCCGACCGCGAAGTGGGCCACGACCGGGATCCGGCCGGTCGGGTCGGCCTGGTTCTTCACCAACTCCATCTCGGCCAGCGTCCAGGTGGAGTGGCGCGAGTCCCGGCCAGTGGTATGCAGCAGGATCACCTGATCGGCGTGGGTGACGAAGCCCTCCAGATCGGGAGCGGTCGTCACGTCGGTCACCGACAGCACCGGCTGCGACACGCAGATCGTGATGTCGAGCGCGACCGCCAACTCCTTGAGCCGCCGGGCCAGCCGGTCGAGATGGGCGCCGTAGTCGTCCTCGTCGCGGTCCAGGTCGAGCAGGCGGACCCCGTCGATGATCAGCAGCCGCGGGCGGTGCGGCGAGACCTGGACCGCGCGCTTGACCGCGTCGGTGGAGGTCAGGTCGACCTCGATGAACAGCGGGGTGCGGGCCATCACCTGCAGGGCCGGGCGAAGCCGCTCGAGGACGTCCTCGGAGCCCTTGCGCAGCTGATCCAGCTCCACCTGCGCCACGCCGGCGAGCAGCCGTTCCCCGACGACTCGGGTGTCGGACTCCATCTCCACCCACAGCGTCGAGACGTTCTGTCGCACGGCCACCTGGTCCGCGACGGTGGCCAGCGCGACGCTGAGCCCCGACATCGACGGGCCGGCGAACGTGACGAGCTGGCCGGGGCGCAAGCCTCCGGTGAGAGCGTCGAGGGCCGCGAGGCCGCTCGTCATCGGCGCCGCGGCCCGGACCGGGAGGCCGGTGGCGTCCGCTTCCGGAGAGGGGGCCGGTGCCGCACCCGCGCGGATCTGGCGGAGGGCGGCGGCATACGGGATGCCCAGCTGGTCGGCGAGGTTCTTGGCAGCGTAGTCCCTGCTCACGGCTGATCCTGTTCCCCGATGGTCCCCACGCGATCACCGGTGTCATGGACGGTGCCGGAGCCGCTACGACTGCGTGACGATCGCCTTGTCCCTCGGTGTCGCATCGCCGGGCGTGGGCTGGCAACGACAGGAGAAGCCGGCAGCGCAGGCCACCGTAGACCTGAGGATACCGGCTCCCGGCCGGTCCTTCACCGCACGGCCGGAGGCGGCGGTGACCGGAGCGGATTGCCGGGCTGCTGGATCCCACGGTGGACAGGTGCGAGCTCCGTTGAGCTCGGCTGTGGACCAGGCCTCGGCGTCGACCGCGCCGACCGGACTGAACAGCGAGAGCCGTCCCGCGCTGCTCGATCCGATCTCCAAAAACCTTGTTACTTGCATAGGTTTTGCGGGATAATGGGAGCAGGAAACAAGCGCCTGCCGAAAGGAGCGGCCCGTGTCGCATCCCGGTGATGACCTCGGCACCGAGGCGATGGGTGCCCCGTCAGCCGCGGCCACCATCACCATCAGCCTGACGATCGAGAACACCTACGAGGACGGCGACACGATCGACACCCACGTGACCGACGCCGTCATCCCCGCCCCGCCGTCACCGGACGACGAGAACGCCCACAGCGCCTGGCTCTACGAACACATCTTCGCGTTCACCGGCACCGGCCGCACCGAAGGCGACGCCTGGTACGACGTGACGGTCACCGCCTGCAGCGACCCCACCCTGGTCGGGCAGACCTATGAGTTCGGTTACTGAACCGCCCCGCCCTGCCCACGCCGCCGACCTGGACGCCGATCCCGGCGACGTCTGCGGCTTCGCGGAAGACGGCACGGTGTGCGGAGCCCGCCTCGACGACGGGGAGGGCTACGACGGCTACTGCGGCCCGCACGCCGACCAGCTGGAAGCCCGCGGCCACTGGGGCTGATCACCCAGCCGCGCGACCCGGCATTCGACCCCTTCATGCCCGCGGGGCTCCTCGGGCTTGGCCGCACCGAGGAGCCCCGCGTCTCCGCGCCGCCGTCCGCGGCGAGTCCACAATCCGTGTCCGAGATCGACGGCCATTACGCCGGTATGCTGCGCCAGGTACCGCGAGGCAGAGGGGGAACAGCAATGTGGGAAGGCGCCGGCTCCGTCGACAATCCACCCCCCACCAGCGACTGTCAGACCTGCTTCACCCCGAACACGAAATGGGGAACGTTCCGGACACCCCGTGGCCGGGTGTGGCAGTGCCAGCACTGCCTGACCCCCGCCGAACCGGAGAACCTCGCGTTCGACCCGCGCCAGGCACCCTCGGGACTCGAGCAGGGCATGGCCGCGATCGCCGTGCTGCAGCAGCTCGTCGTCGGCCTGCGCCACAGCCAGGAAGGCCCGCTCGATCCCGCCGACCTCTACGAGATCTGCCGGCCCTACTTCAACGGCGGCTGGTGCGTCCGCGACGTGATCCACGCCCTGAACCAGATGCCGGACACCACCCCGCACCCCGACACCGGCTGGAACGACCGGCTACCCCGCAAGCAACTGCTCTACCGGGTGCAGCGCCGGCTACGCCAGTGGCGGTGGGTCGACCGCGACGAGCTGGACGACATCATGCCGGGAGGCTGGAGCGAGATGCGCCACGCCATGACCGTCGTCAGCCAACGGCAGCAGCACCACGCGGCCGAACGTGCCCACCAGTGGACCGACCAGCGCAGAGCCGCCTACTACGCGCGGGGCGGGGAAGGCCGGCGCGCAGCCCTCGAGGTGGCGTCCGCCGCCGCGAACCAGGCCCGCCTGCGCCGGGCGGAAGCCGAACGGCTGGAACGGGCCGCCACCGCCCAGGCCGCCCGGGAGGCGGTGCAGCAACGCGAGGACCTCTTCACGCAACTTCACGAGATCGGCCGCCGGACGTCCACCGAACCGTGGTGACACGCCGATCCGAACGGTGTGGACAGTTGCTTAAGGTATCGGCATGAGCACCGTGAGGTCCTTTCCCGACCTGATCGCCGACCGAGCCGCCGCGGCCGCCGCTCCCGGCACCGATCCGCAAGCCATCCGTGCCGCAGTGCTGGCGGCTTTCGGCTGCTCCTGCCCCACGGCGATCGCCGGCGCCCCGGTGCCGCACCAGCGAGCCGGGGAGCAGCCATGCCTGGTCCACAGCAGCCGCATCCCGCGGCGCCGGCCTACCCCCGGCACGACCCTGCCGTCCCAAATCGAGGACTGGGAGAACGACCCCTACCGCGACCACAGCGAGGCCGAACGACGCGAGGACGTCCAGGCCACCCTGCGTGACGCCGCCGAGCTGGGCCGGGGTCTTCTCCACCATGATCTCGACGAGACCGCCCGGCGGGCGCCTCTGGCGCGCGAACGCCTGGCGCAGTCCCTCCAGCACGCCGCCGAGAACGGCGGGCTCACCGAGGACGAGCTGCGGGCGGCCGAGGACGGCTACAGCGCCCTCACCTACGGTCTCCGGCTGCTCTACTTCGCCAGCAACCACGTCGGCGACAGCACAGGCGGCAGGTAGCCACCGGCATCGACCACTACCGCGACCACCCGGATCCGCACCCCGACCACGGCCCGTCGATGGGCCTATAGCCCACCGGGCCGGTTCTCGCCGCGGCCCCTGCCGGACAGGGGTGGTCCGGCAACACCAGCCCTCGCCGCCGGTGCCGCCCGCCAACCGCACCAGGCGGCCCGGCGGACTCGCCGAGGTGCCTGCGTTCCCATCGCTGCGGGGACCGATTGATCCGACAACGTCATACCACTGAAAGTGGGCCGTGAGCTGGGTAAACGGCCGTTGCCGTAGATGGCAAGCGGGGTGGTCGGCGGGCACCCTCCACCGGGCGGTATCACCGAGGCGTGCCCGGCGCCGCCCGGACCCGCCGCACCGGGCTTTGCACCCTCTGCGGCCCGGGCCGGGAAAGGCGAACCGCCGCGCATACGAGGATCCAAACACTCCTAAAAAGGAAGAGGAGAAACCACCGGGTGCCGGCTTCCGGTGAAGCCGGCACCCGGTCGCGCCCGGACAGCGTTGGGGGTCAGATGATCAGCGGTGCGATCATCGGCCTCCGGCCTCTCCCGGTCACGAGGTCAGCACCGTGAACGAGGGCCCGGTGCTGCGTACGGCTCACCGGCGACGTGGCCCCAGCGGCCACCGGCGCCGGGCCTGCAGCTGCTCGTCGAGTTCGGTGCGCCAGGCCTCGCGGCGGGGGTCGTCGTGGGTGCCGGGGCCGAGGGCGACGGTGGGATCGGTGACCTCGTAGGTGACCCGGTAGGCCAGCAGCGCGGTGGCCAGCTTCATCCAGGCGTCGACGTCCTCGGCGACGGGCTGGTGGCCCAGGGCGAAGACGAGCCAGGTGGGCAGCGGTGCCCCGTCGGCGACGGCGGTGTCGAGCCGGGCCCGTAGCCGGGCGGCCAGCTGGGCCCGGGCGGAGGTGCCGGTCATTACCTGCGGGCCGTGGACCTCCCGGTGCTCGTCGTCCTGCTCGAGCTTGCGGCGGGCCTCGGCGGCGTCCTTACGCAGCCGCGGCAGCTGCTGCTGGGTGCCCTCGATCGTCGCGACAGCCGTCCGGAAAGACGCCGCGGCGCTGGCGTGCTCAGGGGTACCCATCGCGGTGGCGGCGAGCGTGGCGCTCTGCTGCAGGGCCAGCTCGGTGTTCTGCGCGATCCGCTTGAGGGCGTTGTCCAGCCCGGTGATCTCCCGCTGCTCGGCGGCCCGCTGGGCCGGGGTCAGCAGCACCGACTCCGACTCGTTGCCCCGGCGGGCCCGGGCGGCCAGCTGCCGCAGCGTGTCGTCGGCATCGTCCAGCGGCGCCGGCCTGAGATCGTGTTCGGCCCGTAGCCGGCGTTCCATCCAGCCCACCGAGGAGGCCAGGTCCCGCACCGTCGCCGCGATCGCCTCCAGGTCGTCGCGGACAGCGGTCCGGAGTTCGTCCTGATCTTCGCGGACCTGTTCCAGTCCGGTGTCCAGTTCGTCGGCGTGGTCGTCGACGTCGCGGATACGGCTGGACAGCCGCCGCTGCTCGGTCTGCAGGTCGTCGACGTCGTCGGCGAGCGAGGACACCTTCTGCTGCAGCCGTTTGAGTGCCGTCGCGGTGTCGGCGCTGTTGGTCGGGTCGCTCACCGGGTCACCTCCGCGTCGTCGTCGGGAGCGGCGGCCCAGAGCGCGAACGCGGCGATCAGGCCGACGACGACACCGGCGAGCGCCCAGGCGGTCAGGAACCCGGCGACCACGGTCACGATGAGCCCGGATGTCAGCGCCAGCACGACGAGAGCACCGGCGCGCAGCCGATGCCCGCTGACCGGGGACCGCTGCTCCGCCGCCGTCAGCCCGCCCGCCAGGATCGCCGTGGGGATCACCGCGATCAGGTACCACCAGCTGGCCCGGTGGGTCGCCATCAGCAGCGCCGAGGCGATCAGCCCCAGCGCGGCCAGCCCCCCGGCGACGTACACGATCGCGCTGGAGACCTTGCGCAGCCGGGCATCACGCCGCCGCGGCACCTTGTCCTCGAAGTCCAGCAGCCGGTCGGTCGCCGCGAACACCGTCAGCACCTGCTCGGCCCGGTCCGGGCTGCCCTTGCCGAGCCCGGCCAGCGCGGTGTGCGCCTGCTGGAGTTCCTCCTGCAGGCGCCGCACCTCGGCCGCGTCAGCCTCATCCGCCTTCCCCATCCGCGCCCACTTTCCGTGATCGATCGACTACGAAGCGACGGATGTCACTGTATGGCGAAGTGGGCGCGCAGACGGGGACCGTGGGGCGTGTGGCGTCCCGGATCCACAGGGCGGGATCGGGCCGGAACGGGCGGTGGGCCCCTTCTCCGAACCGGGAGAGGGGCCCACCGTTGATTGCGGGGCTTGAGGGTGAAGGCTCAGCTGTCGGAGTCCCACGGGCGGCGGCGGGCGGTCCGGGCGAAGGCCCGCAGTTTGAGGGCGAGCTCGCGGGCGCTCTCCGGGGTGTGCTGCGACGCGTAGGGCTGCCAGAACTCGTCGTCGGGGGACTCGGTGCCTTCGACCGCGGTGACCATCACCCGCATCTGGCCGGTGCTGTCCGGGGCGATGTCGAGCCACACGGTGCCGTCCTCACCGCCGCCGGCGACGGCGGCGCGGGCCCGGACCGGGTGCCGGGTCTGCGGGGAGCTGAGCGTCGGGTCGGCTTCGACCAGTAGCTTCAGCAGCTCGCCGGTGGTGAGCGGGAACTCTTCGTCCTGGCCGACCCCGATGCGCTCGCGTTTGCTGGCGTGTTTCTCGGCCAGCAGCAGCTCCAGGCGCTGCCGGGCCCGGGTGTGTTTGGTCGGCTCGGGCGGCCGGTAGCCGGACTCGACCATCCCGGCCAGCTCGTCGAGCCGGTCGGCTGCGGCCTCGGCCTCGTCGGGGGCCAGCTGCGGAGCGCAGTAGGTCAACTCACAGCTGCCGTCCTCGTCGTCGCGCGGGCTCTCCCGGCCGGTAGCCGGGTTGAACTGGCCCTTCGGGGTGGCGACGCTGACGAACGTGCCGACCTGGTTGGTGCCGTCGTCGGGGTACTCGATCAGCGCGAGATCGGTGTCGGCTCCGCCGGCACCGGCGGCCACCCGGTCCGTGGCGAAGCAGGTTTCCCCGTCGGCGTAGCCCAGGGCGTCACCGACCTTGACCCACTTGCCATCGGCAGCGCGCGGCTGATCAGGGTTGTAGTGGCCGCGCTGGGCCGCCGGCGCTGCCGCCTCACTGGACATGGAGGTCTCCTGACGAGAGGAGTGAGCGCCGGCTGCGGTGCCGACGGGGAAGGATTCGGAGTAGCCGGCGGCGTCCATGAGGTTGCCGGCGTCGGCGACCGCTTGGGCGACCTGGCCGTCTCGGGCGTCGAAGTCCGCGGCGGCGGCCTGCAGCTGCTGCTGCCCGGTGCCGACCGCGGCCGCCGCGGCGGCGAGCCCGGTCGCGGCATCGCGCAGGTGCTCCAGGGTGCTGGCGGTCATCCGCAGACCCTCGTAGCGGTCGGCGGCCGCGTCCAGCACCCCGGCGAGCCCGCCCAGCTCACCGGCATGGGCGTCGGCGGTGTCGACGGCGGTGGTGAACGCGGCCCGGATCTGCTCCGGCCCGGCGGCGTCCAGCACCTCACCGCCGCTCACTGGCTGTCCTGTTCGTCGAGCTGCACCTGCAGAGCCAGCCGCTCGTACCACTCCCGCAGCCGGTGCTCGGGCATGTCGAGCACGACCGCGGTGTCGCCGTCGCTGAACTCGACGAACCGCATGCCGTCCTCGACGGAGCTCCAGTCGATGTAGGCGCCCTCGTCCTCGTCGCCCGGGCGCAGCACGCCGGGATCGCCCTGGCCGTCGTTGACGGCGCCGATCAGCCGGCCGATGCCGTCGCGCAGCTCCCGCAGCTCGGAGCCGCTGAGCTTCAGGACGGTGGCGTCGACGCCGTCCCCGGCCTCCAGATGCCGCACCTGGGTTTGACGGTTGCCGCACGACCAGTCCAGATACGGGCCCCCGTCGGTCTCGTCGTCCGCGGCGTCGTCGGCCTCGGTGAAGTAGTAGCCGCCGGCCCGGCTGGTCAAGTCCAAAGCTTCGGCAGCCGCGGCCGGGTCGCTGACGTCCCAGGCAGCGTCCGCGGCGTCGAACACAGCACCCGGGTAGGCAGGCTTGCTCTGCTCGGCCGGGGCGTAGACGTGGTGGTGCTGGGCGTCGTCGAAGACGTCCCCGCTGATCTGCTGCAGCCGGCTCAGTTCCGCGGCGTTGAGCACCACGCCGTCGCTGCCTTCGCCCGGGTTGGCGATGATGTCGACGCTGGGGTCGACGTCGGAGAACCAGCTCACCCGCGGCCGCACCGTCACGGTGTCGCCGTTGGCGGTGGTGAACGAGCTGCCCGGCCCGATGTGCTCCTCGTACTGGTCCTCGTCGTCGGGCTGCGGGCACCAGTCCGGGCAGGCGGTGACGCCGTGCTTACGCATCACCTGCATCCGGTCGGCACCGGGGCCGTCGGCGATCGCTGCCCTGTCGGCCAGGATCTTGTCGGCCACCTCGTAGGCGTCCGCCCGCTGCTGCTCATCGACCCGGCCGGCGTCCCACTCCCAGGCCCGGTCACGGCCGTAGCTGTCCCACCCGTTGAGGTAGAACCCGCGGGCCAGCCGGTCACGTTCGCTGCGCAGGTCCCGCTCTTCTGCGGGCTCGGCGCCGGTGCCGACGTGGGTGGAGGAAGTGGTCATGCTGTCGCTCCCATCCGTGAAGGTCAGGGTGCCCGACGGTGCGGCGAGCGTGAAGCTCTCGCCGTAGCCGGCGGCGTCCATGAGGTTGCCCGCCTCGGCCACCGCCGCGGCGACCTGGCCATCGCGGGCGTCGAAGTCGGCGGCGGCGTCACGCAACTGCTGCTCACCGGTGCCGACCGTGGAAGCCGCGGCCGCCAGGGCGCTCGCGGCCTCGCGCAGATGCTCGAGCGTGCTGGAGCTCATCTGCAGAGCCTCGTAGCGGTCGGCGGCCGCGTAGAGAACGCCGGCAAGGCCGGTCAGGTCACCGGCATGGGTGCCCGCGGTGTCGACGGCGGTGCTGAACGCGGCCCGGATCTGCTCCGGGCCGGCCGCCTCAAGCACCTCACCACTGGTCATCGGGCCTGTTCCCAGGCATGAGTGACAGCCCGGATCACCTGGCGCAGCTGTCCGCCGGTGAGTTCGGGCACGTCGGTGTCGTCGGCGGCCGCGGCGAGTCGGTGCGTGACGGTGGCACCGTCACGGACTGTCGTACGCCAGGCCAGACCCGAACCGTCCTGCGTGGCGATCGTGCCGTCCGCGAGTTCCCGGTCGTCGCCTTGAGCGGCAAGGGCGGCTTCCGTCTCGGTGATCTCGGACGTGATCCGATCGAGTTCCGCCTGTTCCTTCGCAGTCAACGGTACGAGCGGGACGGCCTGCAGCTGCCGGCGGAGGTCCGCGCACCGTCCGACGAGATCGTCGTGCTCGGCCTGATCGGCGAAGAACGGGTCTTCGGCTGCGACGCCGGCCTCAGCCATGACCTGTCGCTGGGCGGCGCGGATCGGACTCCAATCGGTGCCCGGGGCGAGCTGGGACTCGAGGTCGTGGAACGCCTTCAGCTGCTCGGTGCCGAGCTGGCTGCGCGCCTGCCGGCGGAGCCGCTTGAACAACTGGCCCTTGTGATCGTCGAGTTCCCGCAGTTCATCGAGTATGGCCGTGGCCTGCGGCGACTCGTAGGGCTTGTTCTGCAACGTGTCGCGCCGCCGCTCGAGCCGGTCCAGCGCGACATCCAGCTTCCTGTGCGCCGCCCGGGCCTGCTTTTCAGCAGCCTCCATGACCGCAGCCGCGTCACTCAAGGCGGCAACAGCCGCCTCGTCGAGGACGACGAAGGGACTCTCGTACTCGTCCGAGTCCTCCGGATCACCAGCGGCAAGATCGATACGCACCGTCCCGGCGCTGGGCGTCACAACCACGTCGAACGGCTCGGTCTCGTCGGACTTGATCCGGACCGAGCGCGGGCCCGGATCGTCCCCGGCGCCGGTGGTAGAGGCAGTGCTCATGCTGTCGTTCCCATCCGTGGAGGTCGGGGTGCCCGACGATGCGGCGAGGGTGAAGCTCTCGCCGTAGCCCGCGGCGTCCATGAGGTTGCCCGCGTCCGCGACGGCAGCGGCGACCTGGCCGTCGCGGGCCTCGAAGTCGCCGGCGGCGGCCTGCAGCCGCTCGCTCCCGGCGTCGAGGTGCCCGGAGCCGGCGGTCAGCGCGGTGGCGGCGTCACGCAGGTGAGCCACGGTGGTTCCGGCCATCTGTAGGGATTCATACCAGTCAGCGGCCTCGGACAGTAGCCGGGCGAGGCCGTCGATGTGGCTGGTGTGGTCGTCGGCGGCGGTGAGCGCTGCGGTGAAGCCGGCCCGGATCTGTTCCGGGCCGGCCGCGTCCGCGACGATCGCGACCCCGGTCATGATGTGCGCGGCGCGGGCCGCCGCCGCTCGATGCGGTACTGGCCGAAGTGCAGGCCGACCTGCACCGGCGGGCCGCCGTCGGCGGGCTGGGCCTGCACCGTGTAGTCACCGCGGCCGGGCCCGCGGGTGACCGCCACGACCCGCAACCGGGTGCCCTCGTGCTCACCCCAGTGCACCGTGATCAGGTCGTGGGGGTGGGGTGCGCCGGCGCCGTCGGGGTCGCAGCTTTCCTCGGCGAACGCGGCCCGGGCGGTGTCCAGGTCGGGGTATTCGGTGCGGGTGACCTCGCCGCCGAGGGACTGGGAGACGACGGTGCGGCCGTCACGGCGCGTCCAGTACGGCGGCTTGCCGGTGTCCAGTTCGCCGCCGAAGGCGTAGAAATCGTCGCCGCTCTGCTGCGGTGCCTCGTACGGCGGCGGGGCCTGGACCACCCGCAGGCGCTCACGCTGCGACCAGCCGGCGGTGCAGTCGACGCACACCCCGCTGCGGTGATCACAGCCGTCCGGGGTGCGGACCGGCACGTCGGCCCACTCGCCGTCGGTGCGGGCCTGCATGGCCTGCCCCTCGGGCAGGCCGTCGTCCAGCAGCTGCCGGAACTCGTCGTCGCCCATCATCGCGCCGGACGCGACCGGTTTCGGGCTCATCCGGTAGCTGCCGGCCCACGCGGCCGCCGGATCGCCGGCCTCACCGGCCGGGCCGGGGTCGCCAGCGGCCGGCGGCGTGCCGTCAACGGTGGCCGGCCAGCACTGGCAGACCTGCACCGGCAGCCGGTGATCGACGCACCAGTTGTACGGGGCGACCGCGCCGTCGGCCAGTCCCGGCCGCGAGTGCGAGGGGTCGGAGACGCAGTCGGCCAGCCAGCTCTGGTGGGTGTAGCAGGTCACCCGGTCCGGAGCGGGCAGCCCCTGGTCCTCGGCTGCCTGGTCGGCTGCGCTGTCGGTGGTCAGCTGGGCGTCCAGTTCCGGGCTGGGCGGCGACGGCCGCCAGTGCGGGTTGCCCTCGTTGTTGGCCATCCAGGCCATGCCGTTGCGGATGTCCTCCAGAGCCAGCAGGTACTCCGCCGGGCTCATCTGCGGCTCGGTGCCGGGCTGATCCGGCTCACCGCCCGCGTTCGCGACGGGGGCTGTGACGGTGGTGCCGGTGCTGGGCAGGGTGAACGTCTCGGCGTAGCCGGCGGCCTGCATCAGGTTGCCGGCGTCGGCGACGGCCTCGGCGACCCGGCCGTCGCGGGCGTCGAAGTCGCTGGTGGCCTCCTGCAGCTGCCAGGTGGCCGCGTCGAGCAGGGTGTGCGCCGAGGTGGCTTTGACCGCCGCGTCGCGCAGCAGCGCGAGCGTGGAGGCTGCCATGCCCCACTGCTCATACCGGTCGCAGGCCTCGGCCAGGATGCCGGCGAGGGTGCCGACGTTCGTGGTGTGCTCCTGCGCGGTGGTGGTGGCCGTGGCGAGTCCGGAGCGGATCTGGTCGGCTCCGACGGCGTCGAGGATCACCGGTCGTCTCCCGTCGGTGCGGGGCGGTAGGCCTGGGTCATGAGGATGTCGGTGATGGCGTGCTCGCCGTCGGCGCTCCAGATCCGGATGCCGTCGCGGTGCAGCTGGTAGCGCACGTCGGTGAAGCGGGTGCGGGTGTCGTCGTGGTGGATGACGTCGAGGGTGGCGGCGTGGGGCATCGAGATCACGCTCCCTTGCTGGCGGCCGGTACCGCGGTACCGGGGTGGTCGTGGCAGGTCAGGCACTCGCCGAACTTGCGGGGGATGTAGTAGTCGCGGACTTCGCCGCAGGTGGAACAGGTCCGCCGCGCCAGCAGCGCCGCGGCGATCGCGCGCTGCTGGGCGGGGGTGGCGGTCCGCTTGGGCACCGCCCGGGACACGTCGTACAGGAACGCGGTGCGGGTGCCGCCGACACCGGCCCACAGGACCTGGGCGGCGATCGGCTGGCCACCGGGCCGCAGGCCCTTGGCCCGCAGCTGCCGGACGGTGGCCAGCCCGTCCGGGGCGCCCTTCCACCAGAACGTCGGGATCCCGAACGCCTGGCCTTCGGGATCGTGGAAGGCGGCCCTGATCCGGCCCATCAGCGGCCGCTGCGCCGGCGCTCGGTGCGCTGCAGCTGCTGCTCGCGCTCGGCGATCGCGCAGGCCTCACCGAGGCTGTCGGCCAGCGCCTGCCAGGACCCGGCCGACGGCCCGGACCTCTCGGCCAGGGCCTGGGCGTCGGCCTGCATGGCGGTCAGCACGTCCGCGGCGAAGGCCTCGGCGAGGTCACCGGCGGTACGGAACCGCAGCCGGGCCCTGGATCCGGATCCGGGGGTGCGGTGTGCGGTGGTGGTCATCGCCTCGCTCCTGTCTGCTGTCCGGTCGCCTGGTGCAGCTCGCCGCGCAGGGCGAGGACCTCGGCGACCAGCTGGTCTCGGGTCATGTCGGCGGGGTCGAGGGTGTGGTCGGCGCAGGCGATCGCGGCGATCGCGGCGCGCAGGAAGTCGAACTGCTCGGGGAGGCCGTGCAGGTGGAAGGTCACCAGGCCGGTGTCCGGGTGCCGGTGCGCGACCGCCAGGGGCGGCTGCGGGCCCGGCCCGGGCCACGTGGTGGCCCGCAACGCCTCGACGGCGGCGACCATCGCCACGAACTCCGGATCGTCGTCGCCGGCCTGAACGCCGCGGCGGCGGGTCCTCACGGCGCCTCCCGCAGCCGGGCGCCGGCGGCGGCGAGGTCGACGATCTGAGCGAACAGCTCCAGGCCGACGGCCGGGTTGACGGTCAGCCCGCGCTGAGCGAGCTCGTGGACGCGGTCCAGGATCGTGACGGCGTCGTGGAGCCGGTCCAGGTCGTCGGCGCGGGCGTACCGGACGGCCAGTAGCGGGCACTGCTCCGCCTCGCCGATGTGCTCGCACTCGCCCTCGGCGCAGTCGCCCGGGCCGTAGAAGTAGCGGGCCAGGTCGGCGATGCGCAGCAGGCCGGGCAGATCGCCGAGGGCGGCGCGCAGCCGCTCGTGGTCCAGCCCGGCACCGGTCGGCCGCCGATCGGCCGCGGCTGCGGCCGGGGTGCGCTGGTCGGTGGTGGTCATCGCGCCGGGCTCCTCTCACCGAGTACGGGCAGCTGCTGCCAGATGCGCCCGTCGAGCAGGTCACCGGCCCGGGTCGTGCCGAGATGCTCGATGACCTCGCGGTTGCCGTGCGCGTCCAGCGGCGGCCCGGCCAGCAGCTCGCGGGTGTTGCGCGGGCTCAGCGTGCTGGCGTGGCGGCCGGTGGGCGCCCAGGCGCCCCACTGCTTGAACCAGAACGGAGTGCCGGTGCTGAGGGCCTGGTCGCGGACCGCCCGGACCCAGGCGGGGTTCATCGCCCGGGCGTGCGGGCCGGACTCCCCGCCCGCGACGATCCAGTCCAGCTGCGGCTGGTGCCCGGCGACCCTGCCCAGGCCGGGCTGGGTTTCGGTGCCGGTGGCGGCCGCCAGGTACGGCCGCAGGTCGATCGGGGCGAGCAGCGGCTCGGCGGAGATCCACCGGACGGCGGCCGGGGTGTCCAGCAGCGCGGGGATCCGGATGTCGGCCCACCGCTGGTCCTCGACGGAGACGCCCAGCCACAGGTTGCGCAGCGGCCACCCGTCGGCGGCCGGGTGGGCGCCGCGGGTGTCGGCGGCGATGTCCCAGACGGCCCGAGCCAGGCCGCGCCGGCGCATGACCGCGGCCATGCGGGCGTGCCGCTTGGTCAGCACCATGAACGTGTGCCGGGGAGCGGCGGCGACGACGGCCAGGACCTGCTGGATGTGGGACAGCGGCACCTGCTCGTGGAACAGGTCGGCCTGAGAGTTGACGAACCAGCGCTGCGGCTTGCGGACACCCAGCGGCTCGAGACGCCCGGGCAGCAGGTTGACCCGGCCGGTCCAGTCGAGACGGCCGTCGCGGTGCTCGGTGAGCCCGCCGAACGCGGCCGCCACCGTCGGGTTCGGGCTGTGCGCCCACCGGTGGACGGTGGAGATCGCGTAGCAGGAGTCGCAGCCGTCGGAGACCCGGGTGCAGCCCAGCAGCGGATTCCACACCCGGTCGGCCCACGAGATCTTCGTCAGGCTCATCGCCGGCCGCCCTCGACCGGGGCGGCCGTGAACAGCTCGTCGGCGGTGCCGCCGAGCTGCCGGTACCAGGGCTTCGGCTCACCGGCCGCGTCGACCAGGAACGTGACCATGATGCGGCGGGAGCGGGCGTAGGCGATCTCGGCGCGGGTCGACTCACCGATGTAGCCGCCGACGTTGACGACCACGATCTCGTCCGAGGCGTCGATCTTGCGCAGGTGCAGGGTGTCGAGGCGGTTCTTGTCGTCGTCGGTGAGCGGGTCACCGTCGTGGCCGAACACGCCGGGGGCCAGCACGATCGCCCCGGCCAGGGTGAGCCGATAGTTGACCGCGGTCATCGCGGTCCGGAATCGGGTGGAGCCGCAGATCGTCACGGTCTTCGGCCGGACACCGGCGACGGCCGGGGCGGGATCACGGTGGGTCAGCACGGCCCGGGCCAGGCCGAGCGCGGCGCTCCAGTCGGGGCGGGGACCGGCCGGGTCGGCGACCAGCGGCTCGCCGTCGGCACCGGGCAGCTCATAGGCGCCGCGGCCGTACATGTCGCCGGCCGCAGTGGTCAGCACGCCGGCCATCGCGGCGACCAGGGAGGTGGCGGGCAGGTCGAGCAGCCGGTCGGCGGCCTTGCGGATCTGGGTGACGGGGTCGGCCGGCCGGGCGCCGATCGTGGTGACGGAGGCGGGGGTGGGCAGGACAGCAGTCATGGCACGTCTCCTGTGGTCAGAACCGGTCGGTGGGGGCGGCGCCCGCGGTGACGCCGCGGGCGTGGCGGGCCTCGTAGCGCAGCGCGTCGCCGATCAGCACCAGCCCGGCGGCGGCGGCCAGCGCGGCGCCGGTGCCGGTGCTGACGCGCGCGGCCAGCACAGCGGCCACCAGCAGGCACACCCAGTGCATGGCCTGATCGATCCAGAAATGCGAATCGGCCCAGCCGGTGCACCGTTTACGGGCGATCACCCACCGCACCGGCCAGCGCCGGTCGATGACCGCGTGGGTGCAGCCGCTGAGCGCGAGGGCGGCGGCCAGACCGGGCCAGGTCATCGGCACGACCTGCGCCACGATCGCCACCATCACGGCCTGCGCGGCCAGGTACGAACCGCAATGGGCCAGGCAGTGCCCCCAGCCGGTCCACGGGTGGACGCCGGCGGCGAGCCGGTCGTCGGACGGGTAGCCCTTGCCCTGGGCTGCCGTGTCGGACTGCAGGATGGTGTCGCCGGCCAGATGCCCGACGCCGAGGGCCGCCAGGGCTCCGAGGAACGCCAGCGCGACCCCCACCTGCGACAGCGGCCCGTCAGTCAGGCCGGTGAGGCTCAGCACGGTCATCGGGCGCCCACCAGCCCGCAACGATCGGCCGCCTGATGGGCGAGCCAGATCCGATGCTTGGCCCGGATCTGGTCGGCTCCGGCGGTGTGGCCGCCGTCGCGGCCGCGCTGGGCGTCACGCTCGATGCAGGTGGCGACGTCGACGTGGGTCAGGTCCCACACCTCGACGTCGGCTCCGCACCGGTCGGCGAGCTGGTGCAGCGCGTGCAGGTGCCGGGGCAGCAGGTTGACGTCGTCACACACCACGTCGACACCGGCCGCCAGCAGCCCGGCGATCGCGCCGTGCACGGCCGCCTGCTCCACCCGGTCGGCCTGCAGGCCGAGGCCGACGGCCTCGATCTGCGTGTACGGCATCGGCGGGCGGATCATGGCGACGATCCCGTCGGTGCCGACCCGGGCCCGGCCGGTCGGGTCCTGGGCCACCCAGGCCAGCGCGGCGGTGGTCTTGCCGCTGCCGGGCAGGCCGCGGGTGACGATCAGCGTCCGGCGCTCGCCGGGAGCGGCGGTCATCGGGTGCCGTCCTGGGCCCGCTGGTAGGCGGCCCGGACTCCGCCGGGGATCAGGCCCTTGTCGCTGATCTCGTAGCCGTTGTCGCGGGCCCAGGCCCGCACCTCGGCCGCCGTCGGTTCGTGGCGTGGCCCCGACTCGGCCGAGACGGTCACGTCGCCGGCGAGCAGCTTCTCCAGCTCGGCGCGCAGCGCGTCGCGGCGGGTGGTCCGGTCGGCGATCTCGGCGTCCAGGGCGGCGATCTGCTCGCGCAGCCCACCGGCCTGCGCCTCGATGCGCAGCGCCTCACCCAGGCGCTGTGCCTGATCGCGCAGCGCCGCAGCGGCGACCTGCACGGCGTCGCTCGGGCACGCCTCGGCCCGGGCCAGGATCTGCTCGATCGTCTCCTCAGCCGTGCTGTGCTCGGCGAGGGGCGTTTGCTGCTGCGGGTCCTGCTGGTCCGGGTCCTGCTGCTCTGCGGGCGCGGCGCTGGTGGACGGCATGGTGGCACTCACTTCCGAAACGAGGGCGGGCTCGGACACCGGCGCTGGCGCGACGACGGGTTCGGGGTCGGGCGTCAACACGACGACGGACTCGGGCTCGGGGGCGGCCTCGGTCGGGGTATCGACGAGGACCGCCGGACGGGTGGTGGCCGCCGACGCCGAGCCGTTCGCCGGGTCTGCGACGGGTGCCTTCGGGGCCGGGACCGGGCCGGAGGTGCGGCGGGTGCGGGGCTTGGCGGGCCGCGGGTCCATGTCCTCCAGCAGCTCGGTGGGGGTCGAGACCAGGGCCTGGAGCCAGGCGGGCCGCTGCGGGGCCGGCTCGCTGGGGCGGGCGGGCGCGGTATCGCGGTAGCGGATCCCCATCGGCACGGCCCCGTGCCGCGGCGGGGTGCCCTGGGCGGCCCGGCGGGCGGCCTCGAGGGCGTCGGCGGAGAGCGGGCCGCGGGCGGGGGAGTCGGTGACGGTCATGGCGGTCACCGGCCGATCGCGGACAGGACCGCGGCGACCATGCCGACGGCCAGGGCCGCGACGAGCAGGCTCTGCGCGGTCCGCAGCCGGGAGAACTTGCCCAGCAGGCTGGCCGACAGCCAGCGCAGCTGAGCGGCCCGTTCGGTGCAGCCGGCGAGGCTGTCGACGACCGGCGCGGCCGCGAGTTCGGCGACGAGTTGGGTGTCGGAGCCGATGCGGGCCCAGCGGACGAACCCGAAGCTGGCGCCGACGTTCGGGCGCAGCGCGGCGGTCAGGGCGAGCACCGCGGCGCCGAGCAGCAGCGCGGCGATACCGACGGTCGCGGCGGCCGCGGCGGGCAGTTTGCCGGTGCCCAGCAGCGTTAGGGCGGCGACCAGCAGCCCGGACGACAGCGACAGCAGCGTGCCGGCCTTGGTGTCGACGCGGGGCTCGAGCATCCGCAGCGTGGCGGTCTCGGCGTCCAGCCGCAGGGTGAGCACGACGGCGTCGGTCTCGTCGACCAGGTCGTCAAGGTCGGCAGAGTGCGGGAGCGGGGCGAGTGTCTGCTCGGGGGTGGTGTGCATGATGGTGGTGCCTCTCTTTCGAGGTGGTGGGCGGCCCCGCAGTCCGTGCAAAGAAGGTGGGGCCGCCCGTTCCAGGTGAGGGTCAGGACCAGTGCTGCGGCGGGCGGCAGCTGATGTGCGCGATGCGGACGTCGCCGTAGCGCAGGGTGTGCCAGGCGGTGGCCAGCCCGCGGCCGAGCTCGCGCGCCGCCTGCCACCAGCGGCCCGGGTGCCAGACGGGGCGCGGCTGCAGCTCGGTGACCGGGTGCGGGGCGCAGATGGCCCGGTCGCAGTGGGTGCAGATGCCGTGGTGGGCCTGGGTGAGGTGGCGCAGGTAGGCGGTCAGGTCCGGCACCCGGGTGTCGTCGCTGTACCAGTCGTCGAGGCGGCCCATGGTCATCTCGATGGCGGCGGTCAGTCGCAGGCCCCGCTCGGCGATCAGCCGCAGCTGCTCCGGGGTGCGGCCGTCGAGTTGCTCGTGGGCGTGTTCACGGAGCCAGGCCTCGGTCTCGTCGGGGTCGAGCAGCTCGTCGAGCAGCGGCCGGTGGGCCGGGAACAGCCTGCCGTCGTAGCGGGCGTCCAGCTCGGTGATGAGCTGGTCGACGCTGTCCGCGGGCAGCCACGCGGCGTCGGTGGCGTCGTCGCCGCCGAACACAGCCGGCAGCGGGCTGGGCCCGTAGCGGCCGGCGGTGATCTCGGTGCGGACCACGGTGGTGACGATCCAGGCCCGCAGGGTGTTGCGGGAGTCGGCGACGTACCGGGAGCCGTGCACGGTCCAGATCACGCCGGGCAGCCGCAGCCCGGTCTCCTCGAACAGCTCCCGGATCGCGGCGTCGACCGCGTCCTCACCATCGTCGACGAACCCGCCGGGCAGCGCCCAGCCACGGCCGTCGTCGCGGCAGACCATCAGCAGGTGCCGGTGGCCGTGCTCGTCGACGGCGAGCACCACGGCGTCCGCGGTCCGGTTCTCGCCCCACAGGTACAGCTCGCCGCGGCCCTCCCCGACGGCGCAGTCCTGCTCGACGGGGTTGAACGGCCGGCCACCGGTGACGGTGAACGGCAGCAGCGCCGCCTGCTGCCGGGCCGGCCAGTCGATGACGGTGGGGTCGGCCGGGTCGACGCCGGCGATCCCGGTCGCGGGCTCCGCCTGCGCGGCGACGGGTTCGCCGCGCTGCTGCATCCACCGGGCCCAGGCCGCGGCGAACACGTCGGTCAGCGCGGGTACCAGGTCCTCGCCGCGGCGCACGGTCTGGCCGTGCTCGTCGACGTCGACCAGGACCAGCTGGTAGCTGATGCCGTTGGCACCGGCGACGAGCACCCGGCAGAAGCCGGTCAGGAACGCGCCCATCGCGAACAGGTCCGGGCCGGTCTGCCCGGCGTGGTCGTGGATCAGCTCGAACATCCACGAGAGCAGGAGCTGCTGGTCGATGCCGGTGCCCTTCGGGTAGCCGTTGACGAACATTCGGCGCAGGTCACCGCCGATGATCTGCCCGCCGTGTTTCCACGGGTGGGTCAGCTCGAGCGGGCCGAGCCGGGAGGTGCCGTCGAGCAGGTCGAGGAGGTCCTCGGCGGCCCAGTGCAGGCGCTGGCGGGTCTGTTCGGCGGTGGCCGGGGCCGGGTGGGACCAGGTCCGGCCGATCTCGACCAGGTGAGCGGCGAGGGTGTCCAGGTCGGTGGTGTGGGAGGTGGTGGCGGTCATCGGGTGCCTTTCTCTGGGATGGGAGTGCCAGGTCAGGAGCCGCAGGGTGGTGGTCAGGGCAGCCAGGCCCGGAACGGCGTCGGGCGGTGGCGGGGCAGGAACCCGAGGCCTGCGGTGGGCGTGCCGTCGCCGAGACGCGACGCCAGGTAGGGCAGGTCCGGGCCGTGCGGCAGCAGCATGGTGGCGGTGGCGGCTGCGGGGATGCGCTGCAGCACGAGTTCCTGGGACAGCAGGTCGCGCAGATGCTCGGCGTCGCGGCCGAGGGCGGCCGCGCCGTAGGTGCGCAGCTGCGGCGACTGCACGCTGGTGACGATGGCGATGCCAGCGTCGGCGGCCACCAAGGCCAGGTGGTGCAGCATCCTGGCGGCGACCGGGTCGCGGGTGAGCAGGGTCAGGTCGTCGATGACCAGCAGCCGCAGCGTGCCCGTACGGTCGCGGCGGGCGATGCCGGAGATCGTCGCGAGCACGGTGCGGGCGGCGTCCAGGTCACGGGCGGTGGGATGGGGCAGGCCGGTGAGCTGGCCAGGGCCCAGGTCGATGATCTGGGCGTTGACGTCGGCGGCGGCCACGCCGTACAGCAGTGAGCGCAGCAGCAGCGTCTTACCGGAGCCGGCGGCGCCGACCACCGTGGTGTGCCGGCCGTGGCCGGCGAGCCACAGCGGCCAGCCGGCGGGGGTGCCGTCGGCGTAGGTGCCGACGGTGACGGTCCCGGCATTGTCGATGCGGGCGACGCCGGGGACCGGGCGGCGAAGGGCCTGCAGGTCGTCGCAGAACCGGCTGACCTGGTCGAGGCGGGCGGCGGTGTCGAGCATGATCGGGTCCTTTCGGTGCGGGGTGATGCCCCGGCCGCCGGTGGCGGCCGGGAGACAGGGGGTCAGCGGCGCTGGCGCTGCGGGAACGGCAGGACGGCGGCGCCGGCCTCGGGGTCACCGTCGGTGTCGAGACCGGCCAGCACACCTGCCAGCTCGTCGGGCTTGATCAGCACGTCGCGGGCCTTGGAGCCCTCGGACGGCCCGACGATCCCGGCGTCCTGCATCAGGTCCATCAGGCGGCCGGCTTTCGCGTAGCCGATGCGCAGCTTGCGCTGCAGCATCGACGTCGAACCGAACTGGCTGGACACGACCAGCTCGACGGCCTGCAGGAACACCTCCTGGTCGGCGCCGGCGTCGACGTCGGCCAGCTGCCGGCCGGCCGGAGCCTGCTCGGCAGGCGGTGCGGTCTCGGCCGGGGCGGCAGGCTGCTGCACCGGGGCGGCCGGGGCCGGGCTGTTGCTGCCGGTGGGCTGCTGGCGGCGCCAGAACGCGACGATCGCGGCGATCTCGGTGTCGTCGACCCAGGCGCCCTGCAGCCGGACCGGGACCGACGTGCCGGGCGGGACGAACAGGCCGTCGCCGCGGCCGAGCAGTTTCTCCGCGCCGGGGGTGTCGAGGATGACCCGGGAGTCGGCCAGCGACGAGACCGCGAACGCCAGCCGGACCGGCAGGTTCGCCTTGATCAGGCCGGTGACCACGTCCACGCTGGGGCGCTGGGTGGCCAGCACGAGGTGGATGCCGGCGGCCCGGGCCAGCTGCAGGATCCGCACGATCAGGTCCTCGACCGTGGGCTCGCCGTCGTCGTCACCGGCGGCTTTGGCGGCCTTGGCGTTGGCCTTGGCGACCATCATCAGGTCGGCGAGCTCGTCGACGACGGCGAGCAGGTACGGCATCGTGGCGGTGCCGTCCTTGCGGGCCTTGGTGTTGTAGTCGTCGATGTTGCGCACGCCGGCGGCGGCGAGCTGGTCGTAGCGGCTGTCCATCTCGGCGACCAGCCACTGCAGTGCCTGGTGGGCCTTGGCCGGCTGGGTGACGATCGGCATGACCAGGTGCGGCAGTCCCTTGTAGGCGGCCAGTTCGACGCGCTTGGGGTCGATCAGCAGCAGCCGGACCTCGTCGGGGGTGGCCCGGGTCAGCACCGAGACCAGCAGGGTGTTGAGGCAGGCGGACTTGCCGGAGCCGGTCGCGCCGGCGATGAGCAGGTGCGGCATCCGGGCCAGCACGGCGGTGACGGCGTTGCCGTCGACGTCCTTGCCCAAACCGACGAGCAGGCGGTGGCTGTTGCGGCTGGACCAGGCGTTGTAGGCGGCGATGACGTCGCTGAGGGTGACGGTGTCCGGGTCGCTGTTGGGGACCTCCACACCGACGGCGCTCTTGCCCGGGATCGGGGAGAGCATCCGGACGCTGGGGGTGCCCAGGGCGAGGGCGAAGTTCTTCTGCAGGCCCTCGACCTTCTCGACCTTGACCCCGGGCCCGACGGCGATCTCGTAGCGGGTCACGGCCGGGCCGCGCCGGTAGCCGTCCACCTTCGCGTCGACCTTGAACTGGTGCAGGACTTCCTGCAGTTTGACCTTGACCGCGTCGCTGGCCGCGCTGCGCTTCTTCGGCGGGTCACCGGCCTTGAGCAGGCTCAGCGGCGGCAGCGTCCAGTTGCCGACGGATACCGGCCCGTTCGCGGCGGCCTGCCCGGTCGTGGCGGCCTGCCGCGGTGACGCCTGGCCGGGTGCCGCCGCGGCGGCGGGCGCCGGGGCGGCCGGGACCGGTGTCGCCGGGGTGGCGGCCGGGCCGGCGGGGGAGACCGGCGCTGCGGCGGGCCCGGCCGGCAGGGGGAACCCGCCGTCCAGGTCGTCGGTGTCGTCGTCGAGGTCGTCGAGGTCGTCGAGCAGTGGGTCGGCGGCCTGCTGGGGGCGGCGCCGCGGGCGGGGGACGGTGAACCCGACGACGGTGATCAGTCCGGCGGCGAGGGCCAGGATCAGGACCGGCAGCATCACCCAGGCGGACAGCAGCGACGCGGGCGCGGTGCCGGTGAGCCGGCCGAGCAGCCCGCCCGCCGCGGTGAGCAGCTGGGCGATGCCGGCGACGGCGGCCGCGGCCAGGGCGGTGCCGCCGGTCTGCCGGATCAGGGTGGGGGTGGCCAGCCCGGCGGGCAGCCGCAGCACCTGCACGGCCAGCCATACCAGGGCGATGGGGGCGGCGTAGGCGAGGATCCCGATGAGGGCGTCGGCGACGGCGGCGATCGCGCCGAGGGCGGTGCCGACGGCGCCGGCCGGGTGCGTCCACATCGCCACGCCGAGCAGCAGTCCGGTCAGCAGCAGCACGGTGCCGAGGGCGTCGTGGGGCTGGCCGTGTTCGCGGTCGGCGCCGTCGGCCAGGGGGGTGATGCCGCGTACGGCCCGGCCGGTGCCGGTGGTCATGCCGTTCCAGGCTGCGCGGGCGATGGGGCCGAACGTGGCCGGTTCGGGGGTCGGTTCCTGCTGTTTGCGGCGGCGGGCCATGGGTGGTCTCCCGTTCTTCAGGGCGCGCGAGGTCCGGGGCAGGGGATGCGGGCGAAGTGGTGCGGCCGTGGCGGTTGCGGGTCTGGCGGCCGCGGCGACCACCGGCCCCGAGTAGGGGCCGGGTGTCACCGCGGCGGTCAGCGTCCGGCGCTGACCGGGGCGGGCAGGGTGTAGGCGCCGTTGGCTTCGGCCGGGCGCACGATCTGACCGCGCTCGTGCATGGTCTTGAGCAGGGCGTACAGCTGGGACTTGCCGACGGGGACGTCGGGGCGGTCCAGCAGCGCCTGCGCGGAGGCCGGTCCGGCGCGCAGGCAGGAGATGACCCACTCGGGGCTGGACTGCGGGGCGGCGGGCTGCGCGGCGGGCTTTCCCCCGCCGAACAGCGCGGCGATCTTGGCGAGGCTGCTACTGCCGCCGTTGCCGGTGGTGTCGGTGCCGGCGCCGGTGGCGGCCGTGGTGGTGGTCTTGACGGGGGTGATCGACTCCACCGCCTCGACGTTCCAGACGACCGGCACGTGCGGCGCGGCGGCGGCCGCGGCGGCCTCGTCGAGTTTCGCGGTCCGGCCGATCATGCCGACCTTCTTGCTGGAACGCAGGTAGCCCATGCCCGCGGTGGGCACACCCTGAGCGTCCATGTCCGGGATGGCGAACGGGTCGCCGACGAAGTCGTCGGGCAGGATCGTCGAGCCGGAGCCGCGGTTGGACAGCCGTAGCACCAGGGTGTTGCCGCCGACCAGGGCGTCACGCAGCCGGATCGAGCCGCCCAGGGAGCCGTTCTGCGGGATCTGCGTGGCGAAGATGAGGCCGCAGCCGGTCTTGCGCATCGTCTCGGCGGCCTGCTCGGCCAGCGGCACGACGGGGGTGTTGCGGATGAGCACCAGCTGGCACTCGTCGATGACCCCCATCATCTTCTTGAAGCCGAGCTTGCGAACCCGGGGGTCGTTCTCGTCGAACACCTCGACACCGGCGTCGGCCAGCTTCTTGGACCGGTACATGATCTCGGCGTGGAAGCGGGCGATCAGCAGGATCACCGCGGCGGGCCCGGCGTGGTAGTCGGTCTTGGTCTTCCACGCCGGCAGGCTCTGGCCGTTCTGGGAGTCGCCGATGGCGACCATCCAGCCGTCGTGCAGCAGGTTCGCGATCAGCACACCCAGGGCGCGGGACTTGCCGGAGCCGGTGGTCCCGACGACCAGGCCGCCCTTGACGCCGAACCCGGGCGGCATGAACGTCCACAGGCCGGGGGTGCCGTCGACGTAGGTGAGGATCACGCACTGGCCGTCGCGCATGGTCGGCCCGGTCCACGGCACGCCGCCGGCGATGTAGGAGCGCTGGGTCAGCGAGCAGCGGATGCGGGCGGCCTTGCCGGTGGAGGAGAAGCCGACGGTGTTCTCGTCGAGTTCCAGGGCGACCTCGACCTCGCCGCCCTTCTTCATCAGCGAGGCGGGGGTGACCCCGCGGCCGGGGATGAGCTTGAGGATCAGGTCGGTGACCCCGGCGCGGGGCTCGATGGCCCGCAGCACCTGGGTGCCCGCGCACACTCCGGAGGCCACGACCTCGTGGTCCCAGCGGCGCATCCAGTGGGCGGTCAGCGGGTCGATCTCGTTGCGCGGCGCGGCCTGCAGTTCCGGCTCGGGCTCGGGCAGCACCGGCTGGTCGGAGCGCAGGTGGTGCCACCACGGCCAGCCCAGCGCCATGGCGGCCAGCAGCGGCAGGAACCCGGTCAGGAACGGGTGCGCGGTCAGGGCGGCCGGGCCGCCGGCTGCGACCGACGCGACCGCGAACGCGCCGAGCACCAGCACGATCGCTGCCCGCCAAGCCCGTACGAGGCGGCTGCGGGCCGGCCACACCACCGCGGTGATCAGGGCGATCAGCGCGGCCAGGCCGACGGTGCCGGCCGGGATCCCGAGCGGCCCGGACAGCCACACCAGGCCGAGCTCGGCGCCGACCCAGTACAGGGGGAACGCCCGCCGCCACGTCTTGCGGACCGCCCAGCGCAGCGCCAGGACGATGCCGGCGACACCGGCGACGGACAACATGCCCAGCTTGCGGGCCCGCCGAGTGCGAACCTCACCGATCGAGGGCTGCTTGGTGGTGCTCGACATGGGATGTCCTCCTGAACCAAGGGCGGTGACGGGGAAGCAGGGGAGAGGGGGTAGGGGCCCCGGCCGACGCCGGCGCGAGGCCCCCGGGGTGGGTCAGCCGCCGACCAGGACTTCCTGGTTGGCGAGGTTGCCGCCGGTGTCGGCGACGGTGTCGGCCACGTGACCGTCCTTGGCGTTGAAGTCCGCCAGGGCCGCCTGTAGCGACTCCTGCGCGTTGTCGATCAGCGCCTTGGCCGCCTGGAAGGCCTCGGAGGCCTCCCGCATGTGCTCGACGGTGGTCGGCGCCATCTGCAGGCCCTCGAAGCGGTCCGCGGCCTCGGCCAGCACGCCGGCCAGGCCGGAGATCTCCTCGGCCCGCTCACCCGCGGTCGCCGCGGCGGTGGAGAAAGCGGTACGGATCTCCTCGGGACCAGTGGCATCCAGATTCACGGTGGTGCTCCCTTCGGTGGTGTTCTTCTGCTGACCGGTGCCGGCCGGGGTGCCGGCACCGGGGTCATGGGTGGCCTCCGCCAGCGCCATCAGGTCGTCGTCCGTGGCGGACGGCTGCGGGGTGGGGCAGGCCGCTTCGTGATCAGTGGCCGGGGCGGGGCCGGGATCGGCCAGGCGCCGCACGACGGCGTCGTGCTCCGGGCAATGGATCCGCCCCGGCAACACCCGGGCGGTACAGCGCACCGCGTCGATGCTGACGGAGTCCTTGATGAAGACACACCGGCCGGTGACCTCGACATCGTGCTGCAGACACATCTCGGAGAAGCCGGAGAAAGGCAACCGGTCACAAGTCAGCGACGGGTGCGTGCACCGACCGAACAGCACCCGGGCACGCTGCTTGTCCTGCAGGGTGGCCGCCGGTGCGGGCACCGTGTCGGCGGGGCGGCAGGCGTGCTGCTCGAACGCGGCCCAGGCCAGTTCGTCGCTGGCGTAGCCGTCGGCGCCGGCCCCGCAGGCCGAGCAGTCCCACCCGGAGCCGCCGGCCACCTGCTGGTCCTGATCAGGTCGGGCGCCCTGCGGGGCGTGATCGTCCCGGGCTCCGCCGGGGATCACCCGCAACCGCGGCCGGCTCTCGGCCGGCTGCGGGCCGGCCTCCCCGTCGCTGCCGGTCGTGCCGGGACTGCCCGCCGTGCCCGGATCGGGCCGGTCATCGATCTCCGGCCGGTGCTGGAAGTGCTCGGGGTGCTCGGCGCGGGTGTGTTCGCGGCCGGCGGCCAGGGCGTTGGCCTCGACCCGGAACCGGCGGCTGGACCAGCCGCAGACGTCGCAGTCGCTGTAGAAGCCGGCCTCGTCCTCGAAGTCCAGGAAGATGCCGTCGATGGCGCGGTTGCCGTCGCGGCGGGCCTGCGCGCGGCGCTTGCGGGCCCGGGCCTTGGCGGTGGCGTCCTCGGCCACCCCGGCCAGGTAGCCGCCGACGGCGGCCTTGGCCCGGCCCCACGCCCCGCCGGGCGGGGGCGGAGTGGGCTGCCCGGCCGCTACGGCGGCCCGTTCGGCCGCCTGGTGGGCGGCCCGCTCACGCTGGCGGGGGCTCTGCTTGCCGCGGACCGCGTACGCGGCGTCCTCGGCGAGGATCACGGCACCTTTCGCGAAGGCCAGCCAGACCAGGATCGTGAAGAAGGAGACGGGATCCATCAGGACACGCTCCTGATCACGCTGCCGAGCGAGGTGACCACGATCGGCAGCAGCAGCGCGCAGGCCAGCGCGGCGTGCGCGAGACCGCCGCCCTTACCGCCGCCCCCGCCCTTGCCGCCGCCCTTGCCGCCCTTGCCCTTGAGGAAGACGATCACGATCACGGCGAGGATGAAACCGACCACGCTCGGCAAGGCGACGCGCACCGCGTTGGTGGGCTGCCCGACCGCCTGGGCGAGCGGCCCGGAGACGGCGGTGACGCCCTGGGAGAACCAGTGGGTGATCCAGTGGGTGACGACGCCGGCGAGCAGCGCGCCCACCACCAGGCCGACGAGCACCCGAAGGCGGGGCGTGAACTTGAAGAAGATCGACAGGGCGATGAAGGCGGCGCCGCCCAGCAGGGTCATTGCTTCGGTCATGGGAACGTGGCTCCTTTCCGCAAGGGGTGTCAGAGGGTGAGCGCGCCGATCAGCCCGGCCAGCAGCAGGCCGATCGCGATGGTGCGCAGCGGGTGCTCCAGCGCCCACGAGACGCCGTGCAGCACCGCGCGGGGGACGATCACCAGCAGCGCCCAGCAGGCGAGCGCGACCTGCTGGGGGTCCTCGGCGCCGCGGGCCGCTTTGACCCGGTCGGTCATCGCGCTCAGCGGCTCCGGGGTGCCCGTCCAGACCGCGCGGATGCTGTCCCAGTCCCCGGGAATGTCACCGAGAGTGATTCCGGGGCCGGAATCCGGGCCGGAATCGGAGGTGACCTTCTGTGCCGATTCGTGCCGGTTCTTTTCCGGTGGGGGAGGGGTCTCTCGCGCCGCTGACCTGCGATCGGCGAGGTCAACGACCTCCGCCTCCGGCCGGACTGGAATCCGCGGCTCGTGTGACTGAGGGTAGTTTTCTGCAGGGAGTGCGCTCACCGCCCGGCCTGCCTTTCTGTGTGGGTGATGCCCGTCGGATGAGGGTCTTGGACTGGACCCGTGATGGGGGGTGGCAGCGATCGGGAGAGCCGGCCCGGACGTCGCGGCCAAGCCGTCCGGGCCGGCTGGCTCATCCGGCGGCGCTGTCGACCTCGCCGACGGCCCGCAGCGGCGGCCGCCACCCGTCGACGAGTTCGGCGAGAACCTTGGACCGGGCCCGGTCACCCCGGTTGTTCATCACGTGCCGGTAGATCGAGTAGGCCGTCGGATCGGGGCCCAGCCGGCCTTGCGTGATCGCGTCGCGGACGGCGTCGAGAAGCTTCTGCATCTCTTCCGGAAGCGCCGTCCGGTCGACCGGCAGCGGAGCACGTTTTCCCCGCCTGATCGCGGTTTCGGCAGCCCGTCCGGAAGCCCTGGCGGAAGCCGTTGCGGAAGGGCTGCCGGAAGGATTTCCGGAAGGCAGAAGGCCGAGATCGGCGATCCGCGGCGCCCCGGTCCACGGGTCGGCCTTGGCGAGAAGATCGATCAGCACGCCGATCAGCCAGGCGGTCACCGCGGCCATGATCGCGCCGACCGAGTGGGCCATCGCGGTGCCGATCGCGGTGGCCACCGCGACGTCGTGCTCCGGCCAGCCGCCGAACAGGTTCAGCCCGAGCGACAGTCCCAACACGCCGACCTCGGCGGCCACGACCCGCCAGTCGACGTCGCCGCCGGACATCTTCAGCAGTGCCTTGAAGACGATCAGCCCGGCCACGACGGTGATCAGCAGCGGCTCCACCGGCCAGGCGGCGATCCAGCCCGCCGACCACTCGGTCAGGTTCATCAGCTTGACCAGGCCGCCGTGCACACCGGCGGTCGACCAGAGCCCGAACCCGACCAGCGCGGGCAGCCCGGCTGCCAGGACTGCCTTCTGCAGCTTGGCGATCCGCAGCGCCCGCATCTCTCCGGTCCGGCTGATCTCCGCGGCGATCCGGGCCCGCTCACCGGCGCTGGCCGTGTGCCGGTACAGCGCCGCGAGCTTCTCCGCCTCGACCGCGTCCCTGGCCCGCTCGGCCCGCTCACGCCGGACCGCGGTGACCTGCTCGGCCACCCCGTCGAGCGCCATCTGGTGCTCGGCGTCGGACAGCCGCCGGCTCAACTCGTCCTCGCGGCCGACCTCGATGACCGCGCGGTCCGCGGCCAGCCGCCGGGCCAGCTCGCCGGCCGACTCGTCGGCCTTGGTACGCCGCGGCTGCAGCCACGCCCACCGCGATCCCGGCTCGTCGCCCACCGGCTCGTCGCCCACCGGCTCGTCGCCCACCGGCTCGTCGCCCACCGGCTCGTCGTCGGCGTCGACCAGCTCCGGCTCCACCTCGGCCGGCTCCAGGTCACTTCCCTGATCGCGCGGCTGCAGATCGGTGCCCGGCCCGGTCTGCTCCACCTGCTCCGGGGCCACGACCGGCTCCGGCTCGGTCTCGCCCGGCTCGGCGGCCGCGGCCGCCGTGGGCTCGACGTCCAGGTCCGCCGGCAGCAGCAGACCGCCACGCTGCACGAACCGCGGCACGGCCGGGCCCACGGCCGGCAGCCACGCCACCACGCCGGTTTCGTGATCGATGCTCACCGTCGTACCTCCGGCGCCAGGGGCACAGGGTGCCCGGTCAGGTCGTCGGCGAGCGGCCGTCCGGCAGCCAGCCCGAACCGCTCGTCGATCAGGTCGTGGCCGAGCCGGTCGGTGCGGCGCCCGAGGATCTCCTCGGCCCGCTCCGCCTTCGCGCACGACAGATGAATCGCGCCGACGGAGTCGCGCCCTCTGGTCGGGGTGTCGCAGCGCCGGCAGGACGCCACGTCGTCGGACCAGTGCGAGGCGTCCGACCAGTCCAGACGCACCCGCTGGAAGACCGCCAGCACCGCGCCCGTGCCGTCCGGACCACCGAGGTCGAGGCCACTCATCGGGCACCTCCACCGGCGTGCCCGGCCCACCAGCGCGCCGCCAGAACCAGGCCCGCCCCGATCAGCAGCAGACCGGCCAGCATGAACACCGCGGCCCACAACAGCGGCTGCTCCGCCTGCTGCACCAACTCGCGGCCCGCGGCAGCACCCAGGCCCAGCACGATCCCGGCCGGGATCGTGAGCGCCAGGGCCAGGTCGAACCGGCGCCACCGCGCGGCCGCCGGGCCCGGCTGCTCACCAAGGTCGACGACCGTGCTGACGGTGACGCCCTCGAGCGCCGGACCGTCGGCGACCCACACCCCGCGCCGGCCGTTGCGGTCCCACCAGGCCAGACACTGCGCGCACAGCCAGCCGTGTCGCTCGATGACCAGCACCGCGTCACAGAGCCGGCACCACGGGCCGCACTCCAGGTCAAGGTCCGGCGGGACCGGGTAGCGGGCCCGCCAAGCCGCCGATCCGGGCGAGGGAACAGGAAGGGCCGTCATCGCGCCACCGCCTCACGCCGGCGCGGCCGCACCGAGCGCCGCGTACGAACCGACGGCCGCGGCCGCCGCGACGGCACCGCCGCCGAAGCCACCAGCGACCGCAGGAACTCCAGCCCGCGCGCCTCCAGTTCGGCCTGCACACACGCCTGGTGCGCCGGCCCCCCGAGCTCGTCGCGCTGCGGAGTGGCGACCGTGCAAATCCGGCAGGGTAGCTCGGCGCCCGCGTCGTAGTGGCCGGGTGCGGTCCAGTCCAGCTGCACCTGCACCCGGAACCAGCCCGCCACCAGCGGCACCGCAGCAGCGGAAGGGGTCGCGAAGCTCATCGCTCGGCCCTCCCCGATGCCTCGGCGACGGCGATCTGGGTGCGCAGCAGCTCCCGCGACCGGAACACGGGCCGCTCCGTCACCTCGAGCAACTCGTCGCCCAGGTCGTACTCGGCCAGCCGACCGCCACCAGCGGCCTTCGCCTCGTACATCAGGTGATCGGCGGTGGCCAGCAGCTGCCGGGGGTCGTCGCCGGGTGTTGCGTGGACCAGCCCGATGGAGGCCGAGACCCACAGGTCCGCGTCGATCGGCTCGGCGACCGCCAGCTCCAGGTCCGTGCCCAGCTCGATGGAGTTCTCCTCCGACGCCGAGGGCACGACCACGACCAGCTCGTCACCGCCGAGCCGGCCCACCAGGCCGCCCAGCTCGTCGACGACCGCCCGCAGCCGGGACACCACGCCGATCAGCGCCTCGTCCCCGGCGGCGTGCCCGAGAACATCGTTGATCTGCTTGAACTTGTCCAGGTCGATCAGCGCGACCGCGAACTCGCCCTCACCGGCCGAGCGGCGCCGCAGCTCAGCCATCAGGCCGGCCCGGTTCGCCGCCCCGGTCAGCGGATCGCGCAACGAGGCCGCCTGCACCTTCGCCAGCCGCGCGCGGACCTGCACCAGCTCCGCCCGGGCCGCCCGTACCCGCCGCCGCAGCCGACGGTTATCCGCCGCCAGCACCGCCGAGACCACAGTGGAAGTCCTCATGCGGCCGTCACCGCCTCCGGACGGAGAAGACCGGTCAGCTGCTGCCGGGCCCGACCCAGGATGTGACGGACGTTCTGCTCCCCGCAGCCGAGCGACTCCGCAGTCTGCTCACTGGTGTGTTCCAGCAGCAGCCGGTGCACCACCACCGAACGCTGCCGCGGCGTCAGCCCCTGGATCGCGGCGAGAAGACGACGCCACTGATCCCGCTGCACCGCCGCGTCCTCCGCGCTGGTCTCTTCGACCACCCCGAAGTCCCGATCCGGCAGCAGACTCACCACCGGCCGCGCGTCAGCCGCTCGGAAATGATCCGCGACCACATGCCGCGCGATCGTGGTGAACCAGCCACCGAGGTCATCACCGCAAACCTGCAACCGGGGCAGCGCGGTTACCGCTTTGACGAACGTGTCCGAGGTCAGATCCTCCGCCAGATGCGCGTCACGAACGCGGCGCCGGATGAAGGCCAAGACCCGCGGCTGGTAGCGGCGGTAGAGAACGGCGAATGCGTCCTGGTCACCGGTCCGAAACCGGTGGACCAACGCATGTACCTCAGAGGGCCGATTTTCGTACTGAGTAGGGGAGGGAACCGGGCGGGGAGCAGGAACGACCGACGATCCGGGTTCCCTTACTCTGGTGAGAGGCACTTGTCGTTTCCTTCCAGGTGGGGACTGGTGTCGGGTGTTGCAGAGGGTCGAGCCGGCCAATGGCTCGGCCCTCTGGCCGTTTTCGGGGAGGCGACAGCCTCTCGGAACTGGCCCGAGTGACACCGATACTGAACGAAACAGAACGTAACAGTTGGTAGCAGAGAGCGTCAACGGATTCACTCGCTGTCCGCACCTGTAGCAAGACTGGACCGGTGGACCGGTCCAGTCAAGCCAGGATGCGCCTGCATGAGCCCCACCGTGGGCCATTTCTCCAGGTGAAAGCTGACCGAGGCGAACAAAACGCCGGACCGGTGGACCGGTCCGGCGTAATCTGCGGTGGTGGGTCTACATCTCGTAGGTGTCCACCTGTTCGTACAACCCCTCGGGTGTGACGCCTTCCTCGCAGACCAGCGGGCGACCCTCCTGGTCATAAGCCGTGTGCCGGACAACAGCTACAGCCGTTGGCCCATGCAGCGCGAGGTGCATCGCCTCTTCCTCCGTCGCGAGTCGGACGCTGGTGACATCCACACCTTCCACCGGATAACGACCTGTCTGGCGACGCACGTATCGCGTGGTGCCTTCCGCGATTGGGGCGGTTTGAGCGAGCCGGGGCGAAGGGCCGGCTACGTCGGGGGGAAACCAGGCTTGCACATAGCTGTGCGGGCTGCCATCAGGCAACAGCATCACGCGTACACGCCGCAACGCCTCTGCACCGGCGGCAAGCTTGAGGACCGAACCGATGTGATCAGGTGGCACCAACCAGTCAGGCTCGCCCACTCGCCGGAAGGGCATGCCGCCCGTGACGCGAGTTGTGCCGGCTCGGCGGCCGCCGGTAGGCCGGCCGATTGCTGCTTCGGCGACGATGAATCCCGTCCCTTGCCGGGCCTCAACTACTCCGTCGGCTCGTAGGACATCCATCGCTTTGACGACGGTGGCTCGCGCGACAGCCCACTGCTCGGCCAGATCCCGCCCGGAGGGAAGCGTGTCGCCGGGTGCGAACTCTCCGGCCGCGATCCGAGACCGCAAGGACTCTGCGATCTCCTCATACTTCAGCAGCGCCACTAAATCTCCTTCTCGGTTCCGCGTCTGGTCGAAAGAGACGTTGGACTGGTCCACCGGTACACAGGTTAGCCTGTGGCTATGTCAAGGCCAGAGCTTGCACCGGAGGTCGACCGCTTCTACACCCAGGTCATCGATGAGAGCGTGCGGCTCAGTATGTCGGCAGATGGTCGACTTGAGCTGCTGCGAACACAGGAGATTCTGCGCCGTTTCCTGCCGGCGCCGCCCGCCCATGTGCTTGACGTCGGGGGCGGGGCGGGAGTTCATGCGCAATGGCTCGTCAAGGACGGCTACCACGTGGACCTGATCGATCCAATCGTGCGGCACGTCGAGTTAGCCGCCACGGTTTGCTCCGCGGCGCTGGGTGATGCTCGCGCGCTGGAGAAAGCAGACGCCAGCTACGACGTAGTGCAACTGCTGGGCCCCCTCTACCACCTTCCCGACCCGGCGGACCGGCAACAGGCACTTCGCGAGGCCCGCCGCGTGGTGAGGCGCGGAGGGCTCGTGGCCGCCGCAGCGATCAACCGATACGCCTCACTGTTCGAGCACGTTGCCCTGGCGCATTTACAGACCGAGCGCCTACAACTCTCCATCGCATCGATCCTCCGCACAGCTGTTCACGACGGAAAGCGTGGATTCACCCTCGCCTACTTCCACCGCGCGGAGGAGTTGGCCAACGAGCTACGCGACGCCGGCTTCATAGACGTAAGGGTTTTCGGGGTCGAAGGGCCGGCCTGGTCGCTGCTCAAGGCAGTAGAGCAGTCCGGATCAGAACCGAGAGAGGAACTCTTCCAGTCCGTCCTGACTGCAGCCCGGATGGCCGAGCCGTACCCCGAGCTACTTGCGGCCAGCTCCCACCTACTGGCAGTCGGCAAGGCCCCCTGAACCGCCGAAAAAGCCCGAAAACGATCCCCGATCGTGGGCATTGATCGTTGATCTGTTCGCGCTCTGTTAGCGTCTGTTCCAAGAACTCTGATCGGAGAAGGAACTGCATGACGGAGCCCCCTCTCAAGCGAGGCACCAGCGCTCTGGTGATCGCCCAGGCGATCCGCAACGACATTCACGCCGGCAAGCTGGTGCATGGCCGCCAGATGCCCTCCACGCGTGAGCTTGCTGCGGAGTGGAGCACGTCCGTCGCCACGATCAACCGAGCAATGGGCATCCTGGCTGAAGAGGGCCTTGTCGTGAACCGGGCGAGGTCCAGCCGGATCGTGCACTGCCCACCAGCGTCTGAAGCGGTGCGCGACCGTGCAAAGGTCATCCTTATCGGCGGCTATGCCGGCTCCGGGAAGACCGAGCTCGGGCGCATCCTGGCGCGTCGGACCGGTTTTGCCATCCTCGACAAGGATTCGACGACCAGACCGGTGGTCGAGGCCGCGCTGGAGCAACTCGGCACCTCACCGAATGATCGTGAGTCTGATACGTACCTGTCGACCATTCGCCCAGCTGAGTACGAGGCCCTGATGACTACGGCTACGGAGAACGCCAGCTGTGGCGTGTCTGTGGTGGTCACGGCTCCGTTTGTCCGGGAGCTGCGGGATCAGGCGTGGTGTGACCGTACGGCAGCCACGATTGACGGACTGGGTGCAGACCTTCACACGATCTGGGTGCGGTGTGATGCCGACTCGATGCGGCGTTACCTCCGGCATCGGGGAGCTGCGCGCGACGCGGCCAAGCTCACAGCCTGGGAAAACTACCTTGAGGGCGTCGACCTTGAGTACCGCCCAGCTCTGTCGCACCGCATCATCGACAACTCGGCCGGCGCTCGCCCGCTGCAGGAGCAAGCCGCTGAACTTCTGGCAGCGATTGGAGTCCGATGAGAGGCGTGATTCTCTACGGCGCCCCAGCCACGGGAAAAGACACCGTGACCAGGGCGCTGACTGGCAGCCACTCCGGCTACGCGCACTTCGAGCGGCTCAAGGCTGGACCTGGCCGAACGGCTGGCTATCGCATGATCAGCATGGAACAAGCGACATCTATGCCGGCGACTGCGGTGCTCTGGGCTAACCGTCGGTACGGTGCCATCTACCTGGTTGACCTGCCTGGACTCCAGCAGATCTGGCAGGAAGGCCAGGTCCCGGTGGTGCACCTTGGTCAGCCGGAAGCCGTTGAGGCAGTGGTGGAGCGGACACCTGAGGCGTCGTGGCTGATCGTCGAGCTGCACTGCGATCTGGAGGTGCTTCGAGAACGCATCCGGCAGCGGGATACCGGAGACGACGATCAGCGCGTCGCAGCGGTGCTAAGCACCCCCCGCCTGGGAAGCGTTGACATCAGCATCGACACCGGGACTGTCAACCCCGTTGAGGCTGCTCGGCTCATCGCCGAACGCGTAGGTCAGCAACAGACTGGTGCGCTGCGGGCGGGTGGGTAGCGCGTCGAGTTCCGCCTGGACGTAGTCGAGCGCAGCCTGCAGGACTGGCAAATCTTGAGATGGGAAGGGGGTCGGAAGGTGACACAGAGGGGTAGCGATGACGCCCTCCGCTCCGGCCTGCAGCCGTGCGGCGATGTCGCGCGACGACCCATCCCACAGCCGGAACCCCGGGCCGGTCGCGGCGCGGAGCTGAGCGATTTCGGCCAACCCGATTTTGGCGATCTTCCCGCCGGCGGGGAGAACACCAGCCGCCGCAGCCGCCGCGGCGAGGGCCGCATCCAGGGTGGCGGGCGAGTACATCGGATGGCTGTAGACGTACGTGCCGGTAGGCAGCGTTGCGAAGAGATCGAGAGCCGCCTGCTGGCTCGGCAGGTCCCGCATCACGACCATGGCAGGGACCTGGCGCCTGGCCGCTTCTTGAACGTCGTGATCCGTCCAGCAGCACGCGATCAAGCGGTGCGCCGGCAGGTGCTCCAGCCACTGATCAATCAGGCTCGCGCGCTGTCCAACCGAGAGCAGATCCCCGCGCGTGGTAGAGCCGGACAACAGGAAAGCATCGATCCACGTCGCGGCGGCCCGCTGTGCATAGGCAGGCACGAGCCGACCTTGCGCGCCTGGGCTCAGCGCGGGAACCACCACATAGGGGAAGAGACTCTCGGTGGGATTCGACACGCTGGGCAGGCTACAACCCGTTCAGAAGGATCTGGAGGGGACTACCGCCGACAACTTGCCATGTGGGACGTCGGATGGGGGTCAGAAGGAAGCCAAGCTATCTACCGGTTCTTCGTCGTTACGGAAGCGTCACAACGTCCTGAACCGCGTCCTAGCGTGTCGATGCCCGATTTTGTCTCTGCTGACCCGTACGATCCGCGAGGACCCAGTCTGACCTTGGAGGCCTAAGCCACAAGAGCGCTCACAAAAAAATAGGGAGCCCCGAACCCCCAAGTCTTGTTTGGCCGCAAGTGGTGTGGGGTCCAGGGCTCCTGCAACTACCTGGAGGCAAAGATAGCAGAGCCCCCGGGTGGGGGCTTCTTTTGTGCCCGAATCAGCCTTCGGCGTGTCGGTGTGATGCCGCGCGCCCTCGGTTCGGGTGCCTTCGAGCCCGTGCCCGTTCGTGTCGCTGTCGCGGAGTCGGCTGTCCGTCTCGTTGCAGCTATCACCCGGCTGAGCTGGGATTTTGTACGCGTCGTGGGTCGCGATGCGCTTGGTGATGACGTGGGTGTCGCGTCATGACCGTGCTGATGGACTCGGGCGTGCCCGCGTACCTGTTCGGTTGGTGCGCGGCGTGTCACAGCGGTGGCCGGTTCGTGCCCGCGGTCGACCTGGTGCTGCAGCTGTGCCAGACGCATCTGCCGTTGCTGCCGCGGCGGCCGGCGATGGCGGGGCAGTTACCGCTGGTTGATGTGGCTGAGGTCCCGCCGGCGCTGCGGGCGCCGTATGCGACGGGCGAGCAGCAGTGGTGCTCGGACTGTGTCGCTGCCGGTGTGCCCCGGCCGCGGCGCGGGCTGAGCGAGCGCACCGCGGGTGACGCGACCCCGCTGTGTTTGACGTGCTGGCGATCGCGCCAGGAACGGGCCCGCCGCGGAGACCGGCGGCTGAGCGCGGATGAGGCCGGGCAGCTGGCTGAGCTGGTGGAGCGGCTGCGCTGCGAGGCGTGCGGGCAGGACAGCGATCCGCAGGTGGATCTGCCGCCGGCGGCGGTGGAGGCCCGGCGGAGGTGGAGGCGCGGACAGCGCTCGCGGCCGGCCCGGCCGGCGCCGGCGCGGCGGCGGTCCGGGTGCTGGCGCTGCGAGGATCCGGTGTGGATCGCGGGCGTCCGCGCGGTGCACGAGCAGGACCAGGCCGAGGCGGCCCGCGAGCGTGAGGCCGTCGACGAGCTCACGCTCGAGCATCGGAAGGCGCTGGCCTGGGTGCGGCGCACGCAGCGGCGCCTGGACGACACCGTGGGTTGGCGCGATCGGGTGGCCGAGGTCGTCGACGCGCTGCCCCGGTTGTCGCGTACGGGGTCAGGTGGCCGGTTGCGTCTGACCCGGGGCGAGCGGCGACAGGCTCGTGCCTGGTGGCTGCTGGCGGACTTCCTGGCCCGTGACGCTGCCGACCGGACCGCCCGGCAGGTGTCGGCCCGGGGCCGGCCGTCGGCGTACCCGTTGGTGGTGGCGGTGATGGCGGTGGACGCGCGGACCGGCTCGGGCCGGCGCACCATGGCCGGGCTGCACCGGACGGCGCGGTTCGCGCGGGTGGCGTCGCGGACCGTGACGACCGGCTGGGCGCGCAGCGTGGAGCTCGGCAGCACTCGGCGGGTGATGGTGGGCCGCTCCTGCACGCTCGCGGTGCGGGAGGCGACCGGTCGCCGGCGCAGTCGCAGTGTGTACGACTTCGCGCCGGTGCATCGCAGTGAGATGGATCCCACGGCGTATCTGGGTGAGTCGGCTCGGTTGCTGGCGCAGCTGCTGCAGATCGCCGAGGACCTGGTGGCGGCCGAGGAGCGGGTGGTGGCTGATGCCCACCGGCAGGCCGAGGCGGTGGAGGCCCGGCTGCTGGAGGCTCGTGCGGTGGTTGCCGAGCGCCGTGCGGAGGACTTGCTGCTGCAGGCGGCTGTGGCAGCGCCCACGGACCCGGGCCGGCAGCTGCAGGCGCAGGCGGCAGGGTCGTGGCAGGCGCAGGCCAAGCAGGCCGCCGATGAGGCGTTGGCGTGGCGGGCCCGGGCCACGCGGGCGGCCTCTCCCCCGCTGGATGCCTACGCCAGGGTGGCGGCTCATCGGGCTATCCGAGCGGCCGCGGCGGCTGCGGAGGCGCGGGTGGAGGAGGCGTTCGAGAGAGCAGAGAGGATTCGAATTTTTGCTACCTCCCCCGTTAGGGGTTCAGCTAGGAGATCTACTTCCGGTTTGCTGTGGGGTCTGTCTAGCCCTGTTCCACCAACGTCACCGCTAGCCGGTGGGAAGCGGCCTGTCGGCCGGGGTGGCAAACCCAAAGGCCGCGCTTCGCGCGCATCGACGGCAGTGGACTCGGGCCCCACCTCTACGCGTCCTAGGACGGACTACGGGAATGGTCGCGCTTCACAGCGGCAGCGCCGGGCTCCAGCAACTCTGTGGTGGGCGAAACCGCTGGCGGCCGCGGTGGCACGGCAGCTGCCGATGGCGCAGCGGTTCCTGGACGATTCGCGCCGTCATCCGGCTCAGCACGATCGCCAGGTGGCCCGGGAACGTGGTCTTCGGCTGCGTCAGCTGGCGCTGACCTTGGGCGCTCAGCTGAGCCGGGAGTGGCTCGAGCATCCGGACGAGCTGGTGACGTTGATCGAGCAGCACGGGCTTGCCGATGCGGCGTCGGGGCTGCTGCCGCCCGGGGCGGCGCACTCCCCCTTGCGCTACATCAAGATCGTTTTGCATCGGGCGTTGACCAACCCGGACGCAGTGGTGCGGTGGTACAGCCCGGTCCGGGCGGCATGGCAGGCCGAGCGGGCCGCAGCCCAGCGCGCTGCGGACGCGGCCGCACAGGCCGCGGTGCGCGCCGCGCTGGAGGCGCGGGACGCCGAGGCCGGCGTCGAGCAGTCCGGAGCCCAGCTCGGCCGTAAGGCCGCCCGGGCCGTCGCGGCGGCCGCGGCGCAAACGGCAGCCCCGACCACGCCTCGCCGCACGGCTGCGGACCCGGACCGGATGGCCCAGGCCCGGGCCGAGCTGGACGCCCTGCGCAGCCGGCCCGCGGCCACCGAGATCGACCCGCACGATCATGACTGGCCCGCGGCACGCCAGCCGGGTAGCGGGCTGCCCGCCGAATGGCACCGCGGCGACGGGAACTGAGTGGCTGTGGCCCCGGCGCGCACGACCAGGGAACGGATAGAAGGGGCCATAAGCTGTGGCGGTGGCGAAGCACAAGACCCGGGGGAAAGCCGCGCGCCGCACCGCCGGCAGCGCTCGCCTCTCCGTACCGTCAGCCGACCACCATGTTCGGGCACCGCAGCCGCCGACCGGGACGCCGAGTCGCGTCCCGGTGCAGAACTCCGGGTCGGTGGCTACCGGGATCCCTGGTATGGGCCGCGTTCGCGACATCGAATGCCAACTGGTGAGCGTGCTCGAGCAGCTTCAGCAAGCGGCTGAACTGACCGCTGCGGACGCCGACGATCCCGAGGCGCTGTTCGACACCGCGGCGCTGAACACCATCGTGAAGAACGCGGCGGGACGTCTGCACAGCGAGTTCCTCGTGCTCCAGGCCGCCGCCGAGGTAGTGACACGGGATGAGCCGCTGGCCACGACGCGACACAACGGTGAACGCTGGGCCGGCAAGCTCTCCCCCAGCGACGTTGTCGACCTGGCGGCAGCGGCACCCGAGGTGCCGGCGAGTGTGTCCTACCTGCGCGGCCGCAACAATCTGGAGCTCGCGGCCGCGACGGAGCTGAGCTGCGACGGCGGAGCTCAGAAGAAGCGCTGCAACGGAACCCGTGTCCGTCTCGCTGACGGCACCCGCGCTGCCAGCTGCTGGCCGCATCTCCCGCCGGCGGTGAAAGCCGCTATCCGCGCCGAACGCGACCAGGCACTGCAGCAGGCCTGCCCGTTCTGCAGCGCCCCGGCCGGGCATCAATGCGTCGACCCGGATGGCATCCCCACCACGATTCACAACCATCGACTTCGTCCCGGAGCCACCCGCCGCCGAAGCTGAGTGCGAGGTGGTTCGTCACGCGTGAGGGGGAGGCGTTTAACGCGTTAAACGCCTCCCCCTCACGCGTGACGAGGAGCGGGTGGGCTGTGATGGGGCCCGGTCGAGATCCGTTGACGTTTAGCGCGCTAAACGTCTGGGCGTGTTGGTCTCTGGGGTGCGGCCGTGCTGACGGTCCTGGCGCTGCCATAACGCCTCAGATGCATCGTTAGTGCATTGAATTCTCGCTGTCATCGTCAGCCTCATAGGATGTCGCCATGACCTGCGGCTGACCATTTACGGTCTTCGGCGTTTCGGGTCAATCGTCACGATTGGGAGGCTGTTCAGGAAGTCGAGCGCCGCGCACTCCATGAGCGTGCTGGGCGTACCCGTTCGTTGTCTGTCCCCCACTCCTCAGTAGCCCTGGAACGGGTCCAGGGTGAACCCCAGGAAAGGCAGAGTCTTGATCATCAGCGCGGTGAACCAGAAGGGCGGCGTCGGTAAGACGACCACCCTTCTGAACCTGGCGGCAGTCCTGTCGTCGGCGAATACCAACACGGCGTCTCCCGAGGTGCCCGACCAGTCGAGCGTGCTGTACGTCGACACCGACAAGCAGGCGTCCGGAGCGGACGCCGTCCAAGATGCAGCCGACGCGGCAGCGCAGGCCGAGCAGATGACCCGCGGCACCGTGCTGAACGGCCGCAATCTGGCGACCGGTGAGTCGACCGGCCTTCCCTTCGACTTCCTGCAGGCGACAACGCCGGCCGAGATCAGAGCCGTCCCGGCGATCGCCAAGAAGTACCGGCACACCCTCGTGGACACAGCGGGTTCGTTCGACGACCTGTCCCGGTCAGAGGCCGCCATCGAGATCGCCGACTTCATCCTGGTGCCCATGCTGGCCGAGCAGATGTCGCGCAAGCCCACCGAACGGACGATCGAGACGATGATCAGGCCCCAGGTCGGCGACAACTTCGCGATCGTCATCGTCAACTGGGAAGCCCGTAACGGGCACGGCGAGTTGCTGTCCGCCGTGGAGTGGATCACCGAGCGCGGATATCCGCTCATGAACACGACGATCCGCAAATGGACCCTCGTCTCGAAGAAGACCATCTGCACCGTGGGGCGGCGGACACGGCCGGCGCTGGAGGTCCTCGGGGAGTTCCAGGCGCTGGCGATCGAGACGACGCAGCGGGGGATCTGACTATGGCGAACCTCGCGGAAATCCAGGCGGCGAAGGCGGCCAAGGACGCAGCAAAGGGTGCGGCCAAGGGCAGTCCCTTGCCGAAACCGGCCAGCCCCAGCCCCGCCGCGCCCGTGAAGGCTGCCGCGCCGGCCGCCCGGACGGCGCCGGACGTGCCTCCTGCCGCCACTCCCCCAGCGCCCCGAAATGATCCTGGAGCGATCGCCGAGGCGCGAACGATGGCGAAGCTCGGCGAACTCTCGCCGAACCCGCTCAACCCCCGCACGAACATCGACCCCGATTCCCCGAAGATGCGGGAGCTCCGTCAGTCGCTGAAGGAGCAGCAACTCCATCCGGTCCCGGTCGTGACGGTCGAGCACTTCCGCCGGGTCTTCCATGACACCCCGTACGTCAACCAGGTCGGGCGCTCGGGATTCGTGATCATCGGGGGTGGTCGGCGATTCGTCGCCGCGACCGCTGAAGGTCTGCTGTCACTGAAGATCAACGTCCTGCATGGCGATCGAGCGCCGCAGACCCCTGCGGACTGGATGTCGCTGACCCTGGAAGAGAACGTCCACCAGGAGCCGCTGACCGTCATGCAGACCGCTCGCGGCGTGAAAGAGATGCTGCAGCTCAGCTCCGGGCGGTCGGTGGCGCAGACGATGAAGAAGTCGCCGGGCTGGGTGTCCCAGTATCAACAACTCACTGAGTTGCCCGCCGAGGTCCAGGACGTGATCGAGGCGGCGCCCTTCTCGCTCCGTCAGGCCCGACGGGTCTACGACATGCCGAATCCTGCTGCGCAGCTGCAAGAGGCCCTGTCGATCAAGGCGAGGCTCCTCAATCAGGAACTGCCGGAGACACCGGCCGAGGCAGAACCGCAAACGCCGGTGGATCCTGAGCCACAGCCGGTCAAGCGGACGGGACGACCCTCGTACACCCCGGCCCAGAAGTTGAGTTCACGGCTGGTGAAGGTCGACCGAGACACGGTCCTGGACGCGCTTCTGCTGCGTTTCCCCGGTGTCGACCGCACAGCGTTGGAGGCGTTGTTGCAGGAGCCGGCGCCGGAGGGTGAGAGCGTTTAGCGCGCTCGACACCGTGTGCGGCGTTTAGCGCGCTAAACGCCGCACACGGTGTGGCTGGCACCGGTGGTTGCCGTCGACCCGGCCCACGTTTAACGCGCTAAACCCTCGACACGGCCGCCCCTCGGTGGAACCCGGGACAGGGCGGACCGTGCCCATCCGTAAGGCGATCGCCATGGCGGCGGCCGTATGCGGCACTGCCTACGCGATCTGTCGCCAGGCGGTCCGGCCGTCCGGTGGAGCACGCGATCTGCGGACCGCGTGCGCGTGCACTCGGTATCCATCACGGGGCCGTACGGATACGACTCCCTAATGCGCTTGGTGGAGTAGGTCCTGAATTTCGCCTACCGAACGTGACACGATCTTCGCCGCACCGAAGTCACGAGGAGAGCCAGATGAACACTCTGATCACAGAAACGGGGGCGTAGCCGTATGCCCGACATGTCCTGGGACGGCATCACTGCCTTCGTCCGTGACTATGCCGGTGCGCTGTTGCTCGGTGGGGGACTGCTCGGTCTGCTGGCGATGCTCGGGTTGGTGGTGTGGGCCAAGCGGACCAAGCGGCCACTGCGCCCGTTCGCGCTGGCCCTGAGCATGAACCTCGCGTTGCTGCTGAACGCCGAAGGCATGTGGGTCATCGCCGTCGACGAGCTGCGGCTGCCCAAGGTCTTCGCCGTGCTGGTCTTCGCCGTCTTCGAGATTTGCTTCCTGACCGCCACGTCGCTGGCGGCCGAGCAGTATCGGCGCACCACCACGTACGACGCCGCCGGGAACGTGGTCAGCCCCGGCCATCCGGGGCCGATGCTTTACATCGCGGCCCTGATCGCCGGCCTCTCCGGCGTCGTGGTCGCCAGCAACGCCGTGACGGGAACCGAGAAGCTTCTCCGGTTGGCGCTGCCCTGCATGATCTTCCTGATGTGGTGGGCCGCGCTCACCGCGGCGGGACAGCGCCGCACCCGCGGCCGGTTCGCCTACAGCCCACGCCGGCTGGCCGAGCGCTGGGGCTGGCTCATCCCCGACGACGATCCTGACCTGGAACGCCTCGCCGTCGAGCGCCGCATCACCAAGATGGCGATGCTGGCCTATCGGATCCACCACGAGGACCTCAGCGCCTGGCGGCGCCGCTGGTCGCGCAAGCGCCTGAGCCGGATGGGCCTGAACGCCACCAACGACATGCTCAGCGAGGTGCAACGGCGGGTCGCGCTCGCGATGCGGGCAGAGGAGTTGACCAGCCCTGAGGCGATTCGCCACCTGGGTGAGCCCGTCACCGCGGCCGCGGACCACCCGGCCCTCGCGGATCCGGACCCGGCCCCTGCCACCGTCGAACCTGCGCGGGAGGACGCGGCGACGTCGGGGCCCGTGACAAACGGTTCGCCGGCGCCCGACCCGGCGACGCCCGAGCTGCCCGCCGGCGACCCTCAGCGGGCCGCCGAGGAAGGCGCCGTCACGCCGCCGCGGCAGCGTCAGGTAGCCACGCCACGGACTGTCGGGACCTACCAGCAGTGGCTGACGGTCTGGCAGGCGATCCAGGCCGAGCCGGCCGAGAACCGGGTTCTCGCTGAGCGGCACCGCATGTCCGAACGCACCATCACCAACATCCGCAGCGCCGGCCAGAACGGACAGCTGACTGAGGAGCGGCTCGCCGAGATGCAGCGAGCGGCCGGCCAGGAACCGGTCGAACGGGCACCCGTGACCGCGGCATCCACGCCGCGGCCGACGGCCGAGCCGGAGTCCACCACCGTCGACCAGACGGCCGGCGACCGGGATCCCGCCATGGCGGCATAGCCGTGCCGTAGCGACCGCTCGCACACCGACGGCGGTTTGCCACCCTCCTCACGCGGGGGTCGCAAACCGCCGTCCGTCGTTGCGGCACCCCCGGTGGCAAGGGGTCGCAGAATCCCCACGGTCGGGGTCGCAAAGCCCTGCGCCCTCGGGGTCGCAGACTCGCCGGTCCCCGGGTCGCAAATGCCGCGGCGAGACTGCGGGACCTGCCTCGCAGCCTCGCTGTGGTCGGGGGATCCGGCGGTCCTGGCGGTTCCGGGAGCCAGCAGGGGCTTGTGGTCGGTCGTCTGAGTGAGCGCCGGAAGGGTCGCAGAGCGGCGTTGCGCCACCGTCACGCAGGCCTTGCGCAAGTGGGTAGCAACCCTGGTTCACCAGCGGATCTGCGACCCGCCGTGCCGGTGCGGCCGGGGTTGTCGCCGGTGGGTGGTGTGCTGCCTCGCAGCGCCTTCGCGGTGCCCGGCCGTGGACGCGTCCGTCCGCTGTGCCGGGTCGGCAGAGGGCCGCGGCGGTGTGATGCGACGAGGCGCCGCGATGGGCCCGCGCGTTCCCGCAAGCTCAGGGTTGCGAGGGTCGCAAGTCGTTCCCGGAGGGGGTCGCAACCCGGGGCGCAACCGCTGCGCGGAGGGTCGCAACCGGGCCACCTGCGTGGGTCGCAACTTGCCAGCGCAAGGGGTAGCAACACCGTCCCGGCAGGGGTAGCAACACCCGCAGGAAGGGGCCTTCTGCAAGGTCGAAATACCCCCGTGCCCGGCAGGCAAACTCACGCCTCCGCCGGCGGCGCCGGGGTCGTCCGGCCCGGTGCCGACCCCTCGCCAGGTGACCTGTCGACCAGGGTGGCAACGGGTAGCAACGGGGGACAACACCCCCTTCACACGGCGCCCCGGCCGGGGCTGTAGCCCGCCGACGCGCGAAGAGTCCCGGGGGCGAGGTGGGTGTGCCGCGGGGCCTACCAGAGCAGCCGCAGGCCCCAGGCGAGTTGCTCCTGCACCGCCGGGTCGGGCGCGGGCCGGGCAGCGCCCGGGCGCAGGGCGTGGACGGCGTAGGCCACGGCGCCGCAGAACTCCAGGGACGGGCGCCGCGAGCTCATCAGCGTGCCGGCCGCGTCGATGTTGCGGGCGAGTTCCTGCCGGGCGGGCTCACCGTCGACCAGGTCGAGCAGCGCGTCGCGGTGGTCGATCAAAACGTCGGCCAGGGCCCGCAGCTCGGCCGTGTGCTCGTCGAGCCAATCCTGTGCGCGGCCCTCGTCACCGAGTTCGCGATCGCTGACCCCGGCAGCGGCGCGCTGACGCGCGAGCCGGGTCCGGCGCTGGTACACGGCCTGCCGGCTGTGCAGGCCCATCGGATCGCCGTAGCTGGCCGGCCGCACGCCGAGCTGATACCCGGTCTCCAGCACGGCGAAGAGCCGCCGCTCGTAGGCGGCGCTGTCGCGCTGGTGCTGGTACTGCACCAGCAACGCCCGATGCTCGAGCTCGGCGGCCCGGACCAGCGCGCTGACCCGCCGGTGGGTGTGGGTGTACTCGACGACCGCGTCGACGTCGGCGTCGTCGACGACATCCGCAGGGAACCGGGCGTCCAGATCCGGGTCGCCGGCCTCGGCCCGCAGACGGCGGATCATGCGGGCGGCCCGGGCGGCGTCGGCGAGGGCGTAGCGCGGGACCGGCTCGTCCGGCGTGCGGCTCATACCCCTCAGTCTCCCACCGCGTAAACAAAATGTTTACGGCCCGCGGAGGGCGGTCCGTGCCGTCGCCGGCTGATTCGCCGGTCCGGACCGGCCGGGCTGGTCCGCGGGTGGCAGCACGGGGCAGCGGTCCCGCCAATGGCAACGCCCACACCCCCGATAACACCTGCTCAGCAGGCTCCTGCTCGCACCACAAAACGAGCGGGGAGGACGGCCATGAGCCGACAGGGGATGGGACTGCTACGGCGGATGGAAGCCGAATGGCAGGCCTTGGTCGTGTCGAGAACGGCGGGTGCGGCGCTCACCCGGTGGGCGGCCACGGAACCGGCCCTCGCCCCCTTCACCGACCTGCAGGCGGTGCGGACGGCCACCGAGGACCGCCTCGACAAGGACCGCTCCGATGAGATCCTCGCCGCCCTGGCGCGGCTCGCCGCCCGCGACGGCGGCGACGACGAGCTGGCCGCGCGGGTGCTGCTGCAGCTGATGCTGGCCGGCGCCGTCCGGCTCATCCGGCGCATCACCGCGGTCACCGGAGACCCGGTGGAAGCCGAGGCCGACGTGCTGACCGAACTGTCCACGCTGATCCGCACCTACCCGTGGCGGCGCCGGCCGAAGCGGATCGCGGCGAACCTGCTGCTGGACTGCCAGCAGCGGCTGAGCCGGGCGGCCCGCCGCGACCAGGGCAGCGTGCCGGTGGGGCTGCTGCCGGTCGACGAGAACGAACCGGATCCGCGCGCCGAACACGAGGCCGGCGAACGGGTCGAGGTGATCGACCTGTTCCTGTGGGCGCGCCGCACCGGGGTCCTGTCGGGCGAGGAGGCGCTGCTGCTGGCCGCCCACCGCGTCGACGAGGCACCGGTCCGGTCGCTGACCGGCCGGTTCGGGCGCTCCGCGACCGGCCTGTTCGCGCTGCGCAGCCAGGCCGAGCAGCGATTGCGAACCGCCCTGGCGCACGTCGCCTGAGCTGCGGGTTGTACGCGCCAGGCCCCTCGATGCGCTTGGTGGCGGTAGGGCAACCGGCACGAGGAGGGGCGCTGTGGTGGTGGAGGTGCACGAGGTCGCGGTGCGGCTGGCCCGGGTCGCCGGGACCGAGGAGCAACTGCGGGCGTTACTCGACGAACTGCTCGCCTCCCGGCGGGCCCTGGACCGCACGCTGCTGGAGCGGCTCGACGTGTTCCTGCACGGCCCGGCCCTGCACGCGCTCGGACTGCTCGACGACCTCGCCGAGGTCGACATGGCGGTGCTGCTCGAGGCGATGCGCCAGGTCCGGCCGCGGCTGGCGGCCGCGTGATGCGCCGCCGCAACACGGCCTCGGTGCCGTCCTTCGTCGCCACCCCGCAGGCGGTCACCCCGCAGCCGCCGGCGGCCGCCGAATCCCTTGACGACTGGCCGGCTCCGGACGGGCTGCGCGGGTCCAGCCGCCAGCAGGCGATGACCGGCCGTGGCCTGTACGCGCTGCTGTGGACGCTGCTGATCGGCGCGGTCGGGCTCGGGCTGTTCGGCGTTGCCCGGCCCGGCGGCAGCCGCGGCCCCGCGCCGTCGGCGATCCCGGCGTCGGCCGCCCCGGCGCAGCAGCCGCCGGGTGGCTGTGCCGAGCTACTGGTCGCCGCCTGGCTGACCGGTGACGCCCCCGTGCTGGCCACCCTGCTCGGCGCCGAGCAGCCGCGGCTGCCGCAGCGGCAGCGCACCGCGACCCGCACCTACACCGTCAGTGTCCAGCCCGGCCCGCAACCGGCGACCTGGTCGTACGTGGTCGGCGCCGACGTCGCCGCCACCGCCAAGAACGGCGGCAGCACCGCGGTCGGTATTCAGTTCTTCGCTGTCACGCTCACCCGCCGCCCGGCCACCACGACGGCGGACGGTACGTGTGCCGGCTGGTCGGCGCCGGCCCTGCCGGCGCAGGTCGCCGGTCTGGCCCCGGCCGAGCGGCAGGAACTCGCCTACGACCGGACCCTGTCGACCAGCGGGCAGCCGCTCGCCGACACCCTGAGCCGGTTCTTCACCGCCCTGCTCGCCGGCGGCCCGGAGATCGAGCGCTATCTGGCGCCGGGCGTGAGCCTGGCCGCGGTCACCCCGGCCCCGTACACGCAGGTGCGCCTCGAGCGGCTGGCCGCCGCCGGCGGTGAGCAGCTGCGGGGCGGGCAGGTGCCCGCCGACGGCACCCAGGCCCGGCTGCTGGCCACCGTCGCCGCCACCGTTGGCGAGCAGCCGGGGGAGTGGCGGCTGACCTACCCGCTGTCGATGGCGGTCCGCGGCGGCCGCTGGGAGATCACCGCGATCGACGCGGCGCCCGTCCTGCCGAGCGCCGACACCAGTACCCGGACCGGCAGCAGCCGGCCGTCGGACCGGCCGGGCACCTCGTCCGGCCCCGCCCCGGCGCCGGCCGCGTCGGGGTCCACCCGCTAGAAAGGAGCCCTTCGTCGTGGAACCGAGCGTCGTGCTGGCCGGCGACATCACCAACCGGATCGACAGCCTGTTCAACTGGGCCGACGAGCAGCTGCCGTTCTTCTTCCTCACCCTGGTCGTCGGTTTCGGGGTCTGGCTGCTCATCGTGACCCGCGGCGGCATCCGCAAACTCGTCGTCTTCGCGATCGGCGCCGCGTTCGTCTACATGCTGCTGACCAACGTCGACGTGTTCGGCGACATGTTCGAAAGCGAGTTCGCGACCCAGCGGGTGCTGGGCACCCACCCGGCCGCCGTCGACGGCGGGGCCATCTGATGGCCGGCACCGACCATCGATCGGTCGGCCGGTCGTACACCGCCGGGCGCCGGCAGCCGTACCTGATCCGTAAATGGCCGGGCTCGCGGTGGACGCTGCCGCTGGGGCCCTACACGCTGACCCAGCTGGCGCTGCTGGTCGGCAGCATCTACCTGCTGGTCAAGACCCGCATGCTGTGGGCGCACTTCGGCCCGGGGAACCTGCTCATCGGCGTCGGCCTGCCGGCGGCGCTGACCTACGCGGCCCGCCGGACCCGGATCGAGGGCCGCGACCCGGTGCGGACCCTGCTCGCCGCGGCCACCTACCTGCTGCAGCCGCGCGCCGGCTACCTGCGCGGCCAGTCGTACCGCACCCCGGCCCCGGTCACCATGTCCGGCCGCGGCTGCGTCGTCGCCGAGCTGCCCGCCGCGCAGCTCGAGCCCGCGCGCGTTCTTGCCGCCGCGGTGACGCCGGCGGCACCGCGGCCGCGCACCGTCGGGCTGGCCGAGCTGCTCGCCACGGCCAGGACCGGAGGCCGCTGATGCTGTCCGCGAACCTGCCGGCTGAACCGCTGCGGGCCATCGTCGGCAACCTGGCCTGGACCCACGACGGCACGGTCTGGGCGCTGTGGCGCCTGGACCCGGTCCCGTACCGGTACGCCACCGGCGAGGACCAGATCTCCTACGGCCGGTCCGCGGCGGCCCTGCTGCGGGCGCTGCGCGGCGAGCCGCTGCTGCTGAGCCTGTGCGGACGCATCGGCGCCGACGACACGGTGCAGCGCAGCCTGGCCGGCATCGACGCCGCCCGGCACCCGGTCTACGCCGAGCTCGCCGCCGCCTACCGCACGCTGCTGGCCGGCAGCGACCTGCGTGAGCGCAGCTACTGGCTGGCGCTGCCGCTGCCGGCCGCCAACACCGCGGCGGCCGCGTTCGGGGCGCTGTCCGGTGCCGCCTCCCAGCTGGCCCGCTCGTTCGGGCTCGCGCCGGCGGCGCCGAGCCTGGCCGAGGTCCGGGCCCGCGCCGCGCAGGCCACCCGGGTCACCCGCGCGATCGCCGGGCTGACCCCGGCCCGCCCGGAGGAGGTGCTGTGGATCCACCGGCGGGCACCGCGGCGCGGCACCGCCGGCGAACCGCCACTGGCCGCAGCCCACCGGCAGCGCCGCGAGACGGTGTGGCGCGGCGGACGGCTGCGCACCGCCAGCTACGCCGCCCTCGGCGAGGTCCACCTCGACGAAGGCGGCCGCGCCGCCACCACGGCCCAGACCACCACCGCCCCCGGCGGGGGCCGGTCGCTGGTCGACGCCGGGCTGCGGTGGCTGCGGGACGGGGGCCCGGCCACCGGCGGTAACCCGTTCAGCCACCGCTACCTGCGGGTCACCACCCCGGACGCCGGCGTCAGTCACCAGGCGTTCCTGACCCTGTCGGACCTGCCCGCCGAGTGGCTGTTCCCCGGCGGGGAGTGGCTGGCCGGCCTGCACGAGGACGTGCCGTTCCCGGTGGACTGGGCGATCCGGGCCACCGTGCTGCCCGGGCCTGAGGCCAAGACCCGGGTCGGCCGCAAACGGCGGCAACTGGCCGACCAGCTCGGCGAGTACACGCCGGGCGAGAACGAGGACCCGGGCCTGACCGAGGACGTGCCGGACTGGGTGCTGACCGGCCAGCGGCAGCTCGCCGAGGAACAGGCCGGCCTGGACGCCAACCAGGCCGAGGTCGAGTACCAGATGACGGTGTTTCTGGGTGTGTGGGGCGCCACCCGCGGCGAGTGCGAGGAACGGGCCGAGGCGCTGCGGCTGACCTTCTCCGACGAGATGATCGCGGTCCGGCCGACCGGTGACCAGATCGGTTGCTACGCGGCGATGCTGCCCGGCGTCGTGTCCCCGCGGGTCGTCGACGACTACCGGCAGTTCCTGCTCGCCGACGACCTGGCCAAGGCGATGCCGCTGGTCGGTGCCCGGCTCGGCGACCGCACCGGGCAGGTTCTCGGCCTGACCGCCGACACCGGCCTGGCCGAGCCGGTGCAGCTCAACATCGCCGGCTGGACCCAGCGCGACATCTCCGCCAGCCTCGGGCTGTTCGCCGAGCTCGGCGCCGGCAAGTCCGTCACGCTGAAGAAGATCCTCGCCGACGTCGGCGCCGGCGGCGGCCGCACCATCGGCTGGGACCGCACCCGCTCCCAGGAACAGTCGGTGTTCCTGCGCGCGGTCTTCGGCGAGCGGTCGGTGCAGGTCGTCGACCTGGCCCGGCCCGGTGCCTTCAGCCTCGACCCGCTGCGGGTGCTGCCCGGCCTGGACGGGCTCACCGCGGCGGAGACGTTCATCGCCCAGCTGCTCGGCGTCGAAGCCACCAGCGAGACCGGCACCGTGCTGGCCGAGGCCCTGACCGCCGTCGCCGACCAGCCCGGCCGCAGCATGAACGCCGTCATCGACGTCCTGGCCGCCGACGCCGACCGCGGCAACACCGCCGCCGGGATGCTGGCCCGGCAGCTGTCGGCGGCCGCCCGCCGACCGGTCTGCGCGGTGATCTTCGACGAGCGGTTGCCGCCGCTGGACCTGTCCGCCGACCACATCGTGTTCGCCACCCACCAGATGGCCCTGCCGAAACGCCACGAACTGCGCTCCGACCTGCACGCGGCGAAGCTGCCGTTCGCCGCCCTGTTCGGCCGCGCCGTGCTCACCCTCTCCGCACTGATCGCCAAGACGGTGGCGTTCGGCGACCGCCGGTTCGTGCTGGTCCACGCCGACGAGTGCTACTGGCTGACCCGCGAAGGCGAGGGCTCACCCGGCTACGACACCGTCCTCGAGCTCATCCGCGACGGCCGCAAGAACCACGCCGGGATCCTGCTCGCCGGCCACGACCCCGACGACACCGGCGACGACACCCTGCTCGGTCTGCTGTCGGCCACCTTCATCGGCCGCCAGCGCAACCGGCGCCTGGCCGAGCGCTACGTCGACGCGCTCGGCGTCACCGACCGCGACGTGCGGGCCCGGCTGCTGCGCACCATCACCGACGACCTGTCGCCGCTGTCGCACATCGACCCCGCCACCGGCGACTCGATCGTGCAGCCCGGCCGCGAAGGCGAGTTCCTCGCCAAGATCCACCAGCGGATCGGGCGGCTGCGGGTCCTGATCCCCCCGGTCGACCGGCTGCAGGCCGCGATCCGCACCACCCCCGACGCCACGGCAGGCCGGCCATGACCCCGCGCCCGCGGCAGCACCGGCGCACCGGGGCCCGGCTGCTGGTGCTGCTGGCCGTGGCACTGATCGCCTGGCTGCCGACCGTGCCCGCGGCCGCCGACCCCGGTGACAAGTGCTACGTCGGCTCCGGCAAGCCGTACGACCCGCCCCTGATCGACATCCTGCCGCCCGACAGCCCGGTCATGGACTGCGAGAAGCTCAACGCCTACACCCAGCCCAGCACCCTGTTCGGTGACGCCAACAACATCGTGCAGGACCGCGAAGGCAACCTGCTCGACGCCTACTACTTCGACGCCGCCTACGGGACCGTCGACGGTCTCACCAACAGCGACGTCCGACTCGGCACGATGATCGCCGACTGGGTGCTCAGCCTCGACAAGATGATCGTCCGGGCGGCGTGCTGGCTGCTCAACGCCAGCATCACCTTCGGCGTCGCCGACGCGCTGCTCGGCCCCGCCGCGCACGTCGCCGACGAGTACCAGACCCAGGTCGTCGACCGGTTCGGCATCGTCCACATGGCACTGATGATCTGCGTGTTCTGGTTCGGGTTCGCCGCCCTGCGCGGCCGCGTCGGCAAAGGCGCCGGCGAGATCCTGATCTCCTTCGCCCTCGCCGGGATCAGCGGCGTGGTCCTGGCCGCACCCGCCGACACCGTCCTCGGCGACGAAGGCCTGCTCGGCACCACCCGCGACATCGGCATCACCCTGGCCGCCCTGCCGCTGGACGACACCGACCCGGCGACCAACACCGGCCGGCTGACCCCGAACAACGTCATTGACCCGTTCGAGGAGGCGATCGTCGACGTCTTCGTCCGCCAGCCCCACCAGCAGCTGGCCTACGGCGTCGTCTTCGACGACACCGGCGACGGCGCGCACCCCTGCCTCGACACCTACAACAAGATCCTCAAGACCGGGCGTGAGGAAAGCCCGATGTACCTGCCGATGAAGGACTGCGATCCGCGCCTGGCCGAACACCTGCGCCAGGACACCGGGTCACGCATCATCGGCACCCTGCTGGTCACCATCGGCGCACTCATCCTGCTGATCTACGTCGTCGTCGGCGTGGTCATCCCGGTCCTCGGCGGCCAGGTCGCCCTGGCGTTCCTGGCCGCCCTGCTCGTCATCGCGCTGCCGGTCTCGCTGACCGGTGGGCCCGGACGCCGCGCGCTGTGGGTGTGGGTCGGGGCGACCACCACGGTGGTCGCCGTCATCATCGTCGGCTTCGGCTCCCTGAGCTTCTTCCTGGTCACCACCGGGGCCATGATCAAAGTGGAGGGTGGCGGGTTCCTGCTGCGCCTGCTGATGGTCGACGTCATCGCGCTCATCCTGCTCGCCGTGCACCGCCGGATCAGCCACAACGCCCGCACCCACGTGCGCCACACCACCCGCCGCCTCGACCGCGCCCGCATCGGCGGCTCCGGGATGGGCGGGGTCGGCGGCCAGGCCTGGAGCATGCGCGCGGTCTGGCACGACGTCCAGGCCACCGTCCGGCACCCGATCACCGCCGGCCGCACGTTCGCCCAGGGCGTCCGCCAGGGCGCCGGCCGCGGCGGATGCCCGTCCTGCACCGGCACCGGAACCCTGCAGGTCTACGTCGACGCGATCGGCGACTTCCAGGACATCGAATGTCCCACCTGCGGCGGGACCGGAATGGCATGACCACTCGACCGCCACTTCCCCACCGCGGCGGCCGCGCTGATGTGCGGCGGTCGGCTCCGGACGACGACGCGTACCTCCTCCGGCGGCAGGGGCCAGAACCGTGACCGCTGACCACCCGCGGGTGAACCCCCGGCGGCTGCTCGCGCTGCTCGCCGCGCTCACCGCCGCCGTCCTTCTCCTGCTGCGCATCAACACCGCCCCGGCCGCCACCACCCCGGCCCTCACCGCCCCGGCCGCCACCGCCACCGCCACCGCCACCGCCGCGGACCCGGGCGCGGGCGCGGCGGCCGTCAGCCCCACCGCCAGCGACGCGGACTACATCGACGACGACTCCCTCTACGCCCCGGACCCGCACGCCGACATCGCCGGCGCCGCCGCCGTCGCGGACCGCTTCGCCCGGGCCTGGACCCGGCACACCGGCTCCGACGCCACCACCTGGGCCACCCGGCTCACCGCGCTGGCCACCCCCACCCTCGCCGGGGCCCTGCCCGGCATCGACCCGGCCGTCGTGCCCGCCGACACCGTCACCGCAGCACCCACGCTCACCGCCACCCTCGGCGGCGCCGACGCCAGCATCCCCACCGACGCCGGCACCCTGCGCCTGACGCTGATCGAGCAGACCGGCGGCGGCTGGAAGGTCGACACCCTCGACTGGGAGCCCGCCCGATGATCGGCAAAATCGCCGCCGGCACCGTGCTTCTGATTCTGCTGTGCTGCGGCGGCACCGCCGTGCTCGGCGGCGGCGACATGCTCACCAGCGCCGCGGCCGCCGACTGTGGCGGGGACGTCACCGTCGACCCCGACGAACCCCTGCCCGCCGTCGGCGAACTCACCGACGAGCAACGCCGCAACGCCGCCGTGATCATCGCCGTGGGACAGCGTAAGAACGTCCCCGCCCGCGGCTGGGTCATCGCGATCGCCACCGCCCTGCAGGAGTCCGGGCTACGCAACCTCGGCCACCTCGGCGACGACAACGACCATGACTCCCTCGGGCTGTTCCAGCAGCGCCCCAGCCAGGGATGGGGCACGCCCGCGCAGCTGCTCGACCCGGCCTACGCCGCCGGGAAGTTCTACGACAAACTGCTCACCGTCGACGGCTGGGCCACCATGGCCCTGACCCGGGCCGCCCAGGCCGTGCAGATCAGCGCCTACCCGGACGCCTACGCCAAGCACGAACCCCAGGCGACCGCGATCGTCAACGCGCTCGCCGACGGCGCCGGCAACGCCGCCGGCGCCGCCGTCGACCAGCACTGCGCCGGGTCCGGTGAGATCGCCGCCTCCGGCTGGACCAGGCCCCTGACCACCGGATCGGTCGGCAGCGGCTTCCGCACCGCAGAACGGCCCAGCCACCACGGCGTCGACATCATGGTCGCGTCCAACACCCCGATCTACGCCGCCTCCGCCGGGGTCGTCGCCCGCGTCAAATGCAACGTCAGCCCGGCCGACTGGGGCTGTGACCGCGACGGCAACCCCGGGCTCAGGGGGTGCGGCTGGTACGTCGACATCAGGCACGCCGGCGACATCTACACCCGCTACTGCCACCAGATCCGCCGGCCCCTCGTCACCGCCGGGCAGCACGTCACCGCGGGGCAGCAGATCGGCTTCAGCGGCTCCAGCGGCCGCTCCTCCGGCCCGCACCTGCACTTCGAAGTCCACCGCGGCGACCAGACGAGCGCCACCGCCACCGACCCGGTCGCCTTCATGATCTCCGTCGGCGCCGCCCTCTAAGTTGACAAGACTTGTTGTCAGGCGGCATGGTGACAACAAGTCTTGTCAAGGAGGGTGGAGTGCTCACACCGGAGCAGCACGCGGCACTGCGGGCGCAGATGATCGAGGTCTTCGGCACGGTCGCGGTGAGCGTGCTGGAGGTAGCCGACCGCGACGCCGTGGCCGCCCTACGCCGCGGGACCACGTCCGAGGCCAGACGCGCCCACGTGGCCGAGGTCGCCATCGCGATGGCCGCCGCGGGTTTCGCCGAGGAATGGGCCAAGACCGAGGCCACCGCCGCCGCGAAGGCCGGTGCCTCCTACACCGAGCTCGGCACAGCGGCCGGTATCACCCGCCAGGGCGCCCGCAGCCGCTGGCCCGGACTGGCCGACCTGGCCACGGCCGCGCGCCGGGCCGGCCGGGCACCGGCGGCGCGGCCCACCCAGCGAGAGGTCGGCCGGGGACCGGTCGGCCGCCACGAGATCGAGATCGAGTTCGAGCACACCGTCACGGCCTGGACCGTCGGGGATCTGCGGCGGGCGCTGCAGCCCGTGCCGGGGGACATGCCGGTCATGGCCCTCACCGCCGAGAAGCCCGGCGGCGAGTTCGACGGCGACACCCAGGTCGTGCGCGGCACCTTCCTGAGCGCCTCGCCGGTGGTGGCCGAGAACGGCCGGATGCGGTTCGTGCTGGTGCTCGACCACCCGACCGGCACCTACAACCGGCTGACCAGCAACGGCAGGGGATACAAAGTCCGCGGCGAGGAGTACGAGCACCGGGTCGAGCCCGTCACGGTCGCCGGCCTGCTCGCCGCGATCGCCGAACACCCCGACGACATGCCGCTGCTGGCCTGGCTCGCCGACGAGCCCGGCGACGAGAACGGCGACGAGCAGATCGTGTACGACGGCGAGATCGGCCAGGACTGGGTGCCGCCGGTGCGCGGCGAGCGCGAAGGTGAATGGGTGCCCGGCCACCACTTCGACCTGCAGCTGGAGTTCAAGCCCGGCAGGTACCTGCGCTACGAGCACCGCCCCGACGACGACGCGTAGACGGCCCAGGGGCGCGCGGACCGCGTGCCCCGGGCCTGGCCCTCGATGTGATCGACCAGCGGTGACCCCCGGAGGAGACATGAGCCAGCGCCCCGACAACGAGCTCCGCGCTCTGCTCGCGCAGCTGCTGCAGGCCGCCCGCAAGCCGGGTCTCGCCCTGCCCGAGATCTCCGAGGTGTCGCGGCTGCCCCGTGCCGACCAGCCCCGGCTGCCCTCCCGGCAGTACGCGACCCTCGCCGAGCTCGAGCGCGCCTGCGGCGACGACCCGGGCACCGTCGAGGAGTGGCTCGCGTCCCGACACCCCACGGTCATCGGCCGCGACGACACGTCCGGGAGATGGCGCAGCCCGCTTGACGGCGCGATCCCGCCGCCTCCGGCCGGCTGAGGATTCCACCAGGGGTCACCGTGACGGCCGGTGCCGCGGCCGGGACCGCACGGCACGATGCGCCTCGGCCCGACGCTCGTGGACCTGCTCAGCACCGGCGCCGCAGCTGCCGATGAGCATCATGGCGGGACGTCCGGTGCCGGCGGAAGCCATGCGTCCCTGAAGGTCATCACGCACCCACCGGCCCGGACGCCACCGCGCCCCGCCGACCGGACGTACCGCCTCGTGGCAGGGCTTCAGTCGCGTTCGGGGAACGGGCCGATGTGCTCGTCACTGATCTGCGCCATCGCCGCGATCATGCGCTCCAGTCCCCACCGGGGATCGAGCAGCGGCCGCCGGCTCCACCGCTCGTCGATCTCGGCCAGGTCCTCGCGGAGCTGATCGTGGTCGTCGGCGGGAGCCAGCACCGCGACGATCCGGCGCGGCTGGGGCAGGTGGTAGTCGCCGATATGCCGCCACTCGCGCTCCCACCAGAACTCCTTGCGGGTGCTGGACGTGTAGCCCATCTGCTCGAAGAACGGCGTCAACTTGAAGACCGGCTCCGCGCTCAGCTGCTCATAGTCGACGGCACCGTCCTCGCCGGTCGCGCGGGCCTTGGCCGCCCTGACCATCTCGTTGATCGCCGTGATGGCGAAGTCCTTCCACTGGCCCTTCTTGAGCGCCATGTGGGAGTACCAGACCGGGTTGCAACCGCCCTTGCGGGCCGTCGTCTTGGTGATGGCGAGCCCGTAGGGCTGGAAGTGCACCGTGCGGCCCTTGATGTCTTTGAGCATCATCCAGGTGTGCTCCAGCGGGGTTTCGGTGAAGCAGACCACCTTCTGCGTCACCACGGGCCGCAACTCGTCCTCCAGATGCGCCGCGGGACCGAACGCGGTACGCGCCTCGATGAGGCCCTCGTCCAGGATGGACAGCAGATTCTCCCGGGCGGTCGGCCCGCCCTTCTCCGGGCTGTCGCGGGTCAGGTGGATCAGGAACGTCGACAGGTCGGTGCGGCGGTGCAGCAGGTCTTCGATGAAATCCACCGGACCACCTTGCTACACCCGCGCGAGCCGGAACCGGCAGACCCCTGAGCCGGGCATCGGCGCTGCTCACGACGTGACAACACCCCCGTTGCCACCGCTGCCCCCAGCCCGGCGGCGGTGGCCGGCAGTTGCCGGGACGGCCGGTTCTGTACGGCGCGAGGCCCACGATGCGCTTGGTGGGTCGAGAGCTTCGTGTGCTGCGTCGTCGCGAGGAGGCCACCGTCGTGCCCTGGATCCCGCCGCCCCGCCGAGACCCGCTGCGGTCCCGCGCCGCGTGCGTCAAGACTGCGTTTAGAGTGCGTCAAGACTGCGCATTGACGATCTCGGCGGGCGCAGTGTTTGCCCAGCCCAGCCCCGGTGACAACACCCTGTTGTCGAAGCCGACATCTTTACCCACCCCCGACAGTGTGCTGCCGCATCTGCAGGAGTGGTTCAGCCACGTGACAGTGACTGCCGTCGCGACGTGGAGTGGCGCGGCGGCCGGCCTGGCTCTTGGCGTGGTCGGCGTCTACGCCCTGCTGGCGCATCTCGGTTTGAAGACCCGAGTCACCTACGAACTGATCCCGGACTCAGTCTTCGACCCCGCTCCCGGTCCAGTTCTGCTGACCGCTACCCAGCTGGCTCGGGCACGTCGGGCCGTGAGCCTGCTCCCGCGCTCGGCGAGCGCGGTCCGGGTCACCCTGGCCGGCGACGGCGACGGCCTGCTGCGCTACCGCCTGTCGGTGCCCGACCACGCCCGGCCGGTGCTGCACGCCGCCCTGTGGCCCGGCGTGGCACCGCTGGCGCCGGGGGAGAGCCCGGCCACCAGCGCCCCACCGCGCTTCCACCCCGACCCCGACGAGCCCGGCGGCGACAGCGGCGACAGCGGCGACGGAGGATCCTCCCCCGGGCCCGGGCGGCGCACCGTGCTGCGCGCCGAGCTCACCCTGGCGCGCACCGACCGGCTGCCGCTGAAGGACCGCGGCCTGGACCCGGACCCGCTCGACGCGTTCGCCCGCGCCATGGCCCTGGTCGACGACGGCGACCGGGTGGTGGTGCACGTCGACCTGGCCGCGGTCACCCACGCCCGGGAGCGGCTGTGGCGGCGCCGCGCGGTCGCCGACGCCGAACGCGAGCAACGCGGCCGCGACGAAGCCGCGGAAGCCCGGCAGAAGCAGAGCGGGATGCTGGGGGGAGGATCCACCCGCCTGCGCCGGGTCGGCATCGTCGCCGAGGAGATGCGGGTGCAGACCCGGGCGCTGAGCGGCAAGCTGTTCGCCACCGATCCGCTCTGGCAGGTCCAGGTCCTCATCCGGGTCGAGTCGGTGTCGGCCGAACGCGCCCGTGGGCACCTGCGGGTGATGCTCGCCGCGTGGGAGCAGTTCGCCGGCGAGAACTACTGGCGCGTCTGCGGGGTGCACCTGGGCCGCGGCTGGCTCGACGGCGCGGACTCCTGGTGGCGGCGCGGCTGGTTCGACCACCGGGCGCGCACCGGCCTGTTCGCGCCGCGCCGGACCCGGCGGGTGCGCACCACCGAGCTGCTCGGGCTGCTGAAACCGCCGACGGCCAAATGCGCCAGCACCGCGGTCGCCCGCACCCCGGCACTGCCGGCGGCACCGGAGGACATGCCGCTCTACGTCAGCCCCGCCAAGACGCCCGGGCTGCTGCCGCAGGGTTTCGCGCCGGTCACCGGCGGCGGCTGGCGACCCGTCGGCACCCGCGCCAAGGAGTCGCTGTTCAGCCTGAACCTGGGCCGGGCCGAGTACGGCAAGAGCGAACGCGCGATCGTGCAGGCGGTGCACATCGCCAACGTCGAGGTGCCGGTCGGCCTGATGTACCTGGACCCGCACGCCGACGCCCTGGAGCGGATGAAGCCCTACCTCGGCGCGGCCGCCGACCGGGTCCTGGAGCTGAACCTGTCCGCCGGCGGCGACACCCAGGCCGGCTGGAACCCGCTCAACATGGCCGGCCGGCGCCCCGCCGAGGTCGAGGAGCGGGTATCGGCGGTGGTCGCCTCGTTCGCCTCCGCGATGGGCTGGGGCAACGTCAACAACCGGGCCCAGACCCTGACCCAGATGGCCGCCCAGTCGCTGTGCGAGCTCGGACTGCGGCTGCCCTCGGACCTGCAGCCCACGATCTTCCAGATGACCACGATCCTGGCCGACGAGGACTGGCGCGCCGCCGTGCTGCCGTACCTGGGCGAGCACACCCGCAGCTTCTGGGAGACCCGGTTCGCGAAGCTGAGCGCGGAGGCGATCACCCCGGTCACCAACATGCTGGACCGGCTGCGCGCCTCCGACCGGGTCGCCGCGCTGTTCGGCAGCCCGCACTCCACCTACGACGTGCGCGCGGCGATGGACGCCGGCCAGATCGTGCTCGCGTGCCCCTCCGGCTCCGGCGACAAGGACAAGCTGATCACCGCGCTTCTGCTCTACGACGTCCTGCGTGCCGCCCTGTCGCGCCGCGACCTGCCGCCGGACCGGCGCCGGCCGTTCTTCCTGTTCGCCGACGAGATCCAGCAGTACGCCACCCGGGACCTGGCCCGGATGCTGGAGGAGACCCGCAAGTTCGGGCTGCGGGTGGCCGCGGCCGCGCAGTCGGTCGAACGGCTGCCCGACTACCTGCGCGAGGCCTTCCTGACCAACCGCTCCCACCTGATCACCACCGCGTCCAGCGCCGACAGCGCCCGGGTCATCGCCCGGGAATGGGGCAGCAAGTTCCCGCCCGACCAGATCACCGGCCTGGACAAGTACACCGCCCTGGCGTCGTTCCGGCTCAACGGCAAGAGCACCGAGCCGATGTTCCTGTACGGCTTCGAGGTCTCCGACACCTATCCGGATCTGTACGACGAGACCGCACCGGCCGTGATCGAGAAGGCGGTCGACGTCAACCTGCGCCGCGCGCCGATCGCCGAGACCCTGGCCGGCCTCGACACCCTCGACGAACGGATCGCCACCGCCCTGCTCGCCGGCCGGCGGCCGCGCCCGGCACCGCGGCCGCAGCAACAACCGGCCGGCGGTGAGGCTACGGTGCTGAACCTGCCCGCCGGGCGCCGCACCCGACCGGTGCAGCAGCAGTGAGCGCCACCACGGCGCAGCCCGCCGTCGCCCGCAGATTGTCGCAGCTGGAGACCGACGTGCTGACCGCCTGCCTGCACCACCGGCTGCTCACCACCGAGCAGTTGCGGGCGCTGCTCGCCCCGCACCGCAAGACCCGCTGGATGCAGACCGTCACCCGGCGCCTGGCCGACATCGGGATGCTCGCGCACGTCTCCGACCGCAACACCAGCCGGGCCCGGCCGCGGCTGGTGTGGTACGCCACCGACACCGGTCGCGCCGCGGTGCAGCACCTGGTGCACGAACGCCGCCACGTCATGACCGCAGAGAAGGCCGCGAACGCCCTGCAGCGGCACACCCTGCTCGGCAACGACGTGGGCATCGCCTTCGCCCGCCACGCCCGCCGGCTCGGCCACCACTGCGGCCCCTTCGACTGGGACCACGAGGTCGGCCACCGCTACGGGCACGCCCCCCGGGCCAAGACCGTCGTGCCGGACCTGGTCGTGCGGTGCTGGTTGCGCCACGACACCGGTGACACCCTGCTCACCCGGTTCTGCGAGATCGACCGCGGCCAGTACAGCCCGCTGGTGCTCCGCAACAAGATCCGCACGTACGCGGAGCTGCTCACCTACACCGGGCCGGCGCTCGCGCCCGGCGCAGCCCCGCCGCGGCCCGCCTGGACGCGCGTCTACCCGGTCTTCCCCAAACTGCTGATCGTCTTCGCCGACCAGAGTCCGGCCGCCGCCGGGCACCGCATCGACGTGCTCACCGAGCTCTGCCACGCCGACCGGCACATCCGTGCGCACCTGGACACCCTGTGGCTGGGCTGCGCCCGCCTCGACGAGGTCCTCGACGCCGGCCCCTACGCCCCGATCTGGCGCACCCCGCTGGCTGACGAGCCCGCCGACCTGCTCGCCGAGGCGCGCCCCGGACCGGTGGTAGAGCTCGGCGCCGGCCTGCGATCCGGTGGCCGCTGACCCCGGAGAACCCTGGCCGGGCGCCGTGCCACCCCAACCGAAAAAACCTTTGTACTTCTATAGTTAGATTGATATCATTAGGGGGTCAGGGCGCAGACGTCGACCACGGGGAGCGAGCATGAGCAGCACGGCGGACATCGCGGACGCGGCCACGGAGGTCCAGGAGTCACTGACCACGGCCGAGGCCGAGCTGACCACTCTGCTGGGACAGCTGCCCGCCTGGTACCTCGCGCTGCGTGACAACGTTCACGGCCTGGTCACCGCCGGGGCGTGGGCGGTCGGTGAGGACCACGGCGCCGCGATCATGGGCTTTCGCTGCCAGGACCAGCAGCCGCACCAGCGCACCTGTGAGGCCTACCGGGCAGCCGAGGCCACGGATCGGTACGACGACGTCCGCCTGACGACCTGCCCGAAGCGCCGCCACGAGGTGCACAAGCTGTTCTCGGACGGCAACTGCTACGGGTGCTGGAAGGCCGACCACGGCGAGGCCTGACCCGCCGTTTCCCTCAGTAATCCTCCTTGGCCCAGGCGCGTCCCGGGCGGTTCCCCCGTGCCCGCACGACGGCAGGAGTGACACCGCGATGAGCGACCGCAGCCCTCTCACCCTCGACCTCCACGACGCCCTGCCGCAGAACTACGCCCAGGCGGCCGCCGACGTCTTCAGCGAGCACACCGGCCACGACGTCGACGCCAAGACGATCACCGAGATCACCCAGCCGGGCACCACCTGGCTCAGCGCCGACGACATGAGGCTGGGCACCGCCGAGGACATCGCCACCGACCTGATGCGGCTGATGGACGGCGACGCCGACGAGGAGCGGGAGCCGCTGCAGTTCGGCTTCACCGTCTGGCAGGACCCCAAGTACGAGTTCGCCGGCACCCTGTACCGCTTCATCCCGGGCGGATCACTGTTCGCCGCCGACTGCGACGCCGACGGCAACGTCACGGTGACCGCCGACAGCATCCGCCAGGCCGTGACCACGACCAGCACGCGCGACGAGTTGATCACCGCGCTGAGCGCCCTCTACGGCGAGCAGCTGCCCTGACCGACCCGGTCTTGCCCGGCTCACGGTTCCCGGCCGGGCAAGACCGGCCCCTCACCGCTCTTCCCGGAGGTCCCGTCATGACCCGGCCCGGACCCGGCCGTCCTCAGCCCACCCTCGACACGCTCGCCATCACGCTGCTGGCCGCGGTTCCGCTGCACATCCTGGAACTGCGCGCGCAAGACGATCAGCAGCGCATCGCGATCGCCCGCAGGTGCGCCGACGTCGTGGCCGCCCACGGCGACGACCTGCAGTACGGCGGCAAGCACTGCCGGGAGGCGTTCAACGCCTTGGCCCGCGGACTGGCCGTGGCGGCCTACCAGCCCGGCGGGATCACCTTCGCCGATCTGCACTGGTGCACCGCCGCCCATCTCGGCTGCCCACGGGCCGGCCGATGAGCGCCGGCCTGCCCGGCGCGGCGCTACGCGCCGCCCACGCCACGGTGACCCGGCTGGCCGCCGAGATGCCGACCGCAGCCGCCGTCGGCTGGGTCCACACCGCCGCCCTGGTCCGGCACGCCCTCGACAACGGGCTCGTCGACGACCACGGCAGCCTCCCCGCGACGCTGGCCGCGTTGGCCGGCGCTCACCCGGCCCTGACCGGCCTGGCCGACCCGCACGTCAACCGGGCGCTCACCGTGTCGGCGCCGGAGCTCACCCCGGTCGAGGACCTCTGGCGGGCGCACCCGATCCCGGACCCGCCGTACCGCCCGGACGGCCGGAGCCTCGGCGACCTCTATCAGGCGCTGTCCGCGGAGTCGCGCAAGAGCCGCGCGCTGTGCCAGACCCCGCAGTTCGTCTCCGACCTGCTGTGGGACCTCACCGTGCCCGACGCCGTCACGGCGTTCGGGCCCGGCATCCGGCTCATCGACCCGGCCTGCGGCACCGGCCACCTGCTCGTCGAGGCCGCGATCAGGCTGCCGGGCGCCCTCGCCGGCCGCCCGGGCGGCCGGCACCGCAGCATCGAGCAGGCCCTCGCCGCGGTGCACGGCGTCGACATCGACCCGTACGCGGCACAGATCGCCCGGTACCGGCTGCTCACGCTGGCCTGCCGCGCCGACGGTCGCCGCTGGACCGCCGGCCAGGCCCCCGCTGACCTGCCGATCCAGGTGGCGGCCGCGGACAGCCTGCTCGACGACGCCGAGCCGTTGCTGCAGCGGGCCCGCTACCACGTCGCGCTGGCCAACCCGCCCTACATCACGGTCAAGGACCCGGTGGCCAACGCCGCGATCCGGGCCCGCTACCGGCAGACCTGCCACGGGAAGTTCTCGCTCGCCCTGCCGTTCATGCAGCTGATCAACGAGCTGCTGGTGCCGGGCGGGTTCTGCGCCCAGCTGACCGCGAACAGCTTCATGAAGCGCGAGTTCGGCAGGCCCTTCATCGAGCAGTACCTGCCCGCCTACGACCTGACCTGGGTCATCGACACCTCCGGCGCCTACATCCCCGGCCACGGCACCCCGACGGTGATCCTGGTCCACCGCAACCAGCCGCCGGCCAGCAGCACCGTCACCACGATCCAGAGCGTGCGCGGCGAGCCGGCCGCGCCCGCCGATCCGGCCCGCGGGCTGGTCTGGACCGCGATCCGCCAGGCAGTCGATGGTGTCCTGTCCGCCCGCCGCTTCGCCGCCGGCGCCGCCGCCTGGGCGGCCGCCCAGCAGCCCGACGCTTCGGCGCCGCCGATCGTGACCCGGCCGCGGCCGGCGTATCAGCAGCCCTCCCTGCTCGACCTGCTCAGCCCGCGGCCGCCGTCGTCACCGCCGTCGACGACTGCAGCCCCGGTCTGACCCAGCCCCGCCACCGGGCCACGCCGCGGCGGCCGGCGAACCCGGGGCCGGTCAACCCGCCGCGGCCACCGGCGGGGCCGGCCTGCGTCCGTGCCGGGCCACCGCGGGCGCGAGCCGCTGACACGCCTCGGAGAAGCCGGGCGCCTCCTCGTGGAACCCGCGGATGGCACCGTCGACCGAGGTTTCCTCGATCGCGGCAGCCAGCGACAGCATCTGCGCGAAATACTCCGTCGCCCCCGCGCAGGGCCCGCGCCGCACCACCACGTGGAAGCGCTGGTCCTTCTGGTCGAAATCCACGGCCACGTTGTGGCAGCCCGCGGCGAGCGCGAGCCCAACCACCGCCTGCACGACCTCGTGGTCGATCATGTCCATGGCCCACAGTTCGCCATCGGTCACCTGTACGCAGACCACGCGGCCCTCCCTGCCCCCGAGGCCACGACACTGGCCACCACATCCCCAACGACTCACGGCCGATGCAGGGCGCGGCCGCATACCCGTCGCATCCGGTGACGCAGCCCGGCGTGCCGACCGCGGTGCTGTCTCCCGCGCCAGCACCGCGACGGCGACCTCCACCGGCGGTTTCGCCGCCGCAATACCTCTGGCTGTACGCCAACGGCGCCCCGATGCGCTTGGTGGCAGTAGGGAGGTGAGGACCGGATGGACGCGGGCGAGGACCAGCTGTCGTTGTTGCGGCGCCTCGGCGCGCTGTCGCCGCGGCTGCGGCAGCGCCGCTTCGAGCTGCTGCCGTTGCGCGGCCCCGGTGCTCCCGGCACCGACGTGCAGGGCCGGGCACCGGGGGACTCGACCGTGCCGCGCGAGCTCGCGGACCTGATCTCGTCGATCGCGGAGATCGGCTACCTGCAGCCGATCCTGGTGGAGGAGATCACCACCGCGGACGGCCCGCCGCGGCGGCTGCTGGCCCTCGGCGAGCGGCGGCTGCGCGCCGGCCGGTGGGGTGCGGTCCACATGGCCGACAACCCGCACTTCCAGAGCATCCCGGCAGTGGTCTGCCCGGGCCCGCTGACCGAGGAGGAACGCCGGGTCTGGCAGCTGGTGGAGAACCTCGCCCGCGAACCGCTGACTCCCGGCGAGCAGGCCGCCGGCTTGCTGTTTCACCGCTGCGCCGTGCTGGTCGGCAAACTGCTGGCCGCCGGCCGGCCGGTGCCCGCCGAGATCTACGCGATCGACGACCCCGCCGAGCGGTTCCGGGAACTCGACCGGCTGCGGGCCAACGACGCGCGGTGCGCGGCCCCCTGGAGTGAGGTCCTCGACCGGCTCGGCCTGCAGATGAGCCCCCGCAAAGCCCGGGAACTGGTCCGCGCCTTCGAGGCGCTGCCCCGCGACCTGGTCGAGGACATGGACGCCCACAAGGTGGCCCTGCACACCCGGATCCGGTTCGTCGGGCTGCGCCGCGACCAGGCGTCGGTCGCCGACGAGATCTGGGCCGCGGTGAAGAGCCGCGGCCGCCCCGACCTGCTGGCGGCCGCGGTCGCCGAGGCCCACCGGCCGCAACCGGCCGGCTCCGCTGTCGAGGTCGTCGACGCCGCCGAAGCCGCCCGGGACCTGGCCAACCTGGCCCGGGCGGAGAAACTGCGCGCCCGCGACGACGTCGCGCCCCGCCCCGACCCCGCCAGCACCGACGACGGCACCGCCGACCCCGCCGACCCCGGCCGCGGCACCGCACCCGGCGGGCCCGGGCCGGCGCCCGCGCCCGGGCCGGCGCCCGCGCCCGGGGCGGCGCCCGTGCTGGACGGGCCGGTGATGAGCGAGGCGCTCGGCGCCCTGCGGCAACTGTCCGCCGAACTGCGCAGCGGCGCCCGGCCCGGCCGCTACGACACGGCCTCGCTGCGCCTGCTCGCCGAGCAGATCCTGCGCCTGCTCGACGGCGCGCCACTGACCCCCGACGCCGATCAGCCACCCGCCCCGGCCGTGGCCGCCTGAGAAGAGTTCGGAGAAGCCCGCCATGCCCGTCTCCCTGCCCCTGCTGGCGCCGGCCGCCGGCTGCGACTGCCGGCGCTGCCCCTGGTACGCCGGCCCCGACCCGGCCGACCCGGCGGCGGTCATCGCGCCGCTGTGCTCGGGCTCCAACGCCGATTGCTCCTACTGCGGCTGCGCCCGCGCCGAGGCACGGCCCGGGCCCGGCGTCGGGGACGTGTGCCGTACCTGCCCCGTGCGGTGCGGATCACGGACCGACATCGGCGCCTGGATGGCCGACGTCGGCGGCACGCTCGAGTTCGACGACATCGACCTGGGCGGCGGCCGGCTGCCGGCCGGGCTGCCCCGGTTCATCCCGCAGACCGACGGCTCCGCCGTCGGCGCCTTGGACACCCAGCTGCGGTGGGGCGCCTACGGCGTCGGCCTGCGCCGGGTCTTCAGCCCGGACACCGCCGCCCTGTACCCGCGGTTCGTCGACCGCGACGTCCACGACGTGCTCGGGCTGCGGCCCGGCCAGCTCGCCGTGCTGGTCGGCTACGGCCTCGACCCACTCGTCGAAGCGTTCTGGACCCGCCGGCGCACCGACCGGCTCGTCGAGCGCATCGCCGCGCAGGGCTGGGACCTGGTCCTCGCCCCCAACTACTCGATCTTCGGGAACTGGCCGCGCTCGCAGCACCTGCTGTCGATGCGGATGTCGCTGCTGATCGCCGACGAGTTCGTCCAGGCCGGCATGACCACCGTGCCGAACCTGTACTGGTACCGGCTCGAGGACCTGGCCCGGTGGGCGGCCTGGGTCGAGGACACCGCCCCGCCCGCCGTCGCGATCAACCTGCAGACCGTGCGGCAGGACAGCGACTGGCAGACCTGGGTGCTGCCCGGACTGCATTGGCTGGCCGAGAACCTGCCCCCGCAGCTGCCGGTCATCATCACCGGACTGTCGCGGGCCGCCCGCATCGACCTGGCGGTCGACCTGTTCGGGCCGCGGCTGCACCTGGTCAGCCAGAACCCGCACCAGTTCGCGCTGCACGGCGCGGTGATGACCGCCGAGGGCCGGCAGGACCTGCACGCCCGCCCCGTCGACGCGTTCACCGCCAGCGTCACCTACATGGCGTCGCTGCTGCCCGAGGACCGGCGATGACCGCGAGCCGCCGCCGGTTCCTGCTCACCGTCTGGGACACCACACTCGGCGCCGCGGTCCACCCGGTGGCCGTGCTCGCCGTCGACACCGACCCGGCGCGTCCCGGTCACGCGGTGGTGTGGGTGCCCGGCACCTGGGACGACGCGGACGGCTGGCGCGAGCGGCTGGCCGGTGCCACCACTGCCGCGATCGCCGCGGCACTGCCGGAATGGCTCGCCCAGGACGGCGGGCTCGCCCTGGCCGAGATCGACGCCGGGCCCGCCGAGGTGGACCTGCGCACCGCCGCCGAGTTCGCCCTCGATGAGGTCCTGGCCGTGCTGCTGCCGCTGTTCACCCCGGAGCGCTGATGGGCACCGGAGGCAAGAGCAGCCACCAGGCCTACAACGTGGCCCCCACCGCAGGTAAGGAGCCTGGAGAGGACGAGGTGCCCGCGACGGTGCCGGCCCTCGCCGAATCGGCAGCCCTCGCCCAGATCCAGGCGCTGACCGGCCAGCCGCTGGGCGATCTCGACGCCATCAGCGACACTTACCAGCAGCTGGTGCAACTGACCGACGCCGCCTATCTGGAATCGGCCAACACCCCCGAACAGGGGGACCACCCGGCGTACCAGGACAGCCATGCGCTGACCCTCGCCTGGCTGCAGCAACTGACCCCCGAACAGCTCCAGCACCTCGCCGCGGCCGAGGGCTTCGACCATCCGCAGCTGGTCGGGCTCTCCGGTAAACAGCCACACCCGCTCGTACACGTGCTCGACCCGTACTACGACAACGGCAGCGCCTCCAAAATCAAGATCCAGGCGGTGGCGAACGCCCGATACGCCGCTCTGGCCGCCGGCGAGACCATCAACGGCCTCACCCTGGCCGACCTGCCGCCGCCGTCCCCGGCCGCCGCCGAGGGGCAGTGGACCGCCACCGTGGCCGAGGTGTCCGGGCTGCAGGCTCAGCTCGCCACCACCCTGGCCGACATCTCGATCGCCTCCAAGGCCTACACCGACCTGGACCACGCCCAGAAGGTGAACACCGGTTTCGCCGAGCTGATCGCGCTCGAGAACAAGCTGGCCACCGCCACCTGCCCCGACGACCCGCAGGCCCTGGCCGCGGCCCAGGCCGCCGCCGCGCACAGCATCACCCAGGCCCTCGACAACGGCCTCATCCAGCCGCACCTGGCCATCCAGCTGCGGCAGGACCTGGTCGACGCCGGCACGCTGACCGGCGCCGAGGCGAGCGTGCTGTCGACCTCACAGGTCATCGACATCGCCCGGCCCGGCACCGTCGCCGAGCAGCGGGCGCAACTGCTGGAGCTGGCCGGCACCCGGGCCGGTCAACTGGCCAAGCACCAGGACCTGATCGAGCAGCACGCCGCCCTGATCGGGAAGAAGTTCACGCCGTACAACGAAGCGCACTGGGCCGCGATGGACCCGGCCGCGCTGACCACGATGGCGACGTTGACCGGCGAGCTCCACGGCACCGAGGAGTCGATCAAGGCCTGGAGCAACAAGGCGTTCGTCCCGGTCCAGGGCAAGGACTACACCACCGTCTGGCCCGAGTCCTACACCCAGGGCTTCCGCAAGTGGGCCAAGACCCAGCCGCTGGGCCAGCTGCGCCAAGCCGCCACCGAACTCGGCCTCGAGCACGCCGACAAGGCCACCCGGGCGCAGGTCCAGAACTACATCGCCGGGCAGTGGGACGCGGCCCAGGACACCACCGACATCCAGACGGCCGTGACCGCGAAAGCCACCGCGCCGGCACCGGCCGCGAGCCCCGCGGCCGCGGCTGCGGCGCCGACCGTGGGCGACTTGATCGGCGCGAAGAGCACCACCGTCACGACGAGCACCACCGCGGCGGCCAAGCCCGTGGTCACGGCGAAGGGATCCAGCTGGGCCGCCCAGCACGCCGACCTGGTCGCCGCGCTCAAGCACCACGCGGCCAGCAACAGCGGCCTGCCGCAGCCGATGGACACCAAGGTGGTCAGCGCCTGGGACTTCGGCAAGGGCACCTCGGCCGGCCACCTCGGCGGCACCCACAGCAAGAGCCTGCACACCGGGCCGGACGGCAAGCAGTGGATGTTCAAACGCGACTCCAGCGGCGGGGCCCGCGCCGCCGCCGAGGCCGACGCCTCCGCGGTCTTCCGCTCCGCCGGACTGCCGGCGGTCCCGGTCTACCACCGCACCGTCAACGGCAAGAGCGGCTCGGTGCAACCACTGCTCACCCAGGCCTCCCACTTCCCCGGCGCTCCGAAGTCCTGGAGCCAGGCCGACGTGGACGCGATCGTGCGGTACCACGTCGGTGCCTGGGCGGTCAGCAACCACGACGGGCACAAGGACAACCTGCTGCGCACCCCCGCCGGCGGCATGGTCGCCATCGACCTCGGCCAGGCCTACAAGTTCTGCGACAAGGACAAGCTCAGCCTCTCCTACAACCCCGTCGGCGCGACGGTCACCCACGACCTGTACCAGGCCCACCTCGGCGGCAAACTCGCCAAGGGCGTCACGGTCAACCCTGCGGTGGCTCATCCGGTGCTCGCCGCGATCGAGAAGATCCCCGACGCCCAATGGCGCACCATGCTGCACGACACCGCCTACACCGGCGCCAAAGCCGACGTGCCCTGGGTCGCGGGCATGCGCAAGCGGGCCGCCAAGAGCCTCGGCATCCCCGCGGAGAAGGTCACGACCACGCAGGTCGCCGAGGCCTTCCTCGACGCCGCCGTCGAGCGCAAGAACGGCCTGCGGCAGGCCTTCAGCACCTTCTTCACCGAGGAACTCAAGCTCTCCTCGGCCACCGCACTGCTTTCGGGGAGGTAGACCACCATGGGTACCGGCGGCAAGAACAGCCACCAGTCATACACCGTGGAACCGACCATCACCCTGGCCGGCCCCACACCAGCCGACACGCTGACGGCCGACAAGGCCACCGAGCTACTGGAGGGCATTCTCGAGGCGATCGACACCAAGCTCGGCGACCCGCCGGCGGCGGTCGAGCCGGCCGACGTGCTCGAGCAGCCGGTGCCCGAACCGGCGGCCGAGGCCACCGGCACGCCACCGGCATCGGGCGATCCCGCCGGCGACGAGCTCACCGACCCGGCCGGCGTCGAGCAGGCCGGGCCGGAACCACCCGGGGAGCCCGCGCCGCCGGAGCCGGCCCGCGACGCCGACGACGTCGACCCCCGGGACAAACCCGTGCTGCCGGTGCCCGAGCAGGTGCCCGTCGGGGTGGCCACCGGCGTGCCGGCGCTCGTCGGCGGCGCCGACCTCGTCGACGCCGCGGTGACCCTGGTCGCCTACGACAGCCCCGACGGGCCCCGCGAGGTGTTGCTGGCCACCGTCGACGAGCAGGCGGAGGCCAAACTGCTCGACGCGCTCGCCCTCGGCAAGCAGGAGATGGTCCCGCAACAGGTGCAGGAGAAGGTCACCGGCCGGCTGCCGATGGACAAGGAGCAGCAACTGCACGAGCAGCTCGCCCTGGCCGCCAAGAAGGTCAACGGCGCCCTGAAGAAGGGCGGCCCCATCCCGGAGCCGGTGCTGGGGCTGGTCAACTCCGCCGAGACAGCCGTCGCCGCGGTGGAGGCCAACCCCGACGCGACCGACGACGAGAAGGCGATGGCCGCCTACTACCGCGCCCATCTGGACGCCATCGGTGCGCGGGTCGACGGCACCGTCACCGCCGCCTACGCCGAGGGCGGCAAGGTCCCGCACGTCGATCCGTACCTGCACACCGGCATGGCCACCGTCACCAAGATGGTGGCGGTCACCGTCAGCTCCACCGACGGGCTGCCCACCGTCTCCGGCCCGGCCAGCCGCATCGGCGCGGTCATCGACCCGGTCACCGGCGCCAGCAGCTGGGACGGCACCAGCCGCAGCTCCGCGTCCGGCACCCAGTACGACATCGATCTCGGCGACGGCTACCAGGCGATCTACCGGCCCTACGGCGCCAACGAGAAGAAGAACGCCGACTACAGCCTGCGCGGCAAGCTCGAGGTGATCGCCCCACCCGGCGGCGGGAATGCCCCCGAACTGGTCAAGCGGCTCGGCCAGCTGCACCTGGTCAACCGGCCGATGACCGCCAGCGAGGGGGAGTGGAGCTACCTGCAGGCCAACATCACCGCCCAAGGCCTCGGCACGCACCCGGCCGTCTCCGGCGCGCTCGCCGACTCGGCGCAGCTGCAGAACCTGGTGCTGCAGGAGCTGTTCTACAGCCACGCCCACCAGGCCGTCGGCAAGAGCGAGACAGAACTGGCGATCATGGCCCGTGACCTCCAGCTGGAGGCGGCCGCCCGGGTGCTGCCGAAGAAGGTCACCGCCGTACGCGACGCCGTCGCCGCGGCCACCGGCCACGGTAGCGGCGCCGCCCTGGCCGCCAGCGCCGGCTACGACCCCACCCCGATCCGCAGCGGCGGCTGGCTGACCTGGTCGCGGTTCGACGTCGCCGCGAACCCGCAGCACCTGCAACAGGCGTGGAAGAACAAGAAGCTGGTGCACCACCTCGGCGGCGGAGGACTCGCCCCGATGCTGTCCACCGGCGTGCTGGCCAGCACCGAACGCCGCGCCGCGATGGGCACCGCACAAGGCCTCGGCAAGAGCGAGGACGCCGACAAGAAGTCCGGCGGGGCCAACGCCGTGTTCCTGCGAGTCAACTCCTCAGCGCCCAGCAGCGGCCCCGCACTGGTCTGGGACGACCCCCAGGTGCTGATGCGACGCACCGACTACTACGGCTACGACGGCGACCACTACGGCGCGATCAACCCGAAGAACCACCACTACTCCACCTCGGTCACCCGCGACCCGGCGAAGATCGCGAAGTTCGGCGCCTCGAACAACGAGATCATGTTCCGCGACGGCATCGACCTGCTCGGCGCCGAAGCCCCCAGCCGGATCGTCTGCTCCAGTCAGAAGGAACGCGCCAGCATCCTCAAACTGCTCACCGCCAAGGGCGTCACCCATCTGCGCGGGCGGCCCATCGACCAAGTCGTCACCTGACCGAAGACCGCACACCGCGAACAGGAGCGCCCATGAACCCCCTCTGGCAGGACACCGTGCAGCAACTGGTGGATGACGGCGCCGAGCTCGTCATCACCGACCCCACCGGCGACACCGTCTTCTCCGCACCCCTGGCCCGAGCCTGCAGACCCGACGCCGACAACCCCCGCTGTCTCTGGCTGCGCCCGCTCGCCGCACCCTTCACCGGCCCCGACGAGACCCTCGTGTTCTCCTTGAGCCAATGCCGCCGGCGAGGCCTGGACGTCGCCGGCCCACCCACACCCGCCGACGGCGGTGGCCTGCTCTTACCTCTGGCCAACGGCCAGCAGGCCCATCTGCGCCCGGCGACCGGCACCGCCGCGGAGGTCCTCGACATCTGGGACACCTTCGTCGGATCCCGGCTGACCGGCGCCGAAGAGCAGGCCCTCGACGCCCTCCTCGAGGACTCCTGGACCGGCCGCTACGCCTGACGCCCGGCAACCCCGTTGTGCGAATATCAATCTAACGTTACAGTGATATCACTATCGATGGATCGGGGGAGTTCGCAATGAAGATCACCCGGAGTACGTACGTCGCGGGCTACGTGCTCGCCCCGGTTCCGGGCATGGGCTGGATGGCCACGGGGATCGGCACCGGCCAGCACGACTTCCACAAGGACCTGTTCGGCATCGGCGACACCCCGGAGCAGGCGGCCGCCGCGCTGGCGCGGGCGATCCGCGACGCGCTGCACAGCCCGCTCGCCGCCGCGCGCGGCTGGGCCCCCGGCCGGTTCGACCAGATCGTGCTCATGCTGGCGACCCGGTTCGCGATGGACGACCTGTCCGCGTCCTGACCCGGCTCCCGATGCGCGGCACGGAGCACGTGCCGCGCGCCGGCGTTTCCAGCGCCGCCTCCACGCCCGACCTCCGAAACGGAGCACCACCCATGCCGCGCGCCCGTCACGTCATCACCGCCTTCAGCGGCGCCCGCCTGCGCGAGCAGCGCCTGCGCGCCGGCTTCCGCAGCCAGGAGGCGCTGGGCCGGCGTCTGGCCGAACGCGCCGGCGATCCCTCGGTCGCCGCGGTGACCCGCGAGCGACTCAAGGTCCTCGGCTACGAGAACGGCAACCACCAGCCCAGCGCCAAGGGGCTGCACGCGCTCGCCGACGTGCTGCAGGTGCAGCCCGCGGAGCTGCTCGACCCCGACGCCCCCGTCACCCTCGAGCTGCTGCGCGCGCTGCGCAACCTCACTCAGGGCCAGGTCGCCCAGCGCCTCGGCATCAGCCAGGCCCGCTACAGCCAGCTCGAGAACGGTCAGGCCGACATCGACGAACGCCGCGCCGAGCTCGCCGCGATCCTGCAGGTCGAGCCCGGCTATCTCGACCGCGTCCTGTCCGGTACCGCCGCCGAGGAGCCGCCCGCGCCATGACGATCACCCAGCTGCGAACCCAGGAACTGCGCCATCACCTCGACCCGCACCTCGCGGCGATGCCCGCCGACCCCTGGTGGCTGGTCACCCGCACCCATCAGTTCGCCGCGGCCGCCGGCATCACGGTCGACGTCGTGCTGGACGCCGTGACCTGGTGCCGGCGCACCGGACTGCAGGTGGGGCGGTGGTGGGCCGGTGCGGCCTTCGTCGGTGAGCCCGGTGCCCGGGTTCCGGTCCCACTGATCTACCTCAACCGGCAACTGTGCCCGACCCGCGGCCAGGCCGAGCTCGTCATTGTCCACGAGATGATGCACGCCCGGTGGCCCAGCTACGGCCACCGCAAGATCGCATTCGACCGCGCCCAGCAACTGCTCGACGTCGTTCCCGCACCGCGGTCCTGAGTGGTCCCCCGGCGCGCCGAGAAGCCGGCGCCCCGGCGGGGGACCACGCCCGGGAGGTCCCCGCCGGGGAGGCTGCTGGGAGTCGCCACGTCGTTGTCAGCGCTCGTTCGCCATCTCGCTGTCAGCAGGATTCGCCACTGCTGACAAGTCGTGGGTTCTGGCGCGGGAGCGGATCGTGGGTGCAGCGGCCCTCTGCGCCGCGAGTGCTGGGGCGGTCCGACCGCGACGGCTGCCCGCTCACCGCGGCCGGACCGGGCTCACCAGCCGCGGCCGCTGTTGGCCGCGAACGGGGCACTCGCACCGCCGACGGGCGTGGCGTGCCGGGCGCGGTGCGCGGCCAGCGCCGTGTCGACCTGGGCGATGACGTGGCCGTATTCGTCGGTCAGCGACACCGGCAGCAGGCCGATCCCGGCCTGGTGGTAGCGGCGGAAGTAGTCCAGCAGGCCGACCAGGGCGGTCTTGGCGGCGAAGTAGGCGCCCGCGTCGCCGGTCTGCTCGGCCCGCCGGATGTTCGAGGCGAACGCGACGGCCTTGTCGACGGTGGACAGCAGCAGGACCGGGTAGTCACCGGTCTCGATCGGCGGGTCCGGCTGGTCGAGGGCCTGGTGCTCGCCGGCCAGCGCCAGCACGACGTGCGCAGTCTCCTCGCCGTACCGGCCGGCCAGGAACGCCTTCGCGTCGACGCCGGCCGGGGCGAACTCGGGCAGGTCGTGCAGCAGTGCCGCCGCGGCGAGTTCGGCGCTGGCGTCGGGCACGTGCCGGACCAGTGCGGCGGCGACCGCGGCGGAGTGGGCCAGGGCGGGCCGGCCCTCGACCAGGTGATCGCCGTAGAGGGCGCGGGCGTCGCGGTACGCGGTGACGACCAGCGGATGGCGGGGATTGGACAATACGGTCATGGCGACCCTCTCTGGGTATGGCTACCATGGCGGGCTATGACGGGTCCGTTGCCTCGTTGGGAGGCCGATACCTGCGCGGTGTGCCCGGCCCAGACACTGGGGCCGGGCGCATTCGACGTCCTGGCCAGGCCCGGCCCGCGGTACCCGTACCACCCTGAGCTTGGCTGGCGGGCCGATTCGGACGGCGTGCCGGTGTGCGTGCACCCGTACCGGGTGGGGATGCCCGTCGGTGAGTACAAGTCGGCCGGGGCGCCGGTGCCGGACCTCGACAGCCCGGCGCCGGCACCCACGCCGGAGGCCCTGGAGCTGCCGGAGCGGCTGGAGGACCTCGAAGGGTGGCTGGTCGCGATGCTGCGCAGCGTGCCGCAGGAGCGGATGTTCGGCGCGGTCGCCCGCGCCGAACGCGAGGCCGCTACCCGGTTCGCCTCCCGCGACGTGGTGAAGGCGATGCGGAAAGTCATGTCGCGGGAGCTAACCCGGACCTGAGCCTCTCAGCCGGCGGCCGGGACCGGGGTGTCGAAGTTGATCCGGGTCGAGGCGCCGTGGCCCTGGATGCCGATCGACTCGTACAGCCGGCCGAGCACGTCAAGGCGGCGGTTGACCTCGCTGGTGGGCAGCCAGTACCGCATCGGCTTCGGGCCCCAGCCGGCCGCCGCGTACAGCTGGTCGGTCTCGCCGCCGACCTCGTAGCCGAACTCCTCCAGGTCGGTGGCGTGGTTGAACCGGATCCCGAGATCCTCCTGGATCTTCGTCATCACGTTCCACTGCGCGAGGATGGCGTGGACCATCTCGTCGACCGGGGCGGCGACCAGCAGCTCGGCGCGGTCCTCGTCGCCGGTGGCCTCCAGCACGGCGGCCTTGAGCGCGAGCACCCGCAGGCCCTCGATCGCCAGCTTCGGCGAGTCCTGCTCCACGTTCCAGTCGCTGATCGTGGCGTAGCCGGTGGTGGTGAACCAGCAGCACGTGTACTTCAGCGAGCTCTCGGTCAGGTGGGTGTAGAGCGGGTGCGCCTCGATCTGGGCGAGGATGTCGGCGGCCCGGGCGCCGACGACGGGGATGTCCAGTTCGGTGGTCATGGCGGTGCTCCTTCCAGAAGGGGAGAGGATCCGGCCGGGGCCTGTGGAGCACGTCCCGCCCGATGCACTCAGCGTCATCGGACGGCTGCGGGTTGAGAAGGGCTTCGGTGTTGCGGCAACATCGACGGCAACGGATCCCGAGGAGGCGGCCCGATGGACGCCGACAGCGACGCCGTACGCCACGTCTTCGGCGTGGTCCTGCACCACCTGCGCACCGAGGCCGGCCTGAGCCTGCGCGCCCTGGCCGCCCAGGCCCGCTACGACCACACCCGGCTCAGCCGCGCCGAGCACGGCGAGCACCTGCCCGCCGCCGACTGGGTCAAAGACATCGACACCGCCCTGCACGCCGGCGGCCTGCTCACGCTGCTGCGCTCGCTCGCCCCCGCCCAACCGCCGCCCTCGAAAGGGCGTACGGCTCTACCACTGGCCGGTCTACGTGTCGATGATGACCCCAGCGATAGCGTGACCTTGCAGATGTGCACACCGGACGGAAGGACGGTGCAGGTGAAGCTGTCCCGCCGCCAGCTCGGCGAGCTCCTGGCCACCGGCCTGCTACGCAGCGCGCTGCCCGCCGGCGTCACCGATCAGGATCAGGCCGACCGCGTCGCCAAGGTGATCGCCGAGCAGTATCCGGTAGACACGCAGGTGCTCGGCTACTTCTCCCGGCTGCTGACCGAGCACTTCACCGCCGACAAGATGATGGGCCCGCGGCAGTTGCTCGGCACCACCCTCGCCCAGATTCGGGTGCTCGATCGGCTGCGGCGTACCTCCTCACCCGACAGCACTGAGCCGCTGCTACGGCTGCTGGCCCAGTACGCCGAGTTCGCCGGCTGGCTCCAGCAGGACCTCGGGGACACCACAGCCGCCCGGTACTGGTCCGACCGCGCCACCGGATGGGCGCAGGCCGCGGGCGACTACACCATGGTCGCGTACCTGATGATCCGCAAGTCGAACATCGCGCTGCTGGACAACGATCCGCGTGAGGTCATCGAGTTGGCGGCCGGCGCTCGCAAGGTGCCCGGCGCGACCCATCCTCGGCTGCACGCCCTGGCCGCGCAGCAACAGGCCCGCGGCTGGGCGCTCTACGGAGACGCCACCCGCTTCCAGCGGCAGATCGACGACGCCGCCACCCTATTGCGCGAGCACCCCGCCGACTACGACCCGGCCGCGCCGGTCTACCTGCACCAATACAGTCTCGACGTGCTGCAGGAGCAGTCCGCCGGCGGCTATCGGGCGTGCGGGCAGGCCGCGGCCGCTGTCCGCATCCTCGAAGACAAGATCAAGGCGACGGGCGAGCACCTGCGCCGGGATCAAGGGCATCTGCTGGCCAAACTCGCCAACACGGTGCTCGCCGTGAAGGAACCGGAGCCGGATCGGGCGATCGCGCTCGGCCTGCGCAGCGCCACGGCGGCCGCGTTCACCGGCTCGGCCCGCATCGGCACGGAACTGCGCACCCTCGACACCGTGCTGGCGACCCGCTTTCCGACGACGCCGGGCCGACTCGAGCTGCATGAAGCGGTCCTCGCGCTGGGCTGACCTGCGTGGCGGGACTACCGTCTTCCCGGACTGCGACGACCCGGACTGCCCGAGGCGCGTGATCCGGAGGTGATCCGGGCCGCCGGCAGAGGTGGCCGCCGAGGCCGGGCCAGCGCAATCCCCGTCACCGCAGGAAATGACCCATTCCCCGCGACAACCCACCCGGACGGGTGACACGCCCGCCACGCCGACCGGCAGACATCGAAATACGTCGTACCCCTCTGGCACCCTCGACTCGTACACGTTTCCTGCGACAACCGGCGTGGAGGTGCCCGGCTGTGGCTGGTCGGTCTGCGGGTTGCGGTGGGGCAGCCAGCGGCAGGCCGAGTCCAGGCCGTGCCCGTACAGCCGCTCGACCTCGGCGATCACCTCCGGGACGTGCCGGCGGTGAACGTCGGCCCGGTAGTGCAGGACCGCGCCCCCGGGCAACTTCGGGAGCCGGACGAAAGGGCGCGGCCCCGGCAAGGCCCGCGGCGATCGCATCAGCGCCGTGGCAGGCAACGTGGTGAGCAGCTGGTGGCCGATGCCATGCACCGCCGCCCGCAGCGCGGGCGGGATGACGCTCGCGTGGCAGACCAGCAACATCGTCACCGGCGTGCGGTGTGCCAGGTCGACCAGGTGCGCGGAGGCCCCGGCGCCGAGCCGATGGGCACGCAGCACGATCAGCTCCTCGACGCCTTCACCGGTGATCCAGCCGGCGACCGCCCGCCATGCCAGCGTGGGGGAGACGAGCTTCTCCCGGCGCAGCAGGTGCACCGGCCGACCCAGCGCGGCGAGCACGTCGTGCGCCAGCGCGGCCGCGCCGAGGGTCGCGGGGGTGGGGTGCACCACCACCCGGCCGCCGCCGGGATCATGACGCCTCAGCAGCTCCCGGGTCACCGCGACGTCGTCCGAGGCGTCCATGAGGATGGTGACCCGCCCGGTACGGGCGTCAGTCATCGCGGCCGCCGTGCTTCGGCGGGGGCGGGCCGGTCGGTGAGCCGCAGCGCGAACGCGATGTCGGGGTGCACGGTGACCTCATCGTGGAAGGGAACCGGTGGTGTCCGCACGGCGAAGTGGCAGGCGATCAGGTCCTGTTCGAGGACCCGCAGGCGGCGTTTGCGGCCGGTGTGCTGGTAGCTGCCGCGCAGCGCGGCAGTGCCGTCGAGGAAGGCATGCACCAGGTGGACCACGACGCCGGGACTGCGGCCGGTGTCGTGCCAGCGCTTGCCGACGCGCTCGTGCAAGTAGCGGTACGGCGCCGGGGCGAGCACCGGGTAGGCCGCAGGCGTCACTGCGGTCATGCAGGACCGGCCCGGCGCCGGGTGGCGCGGAGTGGCCGTGTGCACCGGCCGGTCGTGGCGTGACCAGCGGACCCGCATCGGCCAGTAGCCGACCAGGTCGGGCGGCGCAGCGGGCAAGGTTAGCCCGCACTGGGCGGCGGCCTGCTCGAGGTGCTCCCGCACCGGGTCGAACCCCGCGAACAGCCGCTGCCCCCGGTCGCCGGGGTGACGGGCCAACAAGAAGGCGCGGGCGGCGTGCAGCAGCGGCCGGGCCGCGGGCGCGACGTAGAACACCGCGACCGAGCGTGGCGGGGCGCCGGCGGCGTAGCGCTGTTTGCTCGCGCCACGGACCTCGCCGACGTCGAACGGGATCCGCACCTGATGCATCGGTGCGACGAGCGCGTCCAGGCGCAACGACTGTAGCGCCGCCAGGTCGACGCCGGTGATCAGCGCCAGGGCGAGGCCGGCGGCGAGCACCGGGTGGGCGACGCCGGCACGGATCCGGGCCACGGTCTCGGCGGTGACCGGCGGGCTGGTCGTTCCGGGCCCGGCCAGGTTGGCCAGGTTCGGGATCGCCAGCCAGTGCCCGTGCAGCAGGAACCCGGCCTGCAGGCCGCGCAGCAGAGCGAGGGTGTGCTGCCGGGAGGGACTGTCGTGCACCAGTTCGGCCAGTAGGCGCTGCAGGCGCTCGCCGGCGAACGTGGTCTCGCCGACCGCCAGCCGCTGCGGAGGCTGCAACCAACGGCAGGCCGTGTCCAGGCCGCGGCCGTACAGCTCGTCGACGAGCGCGAACACCTCCGGTGGTTGCCGGCGGTACACGTCAGCCCGGTAGTGCATCACCTGGCTGACGGGCAGACCGGCAGGCAGATCGCCGTAGCGCCGGCGCGGCTGCGGCCGGGTCCGCCGGGGCCGCAGCGCCGGCTGCTCGTCGGCCAGCTGGAGCAGCCCGGCGAAGTCGGTGACCCGGCACGTGACGCCGCGAACCGTGGCGGCCAGCACCGCCGGCACCATAGGGGTGTGGCAGACCAGCAGCAACGAGATCTCGGTGGTGCGGGTCAGGTCGATCAGGTGCTCCCAGGTGTCGGCGTCGAACCGGTGAGCGCGCAGAACGATCAGGTAGTCGATGCGGTAGGCCGACACCCATGCCCGGACAGCGGCCCAGGCGTTGCCCGCCCGGGCCAGCCCCTGGGCGCCGAGCGCGGCCGCCGGAGCGCCGAGCGCAACCAGTACGTCGTGGGCCACATCGCGTGGCCGCCGGCTCGTCGCGCTCGGATGCATCACGAACGTCTCGGTGGCCGGATCGTGGAAGGCCAGCAGGGTCCGGGTCACCGTCACGTCGTCGTCGGGGTCGAGCAGAATGCCCACCCGGACGGGATCACTCGTCACGGCCGCCGAGCCGGGAGAACACCCACTGCATCACGTCGCGGTCCGGTGCCGGCCGATGCAGCCGGGCCATACCGGTCACTACGTGCGAGGTGATCTTCGACCAGGCCCGGAAGTTGCCGTGCCCGGCGTGGGTGTCGGCGTAGGCGATCAACTCGGCGTCCACCCCTGCCCACACCGGGTGGTACACCGGGATCACGTCGAGGACCTGCTCACGGCTCATCCGCCGGAACTCCTGCCACACGTACACCCGCGAGGAGAGCATCGGCTCGCGGCGCAGCACCCGGTAGCAGTCGCCACCGCCGACGAACACGATCGCGATGTCGGTACGCGGGTCGTCCCACAGATGCCGCCAGAACTCGAAGCACTCCCGCGACAGCCACTGCGACTCGTCGCAGACCAGCACCCGCGGCCGCTCGGCCAGGACCCGCTTGAGCAGCGCGTCGAACTCGATCGGCCGTGCCGGCGGCGCTCCGGAGCAGCCGAGGGAGTCGAACAGCACGTGCCGGATGTCGCGTGGGGTCGGCCGGGCCCGGAACTGCACCCGGCACACCTCCTCCGGCGCCAGCGCCCGCAGCGAGGCGTTGACCGACAGCGTCTTGCCCAGCCCGGCGTCGCCGTGCACGCACATCATCGCCCGCGCGGCCAGCACGTCGGCCAGGTTGTCGCGCAGCGCCAGCAGCGACTCGGTGGCCACCACATGCGCCCCGGACAGCCCCAGGTAGTGGTCGTCGCGTTCGTCGAGTTCTAACCAGGTCGTCACGGCGCGGGCGTGTCCTTCTCCTCGGATCCGGAGCTGATGCCGGCGGCATCAGCCGGTCGCTGCTGGGCCGAGCGCGGCAGCACCCAGCCCGGCTCCGGCGGCCCGAGCGGTACCACCCGCGGCCGGGCCTGCGAGCGCAGCGCGGCGTCGCCCGCGTCGACGAGTTCGGCCGTGGCCTCGTCGCGGGTCATCGCGCCGAGCGGCCGGGCCGGCTCCGCGGTCGTCACCGCCGCGTACCGCTGCCGGCGGGCCTTCTCCGCCCGGCGCAGCTCGGCCGACAGCCGATCGCGGCGTGACTGGCGGGCCCGGCGCACCGCCTTGACCTGTTCCGCGCTGGCCTGATCGGCGAGCCCGGCCGAACCCAGGTACGTGCCGGTGCGGGCGTCGAAGACCTCGACCTCGTGGTCGTGATGCGGCATCCACCGCACCCTGACCTGCACCCGGCGTACCCGGCCATCCAGGCACCGACGTAGTACCGCGATCGCCACTGCACGCCCTTGGTCGTGATCCGCCGGACCCGGCCGTCGTCTTCGAGGGTGAACAGCCGTAGGTCACCGGCCGGGACCGTGCTCAGCGGCGTCGGGTCCTGCTCCCACGCCTGCAGCGGACTGAGCCCGTCGAGGGTGTCCATCGGATGTTCGTTCCACCAGCTGACCCAGGCCAGCAGCTCGTCGACGAACACCTCGAACCGCAACGCCGGCGCATCCGGATCCGCCGGGCGCCGGTTCGCCAGCCGCGGCGCCTGGGTGTAACGCGGCAGGCCGGCGAAGAACATCGACTTCGCCGCACCGTTGAGCGTCTCCACCGAGCCCTTCAAGTGCGGCGTGTACCCGGGCAGGTCCGCGATCCGGACCGCGAACACCGCGCACGCTGCGGCCACCGTGCGCGACAGGAAGTCCTTGCCCCGGTCGATCCGGATCGCCTGCGGCAGACCGCCGGCCGGACCGTACGGGTCCTCCACGCTGATCGCGGCCCGCAGCGCCGCCAGGATGCTCTCCCGGCTCGGCGAGCCCGGCGTCACCGCGGTGCCCAGCACCATGTTCGTCGCGGTGTCGACGAACCAGGTCACCCACGGCTTCACCAGCCGCCCATCGACGTCGACCTCCACCGGCGCCTCGACGTGATCGGACTCCCACGCCTCGTTGCGGTGCGCCGGCGGCCGCTGCAGGAACACGTCATGCGCGCCCGGGCCGCCTGCTCACCCTTACGCAGCCCGGCCCGGTCGCCGGGCGACAGCTGTCGATCCACGGCCCGGTACAGCGTGGCCAGCGACGGCGCCTCCGGGCCGCCGGCCGCCGCGGCGTCGACCAGCTCGCGGTGCACCGCCACGACGTTGCCGCGCCAGAACGCCAGCCGCTGCCGCACCTCGGCCGTGACCACGAACCGCTTTCTGGTCGGGGTGGCCGAACCGGTCGCGGCCGCCACCCATCGCCACACCGTGCGCTCGCTGACACCCAGACCCTGCGCCACCAACGCGACCTGCGCGGCTGGCAACGGGCCGGCGGCCGCGAGCTCCACCAACCTCCGCACCGCGGCGTCGCGCAGCGCCGTGGTCTTCGGCTCGCCTGCCGTGCTCACCCCAGCGCCGCCCTCGATCGGTCCCGATGGATCTGTTGCGCCAGGCTACGAGCAGCACCTCACAGGCCCCATACGACATGCCGCACGCACTGACACGTGTTGAGCGTCAAGTGATGTCAGCAGTTGCCTACAAGATCTTTGTCAGTGACATAGAGCCAGCTGATCCGTCACAGGGCCGTGACGTGCAAACCAAGCGCGAGAGCTGGGACCGTGGTCCAGGAAGGAGGGGCAGCGCCGACATACTGAGCGCCAGCGTCAGCCGTCACCTTGACGACGGACCGGAAGAAGTGCATGCAGTCGATCGCGTCCGTCAGTCGGATCGTAGGCGCGGCCTGGGTGGCCGCCGAGGCCCCAGGATCTCGCACGGCTCCCAGCACTCGCGCTGCGGTGATCGTCGCGTGCCCATGGGCGACGTCGTGCCGAACTCGAAGCCACTGTTGCATGACCGCCTCGACATGGTTCGGCTTGATCAAGACCGGGCCGTTGCCGCGGCCGCCACGCTGCTTCCACGTCCAATGCGGGCGGGGGTTGAACCCTGCGCGATTCCACAGCGCCAGGCTCTGCGCAGGTCCTGGTGTCGAGAACAACTCCAGTGATTTGTTGAAGTCGGTGGTCCACTGCGCCATCGCGCCGGGCAACAAGGACGTGCCCGTGACCGTGGGCCCTCCCCCTTGATCTTGGACACTTGAACCTTGGATCGTGAGGTCCGGGTAGATCAGGAGTCCTGGAGCACGATGGCGAACAAGCACTATCCCGCGCAGTTCAAGGCCGACGCGGTGGCGTTGTACCGGTCTCGGCCGG
>NZ_JBNZCE010000028.1:0-100314 GCF_050589265.1 Actinoplanes sp. G11-F43
GACCTGGACTCAACGGAGCTTCGTCCATATCCGACACGCCAACGCAGGCACCGTCACTCACCGCCACTATCGATCATGAAACGGCCGTGGGTACTGATGTCACCGGAGGAGTTTCACGAGGCTTACCGGAAAGCCACCGGCGAGCCCTTCCCCGACACCCCCGAACCCGATCTCCCAGCTTGCGAATGCCGTTCCGAGAACATTCCCGAAAACCATTGAAATCATTTATGGTACGCCAATCGGCTCCACAGAAATCGGGTAGTCCCGCTTCGTCCCCGCAAGGTCCGCACCACTCCAGACCGCCCGGCGACCGCCGGGCCGAATGCGATGGCAGCCGCCATAACACGGCTCATCAGAAGAATTGCGACACCCGAAAGGGCGAACACCCAACTCAGGCCCCGGCAATGGCCCCACGGTAGGCACTCACCTCGGACAGCCCCCGCGCGAGCGAACAAACAAGCGGCCAAGCGGGCGGACGGCCGAGCGAGCGGACGGCCAAGCGAGCGAGCGGGCGAGCGGGCGAGCGGGCACCTCGGTCAGTCGAACCCCGCTCAGGCGACACGGCACCAGGCCGCCAGGACGGTGCCTCACTTGTCAGTTGCCGAACGAGCTTTGAACTACTGGACCATCACGGACATTTCGCCACTCAATCGTCCCACCAAGACAGATCTTGGTCGATTTACCACCGATTCCGGTGGTAAATCGACCAAGATCCCCTCCGCGCTGCTAAACGCCACGGTAAATGACCAGAATGTANGGTGTTAAATCGACCAAGATCCCCTCCGCGCTGCTAAACGCCACGGTAAATGACCAGAATGTAACCTCGAAAGCCGCATCATGCCTCGAATATGTCGGTGAATCCACCAAGATCGAACGGTTAGCCGGAGCAGCGACCATCGCATTCGGCCCGGCGGTCGCCGATCGGTCCGGAATGACGCAAACACCGCGCGGACGAGGCAGAGCTACCCGATTTGCGCGGAGCCGATTGGCGTACCAAAAATGGGTGCAAAGCAATTATTTTGCCGAAGATGAAACAAATAAGGAGTCACGTGGCAATAAGGTCATGACGGCTCCGCATCGGACTGCCCTCGACATGGACAGTGGAACGAACGTTCTGTCTTGCAAGGTGTCACCGGCTGGAACGAACGCCTCTGCCCCAAAGGGCGCTCGCGCCGAACGAACGATCCGCCTTGCGGGCCGCCACCCGGAAGAACGAACGTTCTGTCTCGGGTGCTGCTGAGCGGGAACGCACGTTCTCTCTCGGGGAGCGCGGCCGAATGGAACGAACGTTCTGTCTCGGGCGCCGCTGAGCAGGAACGCATGTTCCACCTCGGGGAGCGCGGCCGAACGGAACGAACGTTCTGTCTCGAAGGAGGTGCCAGCGGCACTAACGGTCCGCGGCGAAGGCACCGACGGGCGGAACGAACGTTCTGTCTTGGGAAGGTTTTTGGGCGATCTTGGATGCTTGTGCTGGGCCGCGTGCGCTTCGAACGCTGCAGTGCGCGCGAGTCGGCGGGAGCAAACGCGGGAGCAAGCGGGCAAAAGCGGGTGCGGAAGGGGCGCGGGTGCTGGAGGGAGCGGACGTGGGAGGGGCGCGGGTGTGGGAGGGGATGCGGATACAAGGGGGCCCGGACGCGGAAAGGCATGCCAACGCCGAGCGGGCCCGGACGCGGAAAGGGATGCCAACGCCGAGCGGGCCCGGACGCGGAAAGGGATGCGAACGCCGTAGAGGGCGCGCGCGTGGGAAGGGAGGCGGAGGCCGGGGGGGTGATGCTAGGCGGTGGGATGTGGGTGCACGCGGTAGTGGTAGGAGTGGGATGTGGTGAAGCCGACTCTCTCGTACAGGTGGCGGGCTGGGGTGTTGTCCTTCTCCACCTGGAGATAGAGCAGGTCGGCGCCCTGTTCGGCGGACCAGGCCGCGCCCGCCCGCAGGATTGCGGCGGCATGGCCCCGGCGGCGGTGTGGTGTGGCGGTCGCCATGCAGAAGATTCCGGACAGGGTGTCGCCGGCCACGAACAGGCCCAGGGCGGCTATCTCGCCGTTCACCGTCACCGAGGCGAAGCCGGTGGGGCGGGTGATCCGGTCCAGGATGTGGGTGCTCACCGCGTCGTTGCCGTACGCCTTCCGCCACTCCGGGGTGAGCCGGGAGTCGATCGCGACCGGCGGCGCATCCCCGGCAACCTCGACGACGGGGGCTGTCATCACCAGTGTGGGGGCGTCATGGGTGTAACCCTGGGCGGCCAGCGCGGCATCCAGTTCGGCGTGCTGTTCGGCGGGGCTGATCTGGATGATGACCGGTAGACCGTGCGAAGAATAGTACGATTCGACTGCTTCCAGAGCAGAGCCGGTCGCCGGAGGAGAGACGGCCCCCAGAGCAGAGCCGGCCGCCGGGGCAGAGACGGTTTCCCGGGTGACGACCGGGCCGGGGTACGGCAGGGCCGAGTTGTTGCGGCGCTTCCCGACGCCGGGGGTGTGCCGCAGCAGCCAGCCGCCGGAGCGGGAACTGTGTGTCGCCGGCCACGCGGCGGCGGCGTGTTGTTCGATCTCGGCTGCTCGGGTCACTGGCGGATGGTACGCGTCGGCTACCTTGTGCCGATGCCGAGAGCCGACCAGTCCCCCGATGACCTGCCCGCCTGGCTGCTGTGGCCGGTGCGGGCGATCGCCGTCGTGGTGGTGCTGCCGTTCCGGGTGCTGGGCTGGCTGTGGGAGCACGTGGTGGTGATCCCGTGCACCTGGCTGTGGGAGCGGGTGCTGCGGCCTCCACTGGCCTGGGTGGGGCGGGCGCTGGTGAAGGTGCTGGCCTGGATTCTGATGGTGCCGGTGCTGCTGGTGGGCGTACCACTGATGTGGTTGTGGGAGAAAGCCCTGGTCCCGGTGGCCCGCTGGGTGTGGACGTGGGTTCTCCTGCCGACCTGGACCTGGGTGCTGGCCCCGGTGGGACGGGCGCTGTTCTGGTTCCTGAAGCTGGGCTGGGAGGGCAGTTCCTGGGTGTTCCGGCAGGTGTACCGTTTCGTGCTGCGGCCGGTGGGGATCGCGCTGCGGTTCGTCTGGCGGTGGACGTTCGGGCCGGTGTTCCGGGTGCTGGCCTGGATGGGCCGGCGGGTGCGTGACGAGGTCCTGCGGCCGGCCGGCGCGGTGGTCCGGTCGATGCTGGAGGCTGTCGGACTGCGGTGATGACCAGCGTCGACGCCGCACTCTGAGAGATCATGGAGCGTGTGAGTGGGCGCACGTTCGGGATCCTGTCGCCGTTCGTCGGTGGGGACTACTACGGCGCGATCATCGAGGGGATCAATGCCGCCGCGGTCGCCGCCGGTGACCGGGTGATGGCGGTCCAGACGCTGGATCCGGGGGCGCACAGCGCGGACCGCAGCGGGCTGCCCGAGTTTCACCGGCCGGTGGCCTGGCGTCATCTGGACGGTCTGGCGGTGCTGCCGGGCGCGGTGTCGCAGGCCTATCCGGCGGCCGCCCTGCGGGCCGGGCTGCCGGTGGTGCTGGTCGCCGAGGAGCAGGCCGGTCCGGGCATGTCGGTGGTGATGGCCGACAACCGCAGCGGCGTACGCGACGCCACCGTCCACCTGATCGAACACGGTCATGAGCGGATCGCGTTCGGCGGCTTCATGTCCGTTTTCGACCTGCGGGAGCGGTTGGCCGGCTACTGCGCCGGGATGGCCGAGCACGGCCTGTCGCCGATGGTGTTCGACACCGGGGACAATCATGAGAGCGGCGGTGAGCAGGTCGCCGACGCGCTGATCCGGGCGGGCATGCCGGTGACGGCGATCGTGCTGGGCACCGACCGGAACGCGATCGGCCTGATCGGGCGGCTGACCTCGGCCGGGTTCGATCTGCCGCGTGAGCTGGCGGTGGTGGGGTTCGACGATATCGCCGACGCGGCGTACCTGCGGCCGGCCCTGTCGAGTGTGCGGCAGCCGCTGGACGCGCTGGGCACCGCGGTGCACGCGCTGATGGGTGTGTCGCCGCGCAAGCGGGAGGTGCCGACGGTGTTCGAGCCGAGGGAGTCGTGTGGTTGCCCGTCGGATGGTCTGCCGGTGTCCGAGTTCCACACCCGGGATCTGTTCCGGCAGGTCAGATACCTTCAGGACACCTTGAACATCCAGTACGAGCTGGGCGTGGCGCTGCTGGCCGGGCAGGGCGCGGATCCGGGGCATCTGGACTGGCTGGACCGGACCACCGCGCTGGCCGGCAGTTTCGGCCTGTGGAGCCGGCCGGAACCGGACCGGCTGGAGTTGACCGGGGCGTACCGGTTCGCGGCGGGCACCCCGGGGCGCGTACTCCCGGTGGATGAATTTCCGCCCGCCGAGTTGTTCGAGCTGGCGGACGGGGCGGACGGCGACATCGTGTTCGTGGTGCCGGTGCGCAGCCGGCTGACCGACTGGGGGATGCTGGCGGCGGTCGGCCGGATCCAGTCGACCACCCCGCCGGGCCGGGAGATGATGAACCATTCGGGTTCGCTGCTGGCCAAGGCCCTGGACTACCGGGTGATGGAGGAGCGGCTGCGTAACGCCGCGATGCGTGATCACCTGACCGGGCTGCCGAACCGGCTGCTGCTGGAGGACCGGCTGGCGCAGGCCGGGCTCCGGGCGGCCCGGGAGCCCGGCTACCGTTTTGCTGTGCTGCTTCTTGATCTCGACGGGTTCAAGGCGGTGAACGACTCGCTCGGGCACGCCGCCGGTGACCAGCTGCTGGTCCAGGTGGCCAGGCGGTTGACACAGCAGTTGCGGCGCACCGATACGGTGGCCCGGCTGGGTGGGGACGAGTTCGTCGTGCTGATCGACGACGTGTCCGGGCCGGGTGGGGACGAGGCGGTCCGCGCCTCGATCCGGGCATCGGTGACCGAGCCTTACCTGATCGACGGGCAGCGGGTCGAGGTGGGGCTGAGCATCGGGTCGGCGGTCTCCGGGGACGGCTGCTCGGATCCCGACCTGCTGCTGCGCGAGGCCGACGCCGCCATGTACCAGGCGAAGTCGGCGACGCGACGACGATGACGGATCCCCGTGGAGAACGTGAAGTGACGACCGACCAGCCCGGCCAGATCGCCCGCCGGGGCCACCCCGAGGCCTGGCACGAGCAGTATGCCGATCTCAACCACTTCCTGATGGTCTACAAGTTCGGCCTGGCTGAGATGAATACCAAGATCAACATCCTGGCCGAGGAGCTCACCCATCGCGGTTCCGGCAACCCGATCGAGCACATCAGTCCACGGCTGAAGACCCCGGCCAGCATCACCGCGAAGGCCCACCGGCTGAACTGCCCGCTGCACTTCGACGATCTGCGCGCCCGGATCAAGGACATCGCCGGCATCCGGATCGTGTGCAGTTTCGTCTCCGACGTCTACACGGTGGCGAACATGCTGACCCGCCAGCCGGATGTCAACCTGGTGGTGACGAAGGACTACATCGCCAAGCCGAAGTCCAACGGCTACCGCAGCCTGCACCTGATCGTGGAGATCCCGGTGTTCATGTCCGACCGGGTGGTGGCGGTGCCGGTGGAGGTGCAACTGCGCACGGTGGCGATGGATTTCTGGGCCAGCCTGGAACACAAGATCTATTACAAGCACGATCCGGACGTGGTGCCGCCCCGGCTGCGCGACGAGCTGACCGCCGCCGCCGAGGACGCCGCCCGCCTCGACCTGCGGATGGAGCGCCTGCACCGGGAGATCCACGGCCCGCGCCGCTGACGTTCGTGTGGTGATCTGTGGCCCGATCCGGGCCACAGATCACCACACGAACCTAGACGGCGAGCAGGGCGGACAGGTCCGGGGTGCGGACCGGGGCGATGTGCCGCAGCAGGGTGCGGGCCGCCCGGACCACCAGGGCCCGGTCGTGGGTGATGGCGAACTCGAAGCCGCGCTCGGAGTCCTGGCCGTGATCGCCGAGGTCGCGGGCGACCAGCGCGGCCGCGCGGTGCGGTCCGAGAACGATCACGTTCCACTCCCCGTCGAGCCGGTCGCCGTTCAGGCAGGCGCCGCGTACCCCGGCGGCCGGCTCGTCGTCCAGGCCGGCGCCGAGGGCGGCGACCAGCGGGCTGTACCCGGCGACCCGGCTGAACCGGGCCGCCGTCGCCGCGGTGAAGTGCCGGGCGTGCTGAAAACAGGCCAGCAGGACGGGCGGCTCCGGCCCGTCCCCGGCGAGGGCCTCCAGGTGGCGGCTCATCGGCATGAGACGCGATTTGGTGGTACGCGTGACCGGCCGCACCGCACTGACGATCTCGAACGGGGTCCGGTCGTCGCGGACCGGCGCCGGCAGCAGGGACAGCCCGGTGACCGGGGTGGCCTGCCGGGGCAGCGGGGCCGGGCGGCCGTGGTGCCAGCCCTGCCCGACGGTGGCGCCCATGGTCCGGGCGGTGTTCAGGTGCGCGGCCGTCTCGATGCCCTCGGCGAGCACGGTGGCGCCGGTCGACTCGGCGTAGGCGTAGACCGCCGCCACCACCCGGGCGGTGTGCGGGTCGTCCGGGGCGCGCAGCAGGCCCATGTCGAGTTTCACCACGTCCGGGTGGATGAACGGCATCAGCGCCAGCGACATCGGATCCGCGCCGACGTCGTCCAGGGCCACCCCCCAGCCGGCGTCCCGGCAGGCCACGGCCGCCGACAGCACGGCTGCCGGGTCGTCGGCCAGGGCCCGTTCGGTCATCTCGGTGACCACCCGCAGCCGCTGCCGGGCCTGCTCCACGACCGGGCGCAGGTCGGCCGGGCAGGGCACCCGCCAGGCGGTCGGCTCCATGTTGACGAACAGGGTGAGCCGCCGGTCCAGGCCGGCGTCGAGGGCGGCCCGGTAGGCGGCGGCCCGGCAGATCCAGTCGAGTTCGGCGTGCCGTCCGGCGGCGCGGGCCGCGGCGAACAGCGCCACCGGCGACTCCCACGGGCTGCCGGCCGGGCCGCGGCTCAGCGCCTCGTAGCCGACCAGCCGGTCGCTGGCGATGTCGATCAGCGGCTGGAAGACGGTGGTGACGGCCCGCCGGTCCAGGAGGTCGTGGATGTCTGGCACGAGGGTCAGGATCGGCCGCGGTCAGGCCGAGGTGAGTGGATCCAGTCGCAGGATCGTCTCCTCGATGTCGGTGGAGCGGGCTTCGGCGTACCCGATCGCGGTGTTAATGATCTTGAAGTTGGCCTTCTGCAACACCCGCAGCGAGGCGGTGTTGTCGCTGGCCGCACGGGCGAAGAGCGGTCGCTGCGGGACCTCGGCGAGGAAGAGCGCCAGGGCCCCGGTGGCGACGCCGCGGCCCCAGAAGGCCCGGTCCAGCCAGTAGGTGATCTCGGTCTCGCCCTCGATGACGAAGCTCGCGATGCTGCCGGCCGGCACGCCGTCCACCACGATCGCCCGCTCGATCACGTCCGGCCGGGCGCGGATCCGGGCCCGGTGCGCGTCGAAAGCCACCCGGTCGTCCGGATCCGGCCTGGTGAACGCGGCCATCCACACCGCGTCGGGATCCCGCGACTGCTCGAACAGCCAGTCGTCGTCGGCCCCGGTCACCGGCCGCAGAACAAGCACAGGCTCTCCCATCCCGGACACGATAATGCGTTGCCTCCGGGCGTCGCGGGTGCTGGGCTGCGGACGTGAAACACGATGAGGTGCTGGCCCTGTTCGACCGGCAGATGCGACGAGACTCCCAGACCGACACCCCGGCCACCCGGATGGAACGCGACGGTGGTGTGCTCCGGCATGTCGGCGGCGAGAAGGACTGGAACGCGGTGGTCTGGTCGGATCTGGACGAGGACACCGCGGACGCGGCGATCGCCGCCCAGGTGCGGTTCTTCGGCGGGCTCGGGGTCGAGTTCGAGTGGAAGCACTACTCCTACGACCGGCCCGCCGACCTGCCCGCCCGGCTCCTGGCCGCCGGGTTCACCGCCGAGGAACCGGAGACGCTGATGGTCGCGGCCGTCGCCGACCTGCGGTTGTCGTCGGATCTACCGATCGGGGTACGGGTGGAGAGGGTCACCGACGCCGCCGGGGTGGAACTGATGGCGCGGGCCAGTGAGCGCGCGTTCGGGGAGAACGCCGACTGGCTGCGGCACCGGGTCATGAAGCAACTGGCCGAAGACCCGGACAACACCTATCCGTTCGTGGTGATGGCCGGCGACGAGCCGGTGTCCGGGGCACGGATGGACGTCTACCCGGGCACCGACTTCGCCGGCCTGTGGGGCGGCGGGACCGCACCGGAGTGGCGGGGCCGGGGCATCTACCGGGCGCTGGTGGCCGAGCGTGCCCGGATCGCGGCCGGCCTGGGCTACCGCTATCTCCAGGTGGACGCCACCGACCAGAGCCGCCCGATCCTGGAGAGGCTCGGCTTCGCCGCGCTGAGCACCACCACGCCGTACCTCAAGTGAATTGATCTCCGGCCCTTCGAATTCGACCCTTGAGCTGCCGGAAAAGCCGTCCGGATGAATCCGGTCGACCATTCGGACGAGCTATTCCGGCATTCGCACGAACGGACTTGGGTATGGATTTCCGGAGGAGTGGTTCGTAGGCTGTTCGCGAATTATTCGGCCGCCCGCACGCCGGGCGGCCTACACGCCGTTCGCGAGGGAGGCCGGTCGCCCTGACATCCGATCTTGCGACTGCTCAGCTTCCCCGCTTCGACGAGATACCGCCCCACCACCTGGGCATCCACCCGGCGATCACCACTGACGACAGTACCGGCGAACTGCCCGAATATGTGAATCGCGACATAGACGACAACCTTCGTGAACGCCTTTCCGCCGGAACCGAGCGGGGCTGCTTCGTCGTCCTGGCCGGACAGTCGTCGACGGGTAAGACAAGATCGCTTTATGAGGCGGTTCATCACGTCGTACCGAACTGGCCGATCATTCAGCCGGCCGGAACCAGCGAGATCATCGCCCTGTCCCGCGGACCCCGGCAGCGGATCATCGTCTGGCTCGACGAGTTCGAACGGTTCGTCGACGCCGATCCGCCGCTGACCCGGGAGGACGTGCTCCGGCTCCTCCCCTCCCCCGCGATCGTCGTCGCCACCATGTGGCCCACCGATTTCACCACCTGGAAGCCGTCCCGCGCCCCGGCCGACCTCCGGAGCAACCGACGGCTCCTCGACCTGGCCGTCCGGATCGTGGTCCCGGACGAGTTGTCGGCCGACGAGAAGGACACGGCCCGCCGGGTCGCGAAGATCGACAGCCGGATCCGCCTCGCACTGGACGTCGAGGACGTCGGCCTCACGCAGGCGCTGGCCGCCGGACCCGACCTGCTCGAACGGTGGCAGCTCGCACCGCCCTACGCCCGGGCCGCGATCAACTTCGCGGCCGACGCCCGGCGGCTCGGCATTCGGACCCCGATCCCCCGCGACTGCTTCGAGATGGCGGTAGGCGGTTATCTGACCCCGCCGCAGCGGGTCAACCGGCCCTCCTGGTGGCTGGACGAGGCCCTGGCATTCGGCGAGGAGGAGGTCCGAGGTGGCGTTTCCGCGCTGGCCCCGGCCGACGAGGGCGGCGCCGGGCATCACACCGGTCACGTGGTGGCCGACTACGTGGCGCAGCACATCCGGCGGGACCGATGCCCGCCGGAGAGCGCCTGGAACGCGCTGATCATCACCGCCGACAACCCGGACGACCTGCGCCGGCTCGCCTCCGCGGCGAACGCCCGGATGCGCTACTGCCACGAGGAGCACGCGCTGCGGCAGCTGTACAACGGCTATCGGGAGGGCGCCGCCGAACTCGCCGACCTGCTATTCCGCAGCGGACGCGACCGGGACGCCGTCATACTGCTGCGCGAGCACATCGAGGCCGTCCCGGAGGACGCCTCCGCCGTCGCGCTGCTGGAGGACATCGCCGCGCTGGCGCCCCGAATCGCCCAGTTGCGGGCGGCCTCGGTGGCCGGCGACCGCCGCGCCGCCCGCTACCTGGCCGAACTGTTCGCCGACTGCGGAGAAGCCGACCGGCTCCGGACCCGCGCCGACAATGGCAGCCGCCTGTCCGAGGAGGACCTCGCCGAACTCCTCGCCGACCGGGGCGCCGTCGCCGAACTCCGGGACCGCGCCGACCTCGGCCGGCAACCCGCCGCCGACGCCCTGGCCGAACTGCTCGCCACCCACGGCCGGGAGGCACAGCTGCGCAGACGGGCCCGCGCCGGTGACCGGGCCGCCGCCGACCGGCTGGAGAAGCTACTCGCGTCCGGCACCGCCACCGACGGCGCCGCCGTCCAGGCCCAGATATCCGACCTGCGCCGGCAGATCGCCGGTGGCGACGAGGACGCGGCCCGCCAGCTCACCACGCTGCTGTTCGACCTGCGCAAGGCCGACGAACTCCGGCGCGAGGTCGACGCCGGGACGTTCCAGGCCGCCGAACGCCTCGTCGCCCTGCTCAACGCGGAGGAGGACGACCCGGCCCAGGTGGACCGGCTCCGCGCCCACGGCCTCAACGCGGACGGCCACCCCTACCAGCGCCAGGGGACCTGATGCCGCTGCACGACGTTCCCGTCGACCGGATGGTGCGTCTCCCGGAGCTGTCCGCCGGAGACGTCGCCGAGGCGGCCGCCCACGATCCGGCGCTACCCGCCCCGGTCGTGGTGTCGCCACCGGACTCCCGGACGGTGGCGTCCTTCGTGGCCGGGGTGATCGAATTCCTGGACACCCTCGCCCGGCGCCTGATGCCCGGCTGGCTGCCCCAGGCCGACGGCTTCGACGGGCCGCGCGGCGCCACCCTGGCCGCGATCCGGGCGGTGGCGATCGAGCGGGCCCGGGCCACCGGCCAGTCCAGCACCTTCCTCGCCGACCTGGCCGAACGCTCCCTGACCGGCCGGCCGTCCCGGACAGACCGGCCATTGCGGCCGGAGAGCCGCGTCGCCGGGCTGGCCCGGGTGCTCGCGACCGCCTTCCGCCGCGAACGCCTGCTGCTGGTCATCCCGCTCGCCGGCGCTGTCTCGGACATCGTCCGGGCCGGTTCCGGATGGCTCGCCCACCACGGCCGGCTGGGCGTCTGGATCACCGGCCCCGACCGGCAGGATGTCGGAATCACCGGCCCGCGCCGATGGGGGAGCCGGGTCACCGGCCCCGGACGGCCGCCCGCCGTGCCCGTGACCATGCCGATCGGGGCGCCGCATCCGCGCAGCGCCGTCGAAACACTGCTGGAGGCGGTGCTGGCGCGGCAGGCGTGGGCGCACGGGCGGATCTGGAACGGCACCTACCAGCCGGCGCCCTCCCGCAACCCGATCCGGCCCGACCTGCAGTGGCCGGCCGAACGCGTGATGGTCGAACTGGACGGCCCCGAACACTGCCGGCCGGAACAGTACGACGCCGACCGGGTGCGCGACGTCCAGCTGCAGCTGGACGGCTTCGCGGTCCTCCGGTTCACCAACGCCCGGGTACGGCACGACGCTCAGGCCGTGGCGGCTCAGATCGAACACCTGATTCGTGCCCGAAGGCACGACATATCGAAAGGACAGCAGGGTGGCTGACAACCTCACCCCGCAAGAGAGCGCGATTCTCATCATTCTCATGTGCGAGGCCCGGGAGGTGTCCAACCCGGAACTGAACGAGCGTCACGGCATCACGTTGACCGGGCAGAGCCGGACGAAGCTGAACACGCTCGGCTACATCAGGACCGTGAAGGCCGGACGCTCCTTCGTTCATGTGCTGGACGAGAGGGGCTGGGTGCGCGTCCACGAGGACCTGAACTTCAACGGCGGCGGCAAGGCGATCGGCGCGGCGTTGAGCACCCTGCATCGCATACTCCGGGAACGGGTGCTGGTCAAAGACTCCTACCGCAGCTTCGGCGAGATGTTCACCCTGGCTGCCGGGGCCCCTTCGGCGCCCGACGACGATCTCGAGACACGGGTCCGGCAGGTCTATCACTCGTTGGCTCCGGAGCCGGGCGGCTGGGTGAAGCACACCGCTGTCCGCCAGAAACTGGGTGACGTGCCCGGTGAGGCGCTGGACGAGGTGTTCCGGCTGCTGGGCCAGGCGGAGGACGTGGAGATGATGCCTGAGGCGAATCAGAAGACCCTCACCGCCGAGGACCGGCGTGACGCGGTGCGCGTCGGTGGGCAGGACACGCATCTGATCTCCATCGGTACGCGATGAACGAAGAGGAGCGCAACGCGCTGGCGACTCTCCGCTTCGACTGGGCCCAGGTGCCCGACGACGTCTGGAATCCGTCTCAGTACCACGTCGACGGCATGCATCAGGGCGTCGTCCGGGACGTGCTCGCGGGCCTGGCCGATGCGGGAGCGAGCAGCGGCCCGAGTCCTCTCGGGCTGGTGCTGAAGGGTCGCGCCGGTTCGGGCAAGACCCATCTGCTCGGCTGGGCCCGGCAGCAGGTGCAGGACCAGGGCGGTTATTTCTTCCTGGTCAGCCTCTTCGACGCGAAGAAGTTCTGGGACAGCGTCCTGGTGTCGATGATGGACGGGCTGTTCCGGGTGGTGCCTGGCAGTGACACCCAGTTGCGGTTGTTCCTGCGGCGGTTGTCCGCGGTGGTCGGCGCCCCCCGGGCGGCGCGCCGGGCGGTGATGGGCGAGACCAGGCTGACCCCGGAGGCTCTGGACGCGTTCACCATCGGTCTCAGCGCCCACAACCGGCAGGTGGCACGAGAGTGTGACGGCACCTTCCGGGCGCTGGCCCTGTCCGCCTCGGACCACATCGAGCATCGCGACATCGGCGAGAGCTACCTGGCCTCCGAGCCCGAGGTGGTGCCGGGCGAGCGGGCTCCCTGGCGGATGCGGAACACCGAACGTGACTCCCAGCAGATCGTCCGTGAGCTGTCCCGGCTGCTCGCGGTCACCGGGCCGTCGGTGATCGCCGTCGACCAGATCGACACGCTGATCTCCCAGCTGGGGATGGCGACGCACGCGGGCGGCAGGTCCGGGGCGGTGGACGCCGACGAGTGGTCCCACCTGCTGATGGTCGAGAAGGTCGCGCACGGGCTGATGTCCTTGCGCGAGACCACCCGCCGGACGCTGAACCTGGTGGCGTGCATCCCACCGTCCTGGGAGCTGATCAGGGAGCGGGCGACCGTCACGGTGGGCGATCGTTTCCGGGTGGCCGACGAGATGCTGACCATCCGGAGCCCGGCCCTGGCACAGACTCTCGTCGAGAAGCGTTTCGGCTACAACTTCGCGCAGATGCCGTTCGTGCCGCCCTATCTGTCGTGGCCGGTGCGGCCCGAGGCGTTCGCCGGGGCCGCCAAGTTCACCCCCCGGCAGTTGCTCATCGAGATCGACCGCCACATTCGGGAGTGCCTGGCCACCGGTGAGGTGCGTGAGCTGACCAGCCTCGGTGAGGTGCGCGACCCGGCGAACCCGGCACCACTGGTTCCGACGGACATCAACGAGGATCTCCGCGAGAAGCTGGACCTCCGTTTCAGTGAACTGCGCGACGAGGCGGACGTCCTGACGCCGCTGTCCTCCACCGAGGAGGACAGGCGGATACCCGGGCTGATCTCGGCCGGTCTGACGGCCTGGATCATCGAACGGGGCGTCGCCGACGAGAAGTTCAGCCAGGACGGGCTGCCCAGTGCCAGCCCCGCGCTGCACGCCCGCCTCCGCGAGACCATCGATCCGGCCACCGAGGACCAGGCGCACTGGTCGTTCCGGGCGATCAGCACCGGGCATCGCACCCGGGCACCGCTGAGCCGGATCAACCGTGCGGTCACCGCGGCGAGTGTCGAGCACGGGGTGCCCAAGCGAAAGCTCTTCTTCCTGCGCAACGGCGCCTGGACCGGCGCGGGGACGAGAAAGCGCATCGAAGAGCTGGCCGGCCACAACGTGGCCACGCTACCGCTGGTGGAGTCGGATCTCCGGGTTCTCTCAGCTCTTCGGGTTCTTCTCGATGAGGGCTCGGCCGACCTGCCCGCCTGGCTGGTGCTACGGAGACCGGCGCACGGTTTGGAGATCTTCCGCAAGGCGCTCGCCTCAGCGGATGAGGTGCCCGCCGCCGGGGCAGCCGAGCCGCCGGGGGCCACCGATGCCGCCGCCGATTCCGATGCCACCGCCTCCGATGTCACCGCTGCCGACGTCACCGCTGCCGTCGTCGCGGAGCCGGGGGTGCCGATGTTGACGGTGGGGCATGACCACGGTGGTGGGGAACCGGTTCGGCTGGCGCTCGAATCGCTGCGGAAGCATGTCACGATCTTCGCCGGGTCGGGGTCGGGCAAGACCGTGCTGATTCGGCGCCTGGTTGAGGAGTGTGCGCTTCAAGGGGTGTCCGCGATCGTCCTGGATCCCAACAACGATCTGGCCCGGCTCGGGGATTCGTGGCCCTCGCCGCCGGCGGCGTGGGGGGACGGGGACGCCGAGAAGGCCGCCGCCTACATCGACGGGACCGAGGTGATGGTGTGGACTCCGCGGCGGGAGACCGGGCGGCCGCTCAGTTTCCAGCCTCTGCCGGACTTCCGCAGTGTGCTCGACGATCCGGACGAGTTCAACGAGGCGGTGGACTCGGCGGTGGCCGCGCTGATTCCGCGGGCGCAACTGGACAGCCGGGCGGCCAAGGCGCACCTGGGGCGGGCGGTGCTGCGGCGGGCCGTGCACCACTACGGCAGGCGTGGTGGTGGGACCCTGCAAGGGCTGATCGCCACACTCGCCGATCTGCCGGACGGGGTCAGCGAACTGGAGGGCGCCGACAAGATCGCTGGTGGGCTGGCGCAGACGCTGACCGCGTCGATCGACAACGATCCGATGTTCGGCGGGGACAGCACACCTCTGGACCCGGCGGTGCTGTTGACGCCGGCGGCGGGGAAACGTGCCCGGATCTCGGTGATCAGCATGGTCGGGTTGCCGTCCGACGACATGCGGCAGAGTTTCGTCAACCAGTTGGAGATGGCGCTGTTCGCGCACATCAAACGGCATCCGGCCGGGGATCGCCCGCTGCTGGGGCTGTTCGTGATGGACGAGGCGCAGACGCTCGCCCCGTCCGGGGCGATGACCGCCTGCACGCAGAGCACGCTGGCGCTGGCGTCCCAGGCCCGCAAGTACGGTCTGGGCCTGGTGTTCGCCACCCAGTCGCCGAAGGGTCTGCACAACCGGATCCCCGGCAACGCGGCCACCCAGTTCTACGGCCTCCTGAACAGCCCGATCCAGATCGAGGCCGCCCGGGAGATGGCGAAGGCGAAGGGCGGCGACGTGCCGGACGTGTCCCGGCTGCGGTCGGGCGAGTTCTACGTGGCGGCCGAGGGTGAGGCGCCCCGGAAGATCCGGACGCCGTTGTGCCTGAGTCACCATCCGAAGAGCCCGCTGACCACCGAGGAGGTGCTGAACCGGGCCAAAGCTCGCTGACCTGCATGTCGGTCCGGCATACGGCGGATTCCGAGCGGTCGCGTGGGATCCAGCGCGCGGGCGTGACGTGCGGGCGTGACGCCCGGGCGGCACGTGGCCGGTGTGGGCCGCATCCGCCCGGCGGTCGCCGGGCGGTCCGGTGGTGGGATCGCGTCGCGGGGACGAAGCGGTGCGAACTAATGCGGTTGTCTGGCCGTGGATCGTACGATATGAGTCGTTTTGTTCTTGCACGATGGGTCTGGCCATCCGGGACAACGGCGTTTGTGGGATTCCTACAACTAACTGCGCTCGACATGCATGATCCGGCGTATGGCTCGACCGGACGGTAGCCGAGAGGGTGGAGGAGTAGAAAGCTCACAGGGCTACCGGGAGGCTCGGCAAGTGTTCAGGCGTGTCGCGATCATCAACCGTGGAGAGGCCGCGATGCGGCTCATCCACGCCGTGCGGGATCTCTCCGCGGAGACCGGGAACCCGATCGAGACGGTCGCCCTCTACACCGACGAGGACCGGACCTCGACCTTCGTCCGTGAGGCGGATCTGACCTATCCGCTGGGTCCGGCGGCCGCGCGGCCCTATCTCAACCACGAGTTGCTGGAGCGCGCGCTCCTGGAGACCGGCGCGGACGCGGCCTGGGTCGGGTGGGGATTCGTCGCCGAGGACCCGGTGTTCGCGGAGTTGTGCGACCGGATCGGGGTCACCTTCGTGGGCCCGAGCGCGGAGGCGATGCGCAAGCTCGGCGACAAGATCGGCTCGAAGCTGATCGCCGAGGAGGTCGGCGTCCCGGTGGCGCCGTGGAGCCGCGGCGAGGTCGCGACGCTGGAGGACGCGCTGCGGGCCGGTGAGGAGATCGGTTACCCGCTGATGCTGAAGGCGACCGCCGGCGGTGGCGGACGGGGCATCCGGCGGGTCGACTCCGGCGAGGATCTGACCGACGCCTACGAGCGGACCAGCCAGGAGGCGCTGCGGGCGTTCGGCTCCGGCGTGGTGTTCCTGGAGCGTCTGGTGACCGGCGCCCGGCACGTCGAGGTGCAGATGATCGCCGACGGGCAGGGCGGCGCGTGGGCGCTGGGTGTCCGGGATTGTTCGGTCCAGCGGCGCAACCAGAAGATCATCGAGGAGTCGTCGTCGGTGGTCATGTCCGCCGACGAGGCCGCCGAACTCAAGGCCGCCGCGGTCCGGCTGGCACTCGCCGTCGGTTACCGCGGCGCCGGCACGGTCGAGTTCCTCTTCCACCCGGGCGACAAGCTGTTCGCGTTCCTCGAGGTCAACACGCGGCTTCAGGTCGAACACCCGATCACCGAGATCACCACCGGCACCGACCTGGTCAAACTCCAGCTGCATGTGGCCGCTGGCGGCCGCCTGGAGGGCGAGCAGCCGGCCGAGCAGGGGCACGCGGTCGAAGCCCGGCTGAACGCCGAGGACCCGGACCGGGACTTCGCGCCGTCGCCGGGCCGCATCGCCCGTCTCGCGCTGCCGGCCGGGCCGGGCATCCGGGTGGACACCGGGGTCAGCGAGGGCGACAGCATCCCGGCCGCGTTCGACTCGATGATTGCCAAGATCATTGCGTACGGCCGGGACCGCGACGAAGCCCTCGGCCGCCTGCGCCGGGCGATGGCCGAGACCACCGTGATCATCGAGGGTGGTTCCACCAACAAGAGCTTCGTGCTCGACCTGCTGGACCAGCCCGAGGTGATCGACGGCTCCGCCGACACCGGCTGGATCGACCGGGTCCGCGCCGAGGGCCGCCTGGTCAGCCACCGGCACTCGGCGATCGCCCTGGCCGCCGCGGGCATCGAGGCCTACCTGGACGAGGAGGAGGTCAGCCGGCAGCGGCTGCTCACCACCGCGCACGGTGGCCGCCCGCAGGTGCAGCACGACACCGGCCGCCCGCTGGACCTGAAACTGCGCGGCGTCGGCTACCGGGTCCAGGTCTCCCGCCTGGGCCGCCGGCGCTTCCGGATCGGCATCTTCTCCGGCGCCTCCTTCGGGCACGCCGACGTGGTGACCGAGCGGTTCGACGAGCACACCAGCCAGATGTACGTCAACGGCCACCGCTTCCGCCTCACCACCGCCACCCACGGTCCGATCCACACCATCGAGGTCGACGGGGTCACCCACCGGGTCAGCCGGGACGAGGGCGGCGTGGTCCGCTCCCCCGCGCCCGCCCTGGTGGTGGCCACCCCGCTCGCCGTCGGTGACGAGGTCGAGGCCGGTGCGCCCATCCTCGTGCTGGAGAGCATGAAGATGGAGAACGTGCTGCGGGCGCCGTTCAAGGCACGGGTGCGGGAGTGCCCGGTCGCGGTCGGCAGCCAGGTCGAGACCGGCGCGCCGCTGATGCGCCTGGAGCCGATCGGGAACGCCGACGAGCAGACCGAAGCCGCCGCCGCCCCGGTGGAGATCGACCTGCCGACCGGTCCGGAGACCGACCACGGCCTCGACGACCTGCGGGCCCTGCTGCTCGGTTACGACGTCGACCCGGCCGCGGTCAAGGGTTACCTCGCTGTGGCGGACCGCCGCCCGTCGGCCGGTGAGATCGATCTGCTGACCATCTGCGCCGACCTGCTGGAGCTGTCCCGCAACAAGCCGGGCGACGACAGCAAGCCCGAACCGGGCAGCGCCGTGCACAGCCCTCGCGAGTACTTCCACAGTTACCTCCGTAGCCTCGACGTGGAGCGGGCCGGGGTCACCGCCGACTTCCAGACCCGGCTCACCCAGGTGCTCGGGCACTACGGTGTGACCAGCCTGGACCGGACGCCGGAACTGGAGGACGCCCTCTTCCGGATCTTCCTGGCCCTGCAGAAGTCGGCGGCCAACGTCGGTGTCGTCTCCGGCATCCTGCGCCGCTGGATCGCCGGGAACCCGCCGCACGAGGCGGGCGTCGCCGAACGGGCCGGCATCACCCTGGAGCACCTGATCGAGGCCACCCAGATCCGGTTCCCGTCGGTGTCCGACCTGGCCCGGGGCATCGTGTTCCGCTGGTTCGCGCAGCCGCTGCTGCGGCGCACCCGGGCCGAGGTGTACGCCGCGGTCCGCGCCGACCTGCGCCACCTCGACCACCACCCGGCGGCACCGGACCGGGCCGCCCGCATCCAGAGCATGGTCGCCTGCTCGGAACCCCTCGTCCGCCTGCTCGGCCAGCGGATCGGGCGTCCCGGCCGCGATCACGTGCCGCTGCTGGAGGTGCTGACCCGCCGCTACTACGACAACCGTGGGCTCACCCCGGTCGAGGCCCGGGAGGTCAGCGGCGTGCGGTTCATGACCACGTCGCACGCCGGCGACCGGGTGACCCGGATCGCGGCCACCGCCGTCGACATCGCGGAACTGCCGGAATCGCTGCGGGCCCTCGGGCCGCTCGACGTGGACGTCGCCGACGTGTACATCGCGTGGGACGCCCAGCCCGCCTCCGCCGACGAGGTGGCGGACGCCCTGGGTGAGCACTTCGCGTCGCTGGCCCTGCCCGGGGTCCGGCGGATCACCGCGACCATCGCCGGGACCAGCGGTGCCGTCATGCACCACCACTTCACCTTCCGCGCCGACAAGTCCGGGAACTTCACCGAGGACCGGCTGATCCGGGGTCTGCACCCGCAGATCGCCCGCCGGCTCCAGATCTCCCGTCTGCGGGAGTTCGACCTCACCCGGCTGCCCTCCACTGACGAGGAGATGTACCTCTTCAAGGCGGTCGCCAAGAACAACCCGGCCGACGAGCGGCTCATCGCGATGTACCAGGTCCGCGACCTGACCGCACTGCGCCAGACCGACGGCCGCCTGGTCGCGCTGCCCGCCCTCGAACAGGCCGTGACCCTCACCCTGGACGCGATCCGCAACATCCAGGCGCAGCGCCCGCAGAACAAGAGGTTCGACACCAACCGGATCATGATGTACGTCTGGCCGGTCACCGAGTTGTCGCTGGACGAACTGAACGCGCTGGTGCAACGGATCCTGCCGACCGCGTCCGGGGCCGGTCTGGAGGAGGTGCAGTTCATCGCCCGCCAGCGCCGGTCCAGTGGGGAACTCACCGAGGTCGCGGTGACGATCACCCTGGAACCGGGCAACGGCGCGCACCTGCACGTGGGCGAGCCGTCGACGGATCCGGTGCAGCCGCTGGACGACTACCGCCAGAAGGTGCTGCGCGCGGCCCGGCGCGGGACGGTCTACCCGTACGAGCTGACCGGTCTCCTCGGCAGTTTCGAGGAGCACGACCTGGGCGCCTCCGGTGTGCTGGAGCCCGTCGACCGCCCCAAGGGCCGCAACTCGGCGGCCATCGTGGCCGGTGTGGTCACCACGGCGACCGACCGGTACCCGGAAGGCATCAAGCGGGTCGTGTTGCTCGGCGACCCGACCAAGTCCCTCGGTGCGCTGTCCGAGCCGGAATGTGCCCGGGTCATCGCCGCCCTCGACCTCGCCGAGTCGCTGCAGGTGCCGCTGGAGTGGTTCGCCCTCTCCGCCGGTGCCCGCATCTCGATGTCCTCCGGCACCGAGAACATGGACTGGGTCGCCGCCGCCCTCAAGCGGATCGTCGAGTTCACCCAGGCCGGCGGCGAGATCAACATCGTGGTGGCGGGCATCAACGTCGGCGCCCAGCCCTACTGGAACGCCGAAGCCACCATGCTCATGCACACCAAGGGCATCCTGGTGATGACCCCGGACTCGGCGATGGTCCTGACCGGTAAGCAGGCCCTCGACTTCTCCGGCGGCGTGTCGGCCGAGGACAACTTCGGCATCGGCGGCTACGACCGGGTGATGGGCCCGAACGGCCAGGCACAATACTGGGCGCCCAGCCTGCCGGCCGCCCGGGACGTGCTGATGGCGCACTACGACCACACCTATGTGGCGCCGGGTGAGAGCGGTCCGCGGCCCGCGCTGACCACCGACCCCGCCGACCGGGACGTCTCCGACTACCCGCACACGGTGGCCGGCAGCGACTTCACCACCGTCGGGCAGATCTTCTCGGCGAGCCACAACCCGGACCGCAAGAAGGCCTTCGACATCCGTACGGTCATGCGAGCCGTCTCCGACCAGGACCACCCGGTCCTGGAGCGGTGGGCGGGCATGGCCGACGCGGACACCTCGGTGGTGCAGGACGCGCACATCGGCGGCCGTCCGGTCTGCCTGGTCGGCATCGAGTCCCGTCCGGTCACCCGGCGTGGTTTCCCGCCCACCGACGGCCCGGACACCTACACCGCCGGCACCCTGTTCCCCCGGTCGTCGGCGAAGACCGCCCGCGCGATCAACGTCGCCTCCGGCAACCGCCCGCTCGTCGTGCTGGCGAACCTGTCCGGGTTCGACGGCTCCCCCGAATCGCTGCGCAACCTCCAGCTGGAGTACGGCGCGGAGATCGGCCGGGCGATCGTCAACTTCCGGGGGCCGATCATCTTCACGGTGATCTCCCGTTACCACGGTGGCGCGTTCGTGGTCTTCTCGAAGATGCTCAACCCGAACATGACCGTGCTCGCCATCGAGGGCTCGATGGCCTCGGTGCTCGGCGGCGCCCCCGCGGCGGCCGTCGTGTTCGCCGGGGACGTCAACAACCGGACCGCCAACGACCCGCGGGTCGTCGAACTCCAGGCACAGGTCGCGGCGGCGTCCGGTGCCGAGCGGGCCGCTCTCAACGCCCGCCTCGCCGAGGTCCACGCGTCGGTGCGGGCCGAGAAGCTCAGCGAGGTGGCCGCCGAGTTCGACCGGGTGCACAGCGTCCAGCGGGCGGTCGAGGTCGGCTCGGTCGACGCGATCGTCAGCACGGCCGAGCTGCGCCCGCGCATCATCGAGGCCATCGAACACGGCCTGAAGAGCTGACGAGGGTCCGCGACGCTGGTGGCCGAGCCGACTCCGGTCGGTTACGGCCACCAGCCCGCGCCCCGGGCGGTGGCTCGTTCCGGATAACCTCTTGCCTACCTGTACCTGGGGAAAGGGATTGGGTTGGCGATCGGCGACGACCTTCGGCTGCTTCGTGCCTACGAACCGGTGGCCAGATTCACCGAAGGTGAGTACTTCTTCCCGGTCTCGGTCGAGCAGTACGTCAGCAAGGCCAGCCTGTGGCGGGTCGAACCGCGGGGCGGCAGCCCGGTCCAGGTGCTCGCCCCCGGCGCGCTGACCCTCGACACGCTCGCCGCGGCCGGCGGCGCCGAGCAGGGTCTCGGTTACTCGCTGTCCGGCATCGGCAACGGCGACAAGCATCTCGCTCACATCCCGCTCCGGGACCGCCCGCCGCACCTGGCCAGATCCAGCCGCCTCGCGTCGGTGGGCCTGACCGGACGGCTCGTCGACACGCTCAACCGTTTCTCGCTGCTGTTCCGCGGCAGTGTCCCCGGCGGCAGCGCGGCACGCTCCTTCCTGTTGCAGCGCGACCACCTCGACACGTTGCGGCCCACCTACTACGCACGCGTGCTGCGCGACGACCCGTGGATCGTCTGCCAGTACTGGTTCTTCTACAGCTTCAACAACTGGCGTTCGGCGTTCGGCGGCGTCAACGAGCACGAGGCGGACTGGGAGCAGGTCACCGTCTACATCGACGCCTCGGGCTCGCCCGGCCCGGACGGCCTGCCCGACCCGTCGTGGGTGGTCTTCTCGGCACACGACGAGACCGGCGACGACCTGCGGCGCCGCTGGGACGACCCGGACCTGTCGGTGGTCGGCGGGCGGCATCCGGTGGTCTTCGTCGGGGCGGGCTCCCACTCCGGCGCCTACCTGCCCGGCGATTACCTGATCACCGTCCGGCCGCCCCGGCTCCGTGGCCTGGTTAACGCCCTGCGCTGGTCCGCCCGGCTGCTCGCCCCGTGGTCCCCCGAGGACCAGAGCAACGTCGGCATCCCGTACGTCGACTACGCCCGCGGTGACGGCCGCTCGGTCGGCCCCTCCCAGCGCGAGGCCTGGCGTGCGGTGGTCATCGACGACGACACCCCCTGGGTGCGTGACTTCCGCGGCCTGTGGGGCCGGGACACCCTCGACCGCCTCGGTGGCGAGCGGGGACCGGCCGGCCCCCGTTACCAGCGGGACGGCACCGTGCGCCAGGCGTGGGCGGACCCGGTCGGCTGGGCCGGGCTCGCCAAGGTCGTGCCCGACGCCGAGGCCGAACAGCGGCTCGTCGAGGAACGCAACCAGCGTGACATCGACCGGCTCGCCGAACTCGACGGCGAGATCACCACACTGCGCCACGAGATCACCCTGGCCGCCGCCGGGCTGCCCGCCGCTGCCCCCGAGGTCCGTGCCCTCGCCTCTGAGGAGCAGAAACTGCTCGGCATGCGGATGGAACGCACCCGCCTCGCCGATGAACTGCACCGCGCGGCCATTGCCACGCCCGACAACCAGCATCCGCACGCACATCTCCTGCATCGTCGTCTCCCTCTGGAGCAGGCCACCGGCTTCCTGGGCCGGGCCCGCTCCTGGTGGGCGGTGATCAGCACCCCGCTGATCCTCTGGGCCATCGGTGCCGTGATCTCTCCGCTGGACATCTCCGGTGAGGAGACCGCCCTAGCGCTCCTGTTGGTCCTTCTCCTGGTCGAAGGGTTCGTCCGGGGCAAGTTCCTGGCCGTGATCCTCCGTATCCTGCTGGCCGCCGCTCTGATATTCGTGCTGGTGGTGCTCTGGTTCGACGGTCGTTACGTGGTGACGTTCAGCCTGTTCGCCGCCGCTCTCCTGGTCTTGCTGGTCAACGTCCGGGAAGCGACCCGCCGCTGATCACACCTCGGCCTCGGCTGATCACCGCGCTCAGTTCTGCAGGTAGCGGATGACCGCCAGGACCCTGCGGTGGTCGGCGTCGGAGGGTGGCAGGCGGAACTTCGTGAAGATGTTGGTCACGTGCTTCTCCACGGCCCGCTCGGAGACCCGGATCGCCGCGGCGATGGCCGTGTTGGAGCGTCCCTGCGCCATCAGCTCCAGAACCTCGCGTTCCCGTGGTGTCAGCTCGGCGACCTGCTCCCGATGCCGGCTCCGGCCGAACAGCTGTGTGATCACATCGGGGTCGAGTGCCGTGCCCCCGGCCGCGACCCGGTGCAGCGCGTCCACGAAGTCGTCGAGTTGCACGACCCGTTCCTTGAGCAGGTATCCGACCCCCTCGGAACCACCGGCCAGGAGCTCGGCGACGAAGGCGGTCTCGACATACTGCGAGAAGATCAGCACGCCGGTCCCGGGGAACTCCCGCCGCAGCCGGACCGCGGCCCGCAGCCCCTCATCGGTGTGGCTGGGAGGCAACCGGATGTCCACGATCGCGACGTCGGGTGGTTCCTTCAGCACCGCTTCGAAGAGCGCGGGAACGTCGGTGACGGCGGCGAGCACCTCGTGCCCTCGCACCGCCAGCAGCTGGGCGAGCCCTTCTCGAAGAATCGCCGAGTCCTCAGCGATGACAATGCGCATCTACCCTGTCCTGCCCTCTCCAAAGTCTTTCGGGAACCGTCCAACCGCGCCCTCCGTAGCCGGTCACGCTGGTGCCGGACATGGGATCTCGACCGTGATCGTCGTCGGGCCGCCCGGTGGGCTGTCGATCCCCAGTCGCCCGTCGACGACCCCGATCCGATCGGCCAGGCCGGCCAGCCCGCCACCGGCCCGCTGGTGCGCGCCGCCGATCCCGTCGTCACGGACCCGCATCGTCAGGACCTCGTCCCGCAGATCGATCCGGATCGTAGCCTCGCGTGCCCCGCTGTGCCGTCCCGCGTTGGTGATCAGCTCGCAGATCGTGAAGTAGGCGATGCTCTCCAATGCCGGTGGTGGCCGCCGCGGCAGATTCGCCTCGATGGTCACCGGCACCGCGCTGCCGGCCGCGACGGTGTCGAGCGCCGCCGCCAATCCGTTGTCCAGAACCGGCGGATGAATGCCGCGAACCAGATCGCGCAACTCCGCGACCGCGATGGCCAGAGTGTCCTGTGCCGTGTCGACGGCCATCAGGATCTGCACGGTCGGCGCCTGGGCGGTGATCAGCTCCCGGACCATGGCCAGGTGCATGCCGACCCCGATCAGGCGGGCTTGTGCCCCGTCGTGGAGGTCTCGCTCCAGACGCCGCAGGATCGTGTCGGCGTCCCGCACCGCGCGATCGCGCGAGTCCCGCAGATCACTCATCCGCTGGCTGGAGCGACTCGGACCGAGCAGCACCCGGATGAGCAGACGCTCCACCGACAGCACCCAGCGCAGGATCCACGGGCCGAGCAGGAGCAGGAGCACCCCGAGGACCAGGGAGGCGATCCCCGCCGGCCCGAACGGATCCGGCTGGAACGGAATCGCGATCAGGCTGATCAACCCGTACACATAAAGTCCACCTCCCAATGCCAGGGACAACACCGCCACCGGCGGTTTCACCAGTGCGTAGGTGAGAAATCGCCAGCCGACGGGGTCACCGAGGACGGCACGTCGCCATCCGAACGCGCCACCTGTGCCGACGGCTCGTGGCGGGGCCGGAACCCGCTCACCGAGCAGCCGGGACGCCAGATCCCGCCGGCTCCCGCCGAGACCGGCCGCACCGCGCAGGACGGCCGCCAGCAGCCAGGCGCCGATCGGGGTCAGCAGCAGCACCACCCCGGCCAGGCTCCCGAGCAGCAGGAGGATCCCGCTCAGCAGGTCGATCGGCAGGACCAGGAACAGATAGGCCAGGCCTCTCTTCTCGCGGTCTCCGAAGATCGTGGTCAATGTCGTCTTCATCCCGCACAGCATCCCGCGCTGCGCCTTCGGGCCGCGATGGTGCCAGCACGCTGTTGATGGTGCGGTTAACCGCACCATCAACAGCGTGCTGGCACCACTGTGCCCGGCGGAATCCCCGGCCAAGCTCGACGGCATGCCTCACCTCTCCTGGAAGACCCTCATGGCGGCCGCCGTCGCCGGCCTGGGTGTCGTCAGCGGGTCCATCGCCGCTCCGGTCCCGGCGCTGTTCGGCCCGCTCCGGCCGACGCCTCCGGCGACCTACGACACCGTCGCCACGTGGCTGCGCGACAGCTCCGCCCCACCCGACCCGCACACCACCGCACCGCCGGAGGTGGCCGCCTTCTTCGCGCGTCTCACCAGTGCCGAGGCGATCGGTCTGGCCCACCGTTTCCCGGAGATCGTCGGCAATCTGGACGGCGTGCCGGCAGCGGTCCGCTACCGGGCGAACCAGACGCGGGATCCCCGGCTGGCGGGCCGGCAGATCCTCGCGTTCGACGATCGGGCGGACGGCCGCATCGCCGAGGTCTTCGGTGATCTCGACGCGGCGGAGCGGGTGGTGGTGCTGGTTCCCGGTGTGGACACCAGTCTGGACAACTTCGACGAGGGTCTCGGCGGTGTCCGGCGGCGCTCACCCGCGTGGCAGGCGCGGCAGTTGTTCGCGTGGGTTCACGTCGAGCGCCCGTCCGCCCGGGTCGCGGTGGTCGCCTGGCTCGGTTACGACCCGCCGGAGGGTTTCGGCAGCGACGTGATGCGGGAGGAGCGGGCCGCGGCCGGGGCGGGTTCCCTCAGCCGTTTCGTCGACGGCCTGGTGCTGGGCCGGCCGGCGCGGTCGGTCGCCGTGGTCGGTCACAGTTACGGTTCCACGGTCGCCGGGCTGGCCGCTCCCGTCCTGAGCGGTCAGGTCTCCGACCTGGTCGCGCTCGGCAGCCCCGGGCTGGGGGTCGGAGAGCGGTCCGAGCTGCACAGTGACGCCCGGGTGTGGGCCTGTGCCGCCCCGGACGACTGGATCAGGAGTGTCCCGGGCGTCCGCCTGCTGGGCGTCGGTCACGGGCGGCTGCCGTCCGATCCGGAGTTCGGTGCGCTGCCGCTGCCGTGCGACGACGTCGAGGGCCACGACGGCTACTTCGCCGACGGCACGTCATCGCTTCGAGCGTTGCGCGCCATCGCCGTCACCGGGCCGAACGGAGATCTCCGATGATCCTGGATGCTTTCGAGTTGCTGGCGCGCTGGGGCCGGCCCCGATCCGCCCTCGGCTGGCACGGAGACCGGAGCTCGGCCACCGAGATCCGGGTCAGGTTCCCCAGCTCACATGACCCGGTGCCACGGGTGGACCCGGCACCGGCCGTCGACAGGCCGCCCGATCCGCTGGCGGGCGCTTCCTACCGTGGCCCCGTGAGTGAGAATGATCGACACGCGTCACCGTTCCGGGGCTTCTGGGCATTGGCCGGCGGCGGGCTCGGCCTGACGATCCTGCTGGTGGTTCTGGATCCCGTGACGGCGTGGGAGCAGTGTGCCAACTACAACGGGAACGGCAACGCGAGCATCTACCGGGACGAGATGTGGGATCTCCTCATGCCGCTGCTGGTTGCTCTCTGGCTGACGGCCGTGGTGGTGGAGCAGATCGTCTCCGTCGTCCGGCACGGTTGTGCCGAGACGGTCCTGCGGGCGGTTCCCGCGATCACACTGGCGGTCTGCGGCGCGTGCTACATCGCGCGGCTGCAGATCCTCTGCCACTGAGAGGGCGGGAACGACCATGACCACCGCGGTCGCCGAGCTGGTCCGAGCAAACGCTCACGGCCGGCACCATCACCCCCGCCACCAGGGCGGTGGTGATCATTCGGACCCGCCTCATGATCACGAGATGGGGACCGCGTTCAAACCCGGCGACGGACACCGCCGGCCGGAGACGGACGAGAGCGGTGACGACCGGCTTCGATCAGCTGGCGTTGAGGACCACCGCGGCCAGGACGATACCCAGGATGGCGCCGCCGAGGCCGGCCGCGGCCGCGTACCAGCCGAGCGGGCGGTCACCGAGGAAGCCACCGACCAGACCGAGGATCACGGCGATGAGACCGGCGAAGACGGGATAGACGAGAACAGCGATCACGGCGAAGACGAAGGCGATGATCGTGCAGATGCGGGCGCCGGAGTTCGGGCGGCCGCCGGAGGGGTGGGACATGTCGGTGCCTCCCGAAGCTCGGGGATCGAAGACCCCGTCTGTCTACCCAGGACGGTGATCCACCATGCCCTCAGACAGTGGTGAGGAGTTCGACGATGCGATCCACGTAATCCCGCAGTTCACCGGCATCGCCGGGCACCACCTGCGGGGCGGCGTGCGCGAGCTGAGCATGACCGAGGTAAGCGCTGACCGCGAGCAGGGCCCGCCGCCGGGCTTCCGGCCGGGGCAGGCCCAGACCTTCGAACAACGTCGCGGTGTACGCCACCCGCCGCTCGGTGACCCGGGCCAGCACCGGTGCGACGTGCGGGTGGTCGGCGGTGGCCAGCATGCCCAGCTCGATCGACTCCTCACGGGAGCCGCCGGCGTATCCGATGACCGTACCGATCAGCAGTCGCAGCCGGGCCAGCGGATCGCTCTCGGTCTCGACCAGCGCGATGACGGCGTCGGTGTGGTCGCTCTCCCACCGGTTCAGTGCCGCCTCGATCAGGGCGTCCCGGTTGGCGAAATGCCAGTAGAAGCTGCCTTTGGTGGCACCGAGCCGGGCGGCGAGCGGTTCGACGGCGACGGCCGCGAGCCCACCACGGGCGATCGCCTGCAGGGCCGCACGGGTCCAGTCGTCGGCGGTGAGCCTGGTCGCGGGCTGCTTCGGCGAGCGGGGCGACGTCATTTCCATACGCTACAGTACGGAGAACCATACGGTTACGTATGGAAAAGGAGGTCCGCCCCCGTGGAGAACACTCACGAACGCGCACTCCCCGCTCCCGCCGCCGAGGTGGGGCGACTGCTGGACCGGCTGGCGTCCGCCGACGACCCGCTGTGGCCCTCTCCCTGGCCACCGATGCGGTTCACCCCTCCGCCGGGGAGCACCACACCGGACCGGCCGCTGCAGGTCGGCGCCGACGGCGGCCACGGCGCGATCCGGTATCACGTCACCGCCTACCAGCCCGGCCGGCTACTGGAATGCACCACACATCCCCGCATCGGTTTGACCGGCACCCACACGTTCGAGGTTCTGCCCACCGGCGACGACTCCTGCGTTCTGCGGCACCGCATCACCGGCCGGGCGCACGGTCGGATGCGTGTCCTCTGGCCACTGGCTGTCCGCGCCTGTCACGACGCGGTCCTGGAACACCTTCTGGACAATGCCGAGCGGGCCGTCACCGGCGCCGTCGCCCACCCGGTCCGCTACCCGCTCCGGGTCCGGCTGATCCTGGCGCTGTCCAGGGCGGCGGATCACGAACCGGAGGCGGCGACGTCGCGGGTCCGGTCGTGTGGTGTTCCCGGGGAGGCTGTTCTGCTCCATGAAGCGCTTCCTCGCCCGGATCTGGCCGACGCCTATACCGTCACAGTCGCGCCGGGAGTCGGGTGGGATCCGGAAGACTGGGCCGACGCCGTATTCCGGGATCCACCGCCTGTGGTGAACGGGCTTTTCCGCCTGCGTAACGCACTGGTGGCGCCGTTCGGTATCGCCCCGGGTGACCGTTCGGCCTTCGGCACGGTCGCTCGTAGCGAACGGGAAGTCCTGCTGGGTACCGATGCCGGGCACCTCGACTTCCGGGCGAGCGTCCTGGTCTCGTCAACCCACGACTGCACGACGGTGACCGTCTCCACACATGCCACCGCCCGTTCCCGGGCCGGGCGCGCCTATCTGTCCGTGGTCGAACTCGCCCACCCAGCCGTGGTCAAGGCCATGCTCCGGAGGGCCGCCGGTAAGGCGTCCATGCCGGATCACCACCCCGATACGTCCCGCGGGGGCTCGCGGTCACCGGCGGTCGGCTCGTGATCGCCGACGTCGGGATCTCGGAACGAGGGGCTCGGGCGGATCGTGCCTGCCGGTGGTCGTTCCGGACCTCCTCAAGGTGGTTAGACGAACGCCCCGAGTCCGGCTATGTCCCGTCGCTGAAGGAACGCCACAGGCCCTTGATCAGGCGTTCTCGCCAGGATTCGACGTCTCCGGCGAGAGTCGGATGCGTGCGTATCAGACCGTCCCAGTCGACTGTCCACCGCTCGGCCGAACGAGGGCCGAACCCGTCGGCGGCGGCGCCGATGTCCCTTCGCAGCAACGAGCGGACGACGACCGGGTCCACCGTGGTGTGTTCGGCGAGCAGCACGGCGTCGTACAGGTCCTTGGCCTTCGGATTCTCCTCGGACTCCAGCCAGCGCAGTTTCGAGGCGAGGGCCAGAGCCGGTGGCACGGCGAGCATCCGGACACCCGGCATGATCTCCAGCGTTTCGGGAGGCAGTGGCATGTCCTCGCCGAGGACCACGTCGACCATCACCCACAGATCCGGCTCTGCTTCGGTGCCGAACGGGAAACCGAGCCTGAGGCCCGGGGCGTCGTTGTACTCCCAGAGGTGCCGGTCCTGCACCCGGGACGGATCGTCGGCGAGCCCGATCAGACCGTCACGCAGCTCGGCTGTGCTGCGATCCCAGAGTTCAGGGAGGTAGGGAACAGCGATCAGATCGATGTCGGCCGGCATTCGGGCGGCACCGCCGAGCTGCGCGCGGAGGGCGACGCTGCCGCACAGGACAAGCCGATCGGCCCACGGCGACGCGGCGATCCGCTTCAGCATCGAGTAGATGGCGTCCAGGCGGGCAGCCTCCACGCGGTGCCGTCGACGCCGTACCAGACGCCTTTGTCGTAACGGCCGAGGCTCCAGGGCCACGGGTCCGTTCTGCCCGACAGCTCCGGCACCTGATCGGCCGCCTCGATGATCCGGCCCTCAGCGATCCGGTCCCCAGCGATCCGGCCTTCGGTGATCCGGCCCCCAGTGATCCGGCCCCCAGTGATCCGGCCCTCAGCGATCCGGCCCTCAGCGATCCGGCCCTCAGCGATCCGGCCCTCAGCGATCCGGCCCTCAGCGATCCGGCCCTCAGCGATCCGGCCTTCGGTGATCCGGTCTCCGCCCGGTTCCGGGGCGGTGTCGCAGACGACGTTACGCACCTCGGTCTCGACGACCTCATAACCCGCGCTGGTGAGCGCGTCGACCAGAGGGGTCAGCTGTGCACGGGCGGACGGCCGGCCCGGAGCCGGACAGCGTCGGGTCACGAACCTCTGTGTGCCGCCGGCGGTGTCCGGGCGTGCGGCATCGCGGGACAGGCGTGCCTCGTACTGTTCGATCAGGGTGATGAGCTCGGCGATCCGGTCCGGCGACGCATCCGGGAGCCGGAGTTCGAGGTGCTGTTCGGCATAGCGCCCGGTCTCCGGCGTACCGCAGTCGTTCGGGTCTGCCGTGATCTTGAGACGCACCGGATGGAGCCCGCAGTCCCGGAGGCGGATCCGTTCCTCGTGGGCGGCTTCGATGACGTCGTCGAGGAAACCCCGGGCCCGATAGGACAACGTCGGCCGACTCGGATCGTCAACGCCGTCCAGGAGGATGTCGCTGAACGTCAGCCCCTCCCGGCCCGCCGTCTCGGCAGCCTGGAGTCGTTCGCTGCCGAGCACGGTCAGGTGGACCTCGAACTCCCCGCGCACAGCGATCAGCCTAAGCCGCGAACGACGAGGAACGCGGGCTCAGGCCAGCATCCGGGCGAACTCCTCCGGCTCGATCACCGGGATGCCCAGTTGGGCTGCCTTCTTCGCCTTCGCCGTGGTGGTCTCGGCGGTCACCAGAGCCGTGGTCTTCGCCGAGACGCTGCTGCTGGCGGAGCCGCCCAGGGCCTCGATGCGTTCGCTGACCGTGGTCCTCGTGTAGCCGGGGACCGAGCCGGACACCACAAACGTCTTGCCGGCCAAGGGCTTGGCGCCGCCGTCGTCCAGGACCGCCATGGTCAGGCCGGCCTCGGTCAGGCGGTCGATCACCTCGCCCATCGCCACCAGGCCGTCGACCACGTGCTGGGCCTTGATCAGGCCCATCTTGTCGATCTCCGCTATCTCCTCGACGGTGGCCGCGCGCAATGCCGGCATCGACTTGAAGCGGGCCGCCAGCCAGCGGCCCACACTGCGGCCGGTCATCCGGATGCCGAGGCCGGTGACCACCCGGTTGAACGGCTGTTTCTTGCTGGCCTCCAAACCGGCGACGATGCGCTCGGCGTTGGCGCGGCCCAGCATCACCGTGCCGCCGGCGGCCGTCCGGCCGACCGGGAGTTCGGCGATCGTGTCGACGCTCAGCGAATACAGATCGGCGACGGTGCGGGCCAGGCCGGCCTCGATGACCGCGTCGCAGAACGAGTCGCCGGCACCGTCGACGTCGAGGGCCTCTCGACTGCACCAGTAGGCCAGGGCGTTGGCCGCGGCACACGAGGCGGTGTGGCAACGCCAGAGCAGGCTCGACCTGTCCCACGCCTCGCCGCACTGCGGGCAGACGTCGGGCGCCACCCACGGGGTGAGACCGTGCGGCTGGTCACCGATCGGCGAGGTGACCCGCGGGATCACGTCACCGGCACGCCACACCGCGACGGTCTGGCCGATGGCGAGCCCCTGCTCGGCCACCCACTGCGGATTGTGCAGGGTGGCCTTGGTGACGGTGGTGCCGCTGACGTAGACCGGATCGATGATGGCGCGCAGGCTGATCCGCCCGGTCCGGCCGACCCGCACCTCGATGTCGCGCAGCACGGTCGAGGCGGTGTCCGGCGGATATTTGAAGGCGACCGCCCAGTACGGCGTGCGGCTGGCGAGACCCAGCCGCCGGCGGGTGGACTCGGCGTTGGCTTTGATCACCGCGCCGTCGATCGGGAAGGCCAGTGTCGTGCGGCGGGCCCCGATCAGGTCGATCGCGGCGGTCACCTGCTCGGCGGTGAAACACTCCCCGGCCGCCTCGGGGATCAGCCGGCAGGCGGCGGGGAAGCCCAGCTCCTCGGCCCGGTCCATCCGCCCGAGATGGGTGCCGGACGGGTCGACCCCCTCGCCGGTGATCTCGTAGGTCGCGAAGGTCATCGGAGCGTCGTACGCCCGATCGATGCTCCGGATCGCCCCGGCCACCGCACCTCGCGAGTTGACGAACGCCTTGCCACCGGCCTCGACCCGGTTGGCGCTGGCCGCCTCGAAGTCGTCGACGGTCATGTAGACCTCGCCGCGTACCTCCCCCGACCAGGGCAGCCCGAGCGTGGCGGGCAGCCCGGCGACACCGCGGCGGACCTGGGCGGTCACGTCCTCACCGGTGGCGCCGTCACCGCGCAGAGCGGCCAGGGTGAGGGTGCCGCCGACATATTCGGCGCGGATGGCGAGCCCGTCGAGTTTGACCTCGACCAGGCAACCGTCGCCGGCCAGGGTGGCGACGAACGCCTCGACCTCCTCCGGCGTCTTGATCTTGTCAAGGGAGAGCATCGCGGTGGGGTGACGCACGTCGCCGCCGGCAGAGGCCCCCGCGGCCACTGCGGTGGTGACACCCTGGTCGTCCCATTCCGGGTGCTCGGTGATCGACGCCGCGATCCGGTCGGCGAGCAGGTCGTAGTCGGCGTCGGTCATCACCGCATCGCCGGTGTCGTAATACGCCCGGGCGGCATGCCGGGCCGTCTCGACCGCCTCGTCGAAGGACGTGCGATCCGCGAAGCCGGACGGGCCGGACGGGCCGGACGAGGCTGCGCCGGACAAGGCTGCGCCGGACGAAGCTGCGCCGGACGAAGCTGTGGGGGTTGAACGACTGACCATGCCCGAAGGTTACGGCCAGGGTCCGACAAAAATGGGACCTGCCGAGATCGCGGCGTCAGAGGAAACGCCGGATCAGGCGCAGGTGTGCGGGCCGCAGACCACGACTGGCGTTCGGGCTGATCAGCAACGCCTGACCGGCCGGCACCTCAGTGCGATGGTGGTCGACCTCGACGTCATCCGTCCAGATCAACCGGCGACCGGAAGCGATCACCCGTTGAGCCGCCGCCCACTTCAGTTCACAGCCGGTGGCGGACGGCGCGGAGGCGGGAACGGGTGTGCTGAAGGCGCGCGGCAACGACGGCAGCCCGAACCCCTCCTCCAGCGCGGCGGCCTCGGCGCACCAGGTCGAGCACCAGGTCACCTCGACGAGACCGGACTCGTGCAGGTCACGGATCGCCGTGATGAGGCGTGGCTCGAAGCGGATCCGGTAGTCGTACACATCAATTGTTGAAAAGATTTGAACGACGCGAGGCGAGCTGTACCAACCGGCACGGTACGCGTTGATCACCCCGTCGACGTCGAGCAGCCAGACCGGGGTCCGCGCGGCTATCCGGGTCATCTCCACGCCGTCGACCGTAGTGCGTCGATGTGTCGATGTGTCGCCCGGCCCACGCTAAAACGAACGATCGTTCTTGACAAGCGGACGAGGCTCGGCGCACGCTTAAAACGAACAGTCGTTCTCTTTGAGTAGAAGGAGTTCCCATGGCCAGCGACAAGCCCTGGGCGCGGGTCGCCTCGACGGTCGGGCTACTCACGGTCACCATCAGCGTGCTACTCACCGCGTTCGCCTGGCCGGCCGTGCGGTCCACCGTGCACGACGTCCCGATCGCCGTCGCCGGCCCCGCACCGGCCGTCGCGCAGGCCACCGCCGCTCTCGACCAGCATGCACCGGGCGCCTTCGAGGTCATCGCGGTCGGCGATACCGCAGCCGCCGAACGGCTCATCCGAGACCGAGACGCGTACGGCGCCATCGATCTGACCTCAGGAAAACCACAGATCATCACCGCCTCCGCCGCCAGCGCCGCCGTCTCCCAGGCACTCACCGCACTCGGCGCCGGCTTCGCCCGAGCAGAAGATCAAGGACAGACCCCAGCCGCCGTACGGGACATCGTGGCCCTGCCCACCGACGACCCCCGTGGTGCCGGCCTCGCCGCCGGGGCGCTACCCCTGGTGATCGGCGGGATCCTGGCCGCCGCTCTGCTCACCGCCCGCATTCGTGGCATCGGCCGCCGGACGGTCGGCGCGCTGAGCTTCGCGGTCCTCGGTGGGCTGGCGATGGCGGCCATCCTCCAGTTCTGGCTGGGGTCGCTGGACGGCGGCTACTGGGCTAACGCCGGCGCGATCACCCTGAGCGTCGCCGCCACCGCACTCACCCTGCTCGGCCTGGAATCCCTGCTGGGCGCGGCCGGACTCGGCCTCGGCGCGGCCACCATGATGCTGATCGGCAACCCGCTGTCCGGAATGTCCAGCGCGCCGGAGATGCTGCCCGGCTGGTCCGGCGCCCTCGGCCAGTTCCTGCCACCGGGGGCGGGCGGCTCGCTGCTCCGCTCCACCGCCTTTTTCGACGGCGCCGGCGCTGCACAACCCGTCACGGTCCTCCTCAGCTGGCTCACATTCGGTGCGCTGCTCTGCCTCGCGAGCGCGCTGCGTGCCCGCCGTCGGCCGATTTCGATCACCACCGACCCGGTCGCTGTCCCGGCGGTACCCACGCCGGCCTGACTCCAGCCGTCATTCCTCGACGAGGCCGCCTCCTGCCCTAAGCGGCCTCGTCACCGTATTTCCGGACAGCGGGTACGGCCCGGCCCGCTGCCTCGAACCCGATCACGTCCGGACAGTCGCCGCCGCACTCGCCGCACTCGATCCGGAACACCTGCGGGACCGATTCGATCCACCGGCCATGACAGCCGCGGAGATCTACCCGGTCGTCTGGGCGGGCTCGGTGCCCGATGATCTGCTCGCGCGCTTCACAGTCCTCTGCCGCTTCTACGAGGCTGCGGCCGATAACGATCAGGCTGCGCTCCTGACGATCTGCTGATCAGAAATCGTCAGCCACCGCGCGAATGTTCGGGTCCGGGCTGCCGGCGGCGCGTTCGACCAGCTCGGCGAGGGCGGTCCAGGCACGCAGATGGTCGAGCAGTTCCGCCAGGCGCCGAAATTCGTCATCGTCCGCGGCGTCGAGGCGGGCGAGCACGTCACGGTCCAGGCCGGGCAGATCCCCCATTCGGTACGGCACGGTCAGCGCCGCGCGCACCGCCCCCGCCCACCCGTGTGAGATGGACAGCGGGATCAGACGGTCGAGCAGTTCCGGCACATCGTCGGGAAAGCCGGCCAGGAATTCCAGGGCCACACTCCGGTCCCAGCCGCCGTCGTCGATGGCTCGGGCAAGCGTCGCGGCCCGCCGCTCGGCGTGCCGCCAGAACTCGGCCCGAAGCCGAGCCCGCTCCTGCTCGACCGCGACAAGCGCGGTCCACATCGCCCGGTCCCCGGCCATCCACAAAAGCTACCGCGAGTGACCCCGGCGGCAAGAGACCCCGGCGGCGAGAGGCCCGACAGCGAGAGGCCCAGCGGCGAGAGGCCCAGCGGCGAGAGGCCCAGCGGCGAGAGGCCCAGCGGCGAGAGGCCCAGCGGCGAGTTCCGAGGCGCTTCGCGCTGGAACTCGCCTCTAGCGCGGGCCGTCAATGACCGGGGCCACACCGCCCCCACGCAGGTAGGGCCGCGCGGCGTTGAATTGTTCAAAGATGATCTTGCAAGATCCGGCAAAGCTGCGCGATTCAGCGGGATGAAACGATCCATAATTTACCGGCCGGAAACCGTTGACGACTTCGTCACATCGATACAGACTCTCTTGGAAAGCGCTTTCCTCCTGCTGGCATCCCGCCCTGAGGTGAGCGCTTCGTGCTAGGTCATCGACACACATGAAGGAGGGGCGTGTTGAGTGCCATCGGCGAACTCCAGCGCCTCAGTGCCTCCAAGGGCAGCCCACCCCACAAGCGAGACAACAAGGCCGCGTTCCTCTTCCTGCTGCCCTGGTTCGCCGGGCTGCTGCTGATCACCGCCGGACCGGTGGCAGCCTCGTTCCTGCTCGGCTTCACCGACTACAACCTGCTCCAGCCGCCCGAATTCAACGGCCTGGACAACTGGACCCGGATGCTCGGCGACGAACGGCTGCACGGCTCGCTGATCGTCACCTTCAAATACGTCCTGATCAGCGTCCCGCTGCAGCTGGCGGCGGCGCTCGGCCTGGCGATGCTCCTCGACCGGGGGCTGCGCGGCCTGGCCTTCTACCGGTCCGCCTTCTACCTGCCGAGCCTGCTGGGTTCGAGCGTGGCGATCGCGGTGCTGTGGCGGCAGCTGTTCGGCGCGGAGGGCCTGTTCAACCAGTTCCTCGGCTTCTTCGGGATCAGTGGCCAGGGCTGGATCTCCGACCCGGACACCGCACTGTCCACCTTGATCGTGCTGAACGTGTGGACGTTCGGCGCCCCGATGGTGATCTTCCTGGCCGGGCTGCGGCAGATCCCCACGATGTACTACGAGGCCGCGAGCGTGGACGGTGCCAGCAAATGGCTCCAGTTCCGCCGGATCACGATGCCGCTGCTGTCGCCGATCATCTTCTTCAACCTGGTGCTGCAGATCATCCACGCGTTCCAGTCGTTCACCCAGGCGTTCGTGGTGTCCAACGGCACCGGCGGCCCGTCCGACTCGACGCTGTTCTACACGCTCTACCTCTACCAGCGCGGGTTCAACAACTTCGACATGGGGTACGCCTCCGCCCTCGCGTGGCTGCTCCTGCTGATCATCGCCGCTTTCACCGCGGTGAACTTCTGGGCCGCGAAGAAGTGGGTTTTCTACGATGACTGACCTCAAGGACCGCGTCGTGCGAATCGACACGACGGACGACCCACCACCGCCGCGCTTCCCGACCCCCCGGCTCATCAAGACCACGGCCAAACACGCCGCCCTGATCGCCCTGGCGGTGGTGATGCTCTACCCGGTGATCTGGATGGTGGTCAGCTCACTGCGGCCCAACGAGGAGATCTTCCGCTCCCCCGGCCTGGTCCTGGGCAGCTTCGAGACGGCCAACTACAGCGAGGGCTGGAACGCCCTGTCCGACCCGTTCGGCCACTACCTGCTGAACTCGGCGATCGTGGTGCTCGGCTGCATCATCGGCAACCTGGTCTCCTGCTCGATGGCCGCCTATGCCTTCGCCCGCCTGGAGTTCACCGGCAAGAAGTGGTGGTTCGCCATCATGCTCGGCACCATCATGCTGCCGATCCACGTGATCATCGTGCCGCAGTACGTGATGTTCTCGAACCTCGGCTTCGTCAACACGTTCCTGCCGCTGATCCTGCCGAAACTGCTGGCCACCGACGCGTTCTTCGTGTTCCTGATGGTGCAGTTCATCCGCGGCCTGCCGAAGGAGCTGGACGAGGCGGCCCGGATCGACGGCGCCGGGCATCCACGGATCTTCGTCCAGGTGATCCTGCCGCTGATGCTGCCGGCCCTGGCCACCACCACGATCTTCACGTTCATCTGGACCTGGAACGACTTCTTCAGCCAGCTGATCTATCTGACCGACCCGGAGATGTACACGGTTCCGGTGGCGCTGCGCTCCTTCGTGGACGCCACCGTGTCGACGAGCTGGGGCTCCATGTTCGCGATGAGCGTGGTCTCCCTGCTGCCGATCTTCCTCGCCTTCCTCATCGGCCAGCGATTCCTGGTCAAGGGCATCGCCACCACCGGTATCAAATAGCTCTCGAGAGGACCACCCATGGGATACAGCCGCAGGTCAGCCCTCACTCTCGCCACCGGCCTGGTCGCCGGGGCCTCGCTCGCCGCCTGTGGTGGTGGGGGCGGCGACGCCGGTGGGGACATCTCGAAGGACGCGGTGAAGCTGCGTTTCACCTGGTGGGGGTCGGACGCCCGGCATCAGCGCACGCAGCAGGCGATCGACCTGTTCACCAAGAAGCACCCGAACATCACCGTCTCCGGTGAGTTCAAGGAGTGGAACGGCTACTGGGACAGCCTGGCCACCACGGTCGCCGCGAACGACGCCCCGGACATCATCCAGATGGACGAGCTGTACCTCGCGTCGTACGCCGAACGCGGCGCCCTGCTGGACCTGGGTGAGGCGTCGAAGCACCTGAAGACCGACGGCATCGACGCGGCGGCGCTGGACACCGGCAAGGTCGACGGCAAGCAGTTCGCGGTGCCGACCGGCCTGGCCGCGCTCTCGATCGTGGCGAACGTGTCGCTGCTGGAGCAGTACAAGATCGCAATCCCGGACGACGCGAAGTGGACCTGGGACGACCTGAAGCGGATCGGCCAGGAGGTCTCCAAGGCGTCCGGCGGCAAGGTGACCGGTGTGCAGTCGTGGGGCTTCGACACCGGCACCGTCAACATCTGGGCCCGGCAGGCCGGCGGCTCGCTCTACCAGGCCGACAAGGTGTCGATCGAGCCGGCGGTGCTCACCGCGTACTGGCAGTACCTGCTGGATCTGGCCAAGGACGGCACCGCGCCGTCGCCGTCGGTGACGGTGGAGCGGGCCAGCGCCCCACTGGACCAGTCCGGTACCGCGACCAACACCTCGGTGTTCGGCGTGTGGTGGAACACCCAGCTCACCTCGCTCGCCGCGGCCAGTGGGCAGAAGCTGGAACTGCTCAAACTGCCGTCGAACGGCCAGCCGGCGGCGGCGCAGAGCCCGTACTACAAGCCTTCGATGTTCTGGTCCGTGTCGTCCCGGTCGGAGCACCCGGCCGAGGCGGCGCTCTTCGTCGACTTCCTGCTGAACACCCCGGAGGCAGGCGACGTGCTGCTCACCGACCGCGGGGTGCCGTCCAACGGCACGGTCCGCACCGCGATCACGCCGAAGCTGGCCGACGCCGACAAGACAGCCGCCGACTTCCTGGCCGAGCTTCAGGTCGGCACCGCGCCGCAGGTCACCCCGAACGGCGCGAGCAGCATCGAGGCGATCCTCAAGCGGCACACCGAGGAGGTGCTCTTCGAGCGGCAGACGCCCCAGCAGGCCGCCGACGCCTTCATCAAGGAGCTGCAGACCGAGATCGACGCGGCCTGATCAAAACCTGACAACCCCTGCAGCGGTACGTCCCCCGAGACCACTGAAGGAACGAGCATGCCCACCCGTACCGGAAAATGGTTGAGAACCTGGACCACGGCGATCGTCCTCGTCGCCGCCATCCCCTCCCCCGCGGCGGCGTCGGCCGCGCGCGGGCCCCGTCTGGAGAAACTCGATCGCGGCCTGGTCGCCGCACCCACCAGTGAGGGTGTCTTCCTGAGCTGGCGGCTGCTGGGCCATGAGGCGACCGGGCGCTCGGCGACCGGGCTGACCGGCGTGAACTTCCACGTCTACCGCGACGGCCGGCGGATCGCGACGGTCAGCGACAGCACGAACTACCTGGACAAGGCCGGTTCCGGGACGTCGCGGTACTGGGTGGTCCCGGTCCGGGGCGGCCCGGCCGGCAGTGCGACCGCGTGGTCGAACGCCTACTACGAGCTGCCGTTGAGCAAGCCGGCCGACGGGGTCACCCCGGCCGGTGAGGCCTACACCTACTCGGCGAACGACATGAGTGTCGGTGACGTGGACGGCGACGGCGCGTACGAGTACATCGTCAAGTGGGATCCGTCGAACGCCAAGGACGTGTCCCAGGTCGGCTACACCGGGCCGGTCTATGTGGACACCTATCGTGCCGACGGCAAGCTGCTGCACCGTATCGATCTGGGCGTCAACATCCGGGCCGGGGCGCATTACACCCAGTTCCTGGTGTACGACTTCGACGGCGACGGCCGCTCGGAGATGATGATGAAGACCGCGCCCGGCACCCGGACGATCCGGGACGGCAGGTCGAAGTACATCAGCACGCCGGGGCACCGCCCGACCGAGGACCACCGGCTGAGCGCCGCCGGATACTACGAGCACGTCGTCGACATGTTCCTCGGCTGGCACAGACATCCCGAGGTGCGGGCCGGTCGCTGGCCGGCGACGCTGGAGCAGGCGTTCGGCATCGAGCCGCGGTACCGGTATCCGCTCAGCCGGGCCGACGCCGAGGCGCTGACCGACTATTTCATGGACGTGTACGCGCCGGCCCGCAGCACCCGTAACAACCTGCGCGCGTTCGAGGGTTTCATCGTCGACGGCCCCGAATATCTGACCGTTTTCGACGGTGCCACCGGGCGTGAGTTGCAGACCGTCGACTACCAGCCGGGGCGGCACGACGACGGCCTGATGTGGGGCGACTACGCGATGGCCCGGATCGAGCCGGGCAACCGGGTCGACCGGTTCCTGTCCGGGGTGGCCTATCTGGACGGCAAGCGCCCGTCGGCGGTGTTCGCCCGCGGCTACTACACCCGGACCACGCTCGTGGCCTACCGCTGGAACGGCCGCAAGCTGGTCAAGGACTGGTTCGTGGACTCGGGCTGGACGCCGATGTCGAACCCGTTCAACGACTCCCCGCACGGGGTCGACGGCACCTCCCCGAAATACGGCAAGCTGACCACGCAGGGCTTCCACTCGCTGAGCGCCGCGGACGTGGACGGCGACCGGAAACAGGAGATCGTCTACGGCTCGGCCACCATCGACGACGACGGCGACGTGCTGTACTCGTCGTTCGCCGAGATGCCGGAGGGCAGCGCGACCCCCGGGGTCCAGGCCCGGCTCGGGCACGGCGACGCCATGCACGTGACCGACATCGATCCTGATCGGCCGGGGTTGGAGATCTTCACCGTGCATGAGGGCGGGACCTGGGCGCCGTACGGGATGGCGATGCGCGACGCCCGTACCGGCGAGGTGCTGTTCGGCACCTACTCGGGCCGGGACACCGGCCGCGGCATGATCGGCGACGTGCTGCCCGGCACCCGGGGCATCGAGTCGTGGGCCAGCATGCCCGGCGGATCCGAGGCGCTCGGGCTGCACAGCGCGAAGGGCGAGGTGCTGACGAACACCATTCCCGGTACGAATCAGAGCATCCGCTGGGCCGGTGATCTCACCACGCAGATCGTCAACGGCGCACAGGACGTGACGCCGAGCATCGACGACTGGACACGTGGGCGGCTGTTGACGGCCGACGGCACCCGGACCAACAACGGCACCAAGGGCAACCCGGGCCTGGTGGCCGACGTGTTCGGGGACTGGCGTGAGGAGTTGCTGGTCCGCACGGTGGACAGCTCGTCCATCCGGATCCACCTGAGCACCGAGGTGACGAACCACAAGCTGTACACGCTGATGCACGATCCGCAGTACCGCGTCGAGGTGGCCCGGCAGCAGACCACCTACAACCAGCCGTCCTACCCGAGCTTCTATCTGGCCTCGGACACCGACTGGTCGAAGGTTCCCCTTCCCCGCTGACGGTTCCTATATTTTATATTGGCGCTATGAGCCGACTGTCGGAGATCCGCGCCAACGGCAACAAGGCGACCATCGATGAGATGGACGCGATCTGGGACTCGCTGCCCGCCGCACGGCCTGAGGAGATCCTCGGGTCCTGGCGTGGCAGCGAGTTCGTCACCGGCCACCGGTTCGAGGGCTACCTGCCGAGGATCCGCTGGCACGGCAAACGCTTCACCACCCTCACCGACGTCGCGCCATTGGTGTGCGTCTCTTCCTCAGGCGAGCTGTTCGACGACGTCGAACGTGCCAGAGGCGGGGCGGCGCTGTACGCCGTCGAGTTCCGCGGGCAGATCACCGCGACCATGGTGTACGACGGGCAACCCGTCCTCGACCACTTCAAACGCGTCGACGAGCACACCCTGCTCGGGGTGATGAACGGCAAAGGCGTCCTCGACGACGGCCGGCACTACTACTTCCTGCTCGAACGGGAGTGAGCCCGGTGCGCATCCAGGCAGCGGTCGTCGACTCCGCCGGCGGACCCTTCGTCATCCGCGACGTCGACCTCGAAGAACCCCGCGACGACGAGGTGCTCGTCCGGATCACCGCGGCCGGCGTCTGCCACACCGACCTGATCATGCGGCGGCGGTGGAGCCGGCTGCCGATGGTCTTCGGGCACGAGGGCGCCGGCATCGTCGAAGCCGTCGGCGCGGCCGTCGGCACGGTGGCCGTCGGGGACTCGGTGGCGCTGAGCTACCGCAGCTGCGGCAAGTGCGGCCAGTGCCGGGGTGGGCATCCGGCGTACTGCCTGCTCAACGATCTGAACATGCGGGGCACCCGGGCCGACGGGAGCAGTCCCCTCAGCGCCGGGGGCTCCACCGTCTACGGCAACTTCTTCGGGCAGTCCAGTTTCGCCAGCCATGCGGTGGCGTACGCGAGCAATGTCGTCCGGGTCCCGCCGACCTTGAGTCCCGCGCTCGCCGCGCCCCTCGGCTGCAGTGTCCAGACCGGTGCCGGAACCGTCCTCAACGTGCTGCGCCCCTCCCCCGGCGACACCGTCGCGATCTTCGGCACCGGCAGTGTCGGGCTCAGCGCGGTGATGGCCGCGGTGTCACTGGGCTGCACGGTCATCGCCGTCGACCCCAACCCGGCCCGGCGGTCGCTGGCCGTCTCGCTCGGCGCCCACACCGGCCTCGACAAGGCACACCACGCCATCGACACCACCGGCCGGCCCGACGTGATCAACCGGGCCATCGGATCACTGCACCGGCGGGGCACCCTCGCCCTGGTCGGCATCGGCGGCAGGGCCGAATTCGACATCATGACCGTGATGACCAACGGCATCCGCATCCGCGGCGTCATCGAGGGCGACGCCTCCCCCGCCACCTTTCTCCCCCAGCTCGTCGACCTGCACCGGCTCGGCCGCTTGCCGGTGGAACGCATCGTCACCGAATACCCGTTCACCGAGATCGAGACCGCGGCACGGCACGCCGCCGAGGGAACGGTCGTCAAACCGGTCCTGACCTTCGGGTAGACATAGGAGAATGACGTATCCACCGCCGCGATATCTCGGGGAATCCGGCCTCACCCATGCCGCACAGCACCGGCCCCACACCGCGGAACCCGACTATGTCGACCAGAACGGGACCCGCATCCACTACCTGAACACCGGGCCGTCCACCGGCGGGCTGTTCGGCGTCTACCGGTGGGAGTGCGGGCCGGGCGAGGCCGGGCCCGACCCCCATTTCCACCGTACGATCACCGAATCGTTCTACATCCTGTCCGGCGTGATGAGCATCTACAACGGCACGGAATGGATCGACGCCGAACCGCACGACTGGGTGCATGTGCCGATCGGCGGGGTGCACGGATTCAAGAACCGGTCCGGGGCGCCCGTGTCGATGCTGCTGCACTTCTCGCCCGGAGCACCCCGGGAAGGCTATTTCGAAGGACTCGCGAACCTCGGGGAGATGAACGATGACGAACGTGCCGCCTTCTTCCTCGAACACGACAATCACTGGGTCTGACTCGTCCGGATACATCGCCACGCTGCCCCGGAAACGGATGGGCGCCGGAGTGCTGCTGACCGGCTCCGACGATCGGGTGCTGCTGGTGGAGCCGACGTACAAGCCCAACTGGGAGGTGCCCGGCGGGGCGGTCGAAGCCGAGGAGTCGCCGTTGACGGCCGCCCGGCGGGAACTGCACGAGGAACTCGGGCTCACCGTCTACATCGGACGGCTGCTGGTCACCGACTGGGTGCCGCCGCGCCCCGGCCGTACCGACGGCTTGATGTTGATCTTCGATGGTGGGGTGTTGCCGGCCGCCACCGCCGAGCGGATCGTCCTGGCCGCCGACGAGTTGCGCTCGTGGGCCTGGTGCACCCCGGCGGAAGCCGGACAACGCCTGATCCCGCTGCTGGCCCGGCGGGTGGCCGCAGCGGTAGAGGCCCGCGCCGGCGGCACGTGCGCCTACCTCGAGGACGGCCGTCCCGTCATCTGACCAGGTCCCCGCGCATCCGCTGGGCCGTCACCCGGTGACCCGACGACTCGTAGAGGGCGATCGCGGTGCGGTCGGTGCCGAAGACGTTCAGTTCGAGCGCCCGCGCACCCCGCTCCGCGGCAGCCCGCCCGGCGACGGCCGGCAGCGGCATGCCGGGGGTGTCGGGGCCCCGCGGCAATGCCACGGCGTCGCGCCTCCGCGCCTCCGCGCCTCCGCGCCTCCGCGCCTCCGCGTGGAGAGCGTCGAACTGCCCGCGCCCGGCCGCCACCATCGCCTCGGCGAACCCGGCCCGGGACATCGCACCGTCAGCTCACCCGTCATCCGATTCTGCGACGCACCCGAGGCGAAGATTTCTGCCCCGGCCGGTAGTGGCGGCCCGCCGCCGTTCGTCATCACCACGACGGAACATGGCGAGAGGATGAGAATGGACCTGGTCACGGGTGCGGGAGTGGCGATCACGGTGGTGGTGCCGGTGCCGCGCGAACGGATGTGGGAGCTGATCACCACCGTGGAACGGATCGGTGAGTGGAGTCCGGAGACGATCGGCGGTGGCTGGACCGGCGCGGACCGGTTCGAAGGGCACAACCGGTTCCCGGACGGCACCGAGACCACCGCGATCTGCGTGGTCACCGAACGGCGGGACGGCACGGTCTTCGCCTGGGATGTGCTCGACCAGGCGGGACTCGCCGGATCGTCCTGGCGGTACGAGCTGGCCGACGGCGGTGAACCGGGAACCACCCTGGCCCGCCAGAGTTTCCGGCACGGTCCGGGAGACACCGGCGCCCGGACCCCGGACGGGCTCGGTGGGCGGCTGGTGGAACTGTGCAGCAACATGGTCGCCACGATCACCGCGATGGCTTCGACGACGGGGGCGGCCCGATGAGATACCTGATGCTGGTCTGTGTCGACCCGGACTTCACGCCCGGCGACGACGACGGAGCGCCCGACGTGGACGACTGGGCCGGGGAGATGGACGGCCGGGGCATCCGGCTGATGGGTGACCGCACCCGGCCGGACAGTGCGGCCACCACCGTGCGGGTACGCAACCGGCAGGTGCTGGTGACCGACGGCCCCTACACCGAGACCAAGGACGTGATCGCCGGTTTCGACGTCCTCGACTGCGAGGATCTGGACCAGGCGATCGAGGTGGCGTCCCAGCACCCGATGGCCTGGAACGGCGTGATCGAACTACGCCCGGTCTGGCCCTGGAACGAGGACTGACCCCGGCCGGGGTGCGATCGTGTGGCCCGTGGTGGCTCGATTCGGGCCACCACGGGCCACNACGAATTGAGGCCGCCGCGTCCCGGCGGCGGACGCCGGGTGGCCGGGAAGGGTGGGTCTTGTCAGAGGCTGTGGACGGGCGGATCGGGGAGATCTATGCCGGCGGGTGGGGGCGGATCGTCGCGGTGATGGTCCGCTTCACCGGTGGCGACTGGAGTCTGGCCGAGGAGTGTGCCCAGGACGCCTTCGCTCGGGCGCTGCAGGTCTGGCCGGAGACCGGTGTGCCGGACCAGCCGCTCGCCTGGCTCACGACGACCGCCCGGCGGCGGGCGACCGACGTCATCCGGCGGGCCGGCGTGGAACGCCGGAAGCTACGGGCGGCCGCCACGGCCGAACCACCCGCGATCAGGGAGGAGGGACCGGGCACGGACATCGACGACGGCGACATCCCGGACGAGCGGCTGGAGTTGATCTTCACCTGCTGTCATCCGGCTCTGAGTGACGAGGCGCAGGTGGCACTCACCCTGCGGTGCGTGGCGGGGCTGCGGACCACGGAGATCGCCCGGGCCTTCCTGGTGTCGGAGAAGACGATGGGGCAGCGGATCTTCCGGGCCAAGCAACGGATCCGGCACGCGGGTATCCCCTTCCGGGTGCCGCCGCCACATCTGCTGCCGGACCGGCTGTCGGCCGTCCTGGCCGTGCTCTACCTGCTGTTCAACGAGGGTTACTCGGGGGATCCGCGGCTGTGCCGGGAAGCGGTCCGGCTCGGGCGGGTGCTGGCCCTGCTCATGCCGGACGAGCCGGAGGTGCTGGGGGCGCTCGCGCTGATGCTGCTGCAGGACGCCCGCCGGGCCGGGCGCACCGACGCCGCCGGGGATCTGATCCTGCTCGCCGACCAGGACCGGACGCGGTGGGACGCCGGGCAGATCGCCGAGGGCGCCGCGATGTGCGAGCGGGCGCTGCGGCACGGGCGGGCCGGACCATACCAACTGCAGGCGGCGATCGCGGCCTGTCACGCGACGGCGGCGGGCATGGACGACACCGACTGGGAGCAGATCGCCGGGCTCTACACCGAACTGCTCCGGATCGCGCCGTCCCCGGTCGTGGAACTGAACCGGGCCGTCGCGGTGAGCATGACCGGCGCCGGGCCGGCCGCGGCGCTCCGGCTCGTCGATCACATCGATGGGCTGCACGACTATCACCTCTTCCACGCCACCCGTGCCGAACTGCTGCGCCGGCTCGGCCGGGAACCGGAGTCGGCGGAGAGCCGGCTGATCGCCATCCGACTGGCTCCTACCGAACCTGAGAAACGCCTGCTAGCAGCCGCTCCGCGAACCGGGCCTCGAACCGGGCCGCCCAGCGGGCCACCGGTGGCAGGGTCAGGATGAACAGCAGGGCGACCGCGGCGTGGAAGCCGACATTCGTCGAGTAGGAGTCGCCGAGACCGATCAGCTCGGGCACCTCGGCCCCGTCGGCGGGCAGCGACCAGCCCCACAACGCCCAGGTCAGACCACCGACGATGGCCGCCCACCAGGTCGCCACGACGATGAACGCGACAGTGCTCGGGATCCACCGCAGTGCCGCGTGGGCCAGGTCGCGCCAGGTCTGCCGGTCGGCCAGCACGGACCTCAGCCGGGTGGGGAGGGTGGAGGAGTCCACCGCCCGGTAGACGGGGTCGGGGATCTGTCTCCCGAGGACCACCGCGACCCTCTCGCGCTCGGCGGCGGCGAAGCCGCGGGCCTGCATCAGGGCGAACAGCATCAGCGGCAGGCCCACCCCGGCCACCTCCAGCCCGGCGCCGACCGCCAGCGCCGCGACCGGAACCAGCAGCGCGCCCGCGGCCAGCGGAAATCCGGTGAGGACATAGCGGGAGTCGGTGGCGACCCGTGGCGCGATGGCGGGCATGAGAACCGGCGTCGTCGTCATACCCGAACGCTATTCCCCCGAACGGCCCGTGCCGATGATGCCAGCACACCCTTGTCCGGTAGGGCTAGCACTACCGCACGACGCCGAGCGACGGCACCGGCTCCTCCACCGCGATCCTCTCCTCCGGGGCCGGGATCACCGTGATGCCGGTCAGGATCAGGGCGCCACCGGCCATCTGGAGCCAGGTCAGGGACTCGCCGACGACGATCCAGGCGAGGATCGAGGCGAAGACCACCTCGAGGAGGCCGACGAACGACGCCAGGCGGGAGCCGAGTCTGGCGGAGCCGTAGATGCCGGTGGCGTAGGCCACGGCCGTGCCGAAGAACGCCACCACGGTCAGCGGCACCCACCAGGCCACCGGGGAGCCGAGCAGGGCCACCTCGCCGAAGGTCATGCCGACCGGGACCAGGCCCAGCAGCCCGGCCAGGCCGAGGGCGGCGCCGCCGAGCAGCAGGCCGAATCCGGCCAGGGCGACCGGTGGCAGGCCGTCGGCGGGGCGGGCGGCGACCACGAAGTAGACCGCGCAGCCGATCGCCGCGGCGAAGGCCAGCAGCAGACCGGCCGGGTCGACGGCCTCCAGCGCGCCGGGCCCGATGACCAGCGCCAGGCCGCCGATGGCGAGCACCGAGCCGAGCACCACGGCGGGCCGGGGCAGGCGCCGGGTGCTGACCGCGACCCAGATCACCAGCAGCAGTGGCGCGAGGTATTCGACGAGGAGCGCGGTCGACACCGGGATGCGCCGGATGGCGGCGAAGTAGGACAGCTGGGTGAACGCGACCGCGATCAGCCCCATGCCGGCCACCCGCCAGCGGCCCCGCCACAGCGCGTCCCACCGGCCGCGCAGCGAGAACACCACGATCGGCAGCAGCAGCAGGCCGGCGAGCAGGGCCCGGGCGGTGACCGCGGAGGCCGGGGACCAGCCGGCTTCCAGCAGCGGTTTGATGAACGCGCCCGACGTGGCGAAGGTCGCGGCCGATGTGAAAGCGGCGGCCAACCCGGTGTGGAGCGGCTTCACGACATCCTCCAGTCAGGGGCTAAACTTCATACGCCCATGACGCTAGGCTTCCCGGGATAAGGAGTCAAATTGCTTTTCGCCCCTGACACGGAGGAGGCGCTGGAGTTCGTCACCGTGCTCGCCAACACCGCCGCCGGCGCCTCCCGCACCGGCGACGACGAGCTGTCCACGGTGGAGGAGCTGGCCGCGCTGCTGAGCAACCATCCGTTCTCCGGGCGCATCGACCACGACGCCGCCGAGCTGGCCGCGGTGCGGGAGACCCGTGATCTGCTGCGCTCGGTGTGGACCCTGGACCGGGACGAGGCGGTCGCCGCCGTCAACCTGATGCTGCGGGTGGCGCAGGCGCTGCCCTACCTCACCCGGCACGACGGCCTCGACTGGCACATCCACGCCACCGAGCCGTCGGCGCCGCTGGCCGAGCGCATCCGGGTGGAGGCGGCGCTGGCCCTGATCGACGTGATCCGGATGGACGAGACGAACCGTCTGCGGGTCTGCGCCGCCGACGACTGCGACGGCATCTTCATCGACCTGTCCCGCAACGGTTCGAAACGGTTCTGTTCGGTGCGCTGCGGCAACCGGGTCAACATGGTGGCGTTCCGGGCCAGGCGCACGCGCTGAGTGTGCGGATCGCCGACGAGATCCGTCTGGGCGCCCGTGTGGTGCCGCTGGACGAGGTGCCGGCCGGGTGGATCGAGAGCGGCGTTGCGCGCCGGCCCGTACGTCGAATACATCGAGAAGCCGGTCGGGATCGGCCCGGCGAGTGGTAAGGACCACGAACCGTGACCGGGCCGTACTCGATAGGGTCGGTGGGTGCCCCGCCGGAACACCGTGGTCCTCGCCGTCTGTCTCGCCGCCGCGTTCACCACCCTGCTCGACCAGGCGAGTCTCAACTCGGCCATCCCGGCGCTGCGGGACGAGCTGGGCGCCGGCCCGGCCACCCTCCAGTGGATCATCGCGGGCTACTCGCTGACGTTCGGGCTGGCGATGGTGCCGGCCGGACGGCTCGGTGACACGCACGGGCGCAAGTGGCTGTTCGTCGGCGGGCTGACCCTGTTCACGGTGGCCGGCGTGGTCGGGGCGACGGCGACCGAGGCGTGGGTGGTGGCGGCCGCCCGGCTCACCCAGGGCGCCGGTGCCGGCATCGTCAACCCGCAGGTGTACGGGCTGTTCCAGGATCTCTTCACCGGCCGGGAACGGGCCCGGGCACTCTCCGCGTACGCCACTGTCGGTGGCATCACCGCGGTGCTCGGGCCGCTCGTCGGCGGGGCCGTGCTCGGTGCGGCCGGCGGTGACCTCGGGTGGCGGGTCGTGCTGCTGATGAGTGTGCCGTTCGGGCTGGTCACCGTACCGCTGGCAATCAAGTTCCTGCCCGGTGGACCGCGACCGGGAAGCGCTCGCCGGACCACTCTGGACCTGCCCGGTCTGGCCCTGCTGGCCGCCGTGACGCTGTGCCTGCTGCTGCCGTTCGTGCTCCCGGACGGGCCGGGCCTGCCGACGGCGGCCTGGCCGTTGCTGGCGGTGGCCGCGCTCGGCGCCCTGGCCTGGTGGGAGCGGCGGTACGCCCGGACCGGCCGGACCCCGGTGCTGATGCCGGAGCTGCTGCGGTCGCGCGGGTTCAGTCTGGGCACCCTGTCGGCGATGTTCCAGTTCGGCGCCACCCTGTCGGCGAACCTGGTGCTGGTCCTGCATCTGCAGGACGGCCTGGGGTGGAGTCCGCTGCGGGCCGCGCTGCCGCTGATCCCGGGGGCGATCGGGTTCGCCCTCGCCTCGTCGCAGAGCTGGCGGCTGGTGTCCCGGTTCGGGCGGGCCGGTGTGGTCGGCGCGCTGGCCGGATCGGTGCTGGCCACGGTGGCGACCCTGCTGGTGGTGCGGACCGTGCCGGAGTCCGGGCTGATCCTGGCGCTGTCACTGACCCAGTTCGCGTCCGGGCTGGCCGGTGGGCTGATGCTGTCGCCGAACCAGGCGCTCACCCTGGCCCACGCGCCCGCCGGGGCGGCCGGGCTGGCCGGAGCGTTCCTCCAGGTGTCCCAGCGGATCTCGGCGACCCTGGCCACCGCGGTGGTCACCGGGATCATGGTCACCGACGACGGGGTGAGCGCCGGCCTGGCCATCTGCGTGGCGATGCTGATCGCCTCGACCGCGTGCTCGGCACTGGACCTGCGCACCCGGCAGCCGGTCACCGCGCCGCAGACCGTACCGTGACGGCTCCGGCGATCGTGACCAGCGGTGGCTCCAGCTCCGGGAAGTCCGGGACCACCCGATGTCCGCGGGCGATCCTGCCGGGTCCGTGACCGGCCGGCGGCACGGACACGATGGTCGCGGCGCCGCCGGCCGGGCGCGGCGGCATCCGCTCCGTGCCGGACGGCGCGGCCGTCGCCGGCCCGGTGTTCCGGGAGCTGACACCCCGCCCCGTTCGTTGAAGCGGGCATGAGACGACGGACGTTGCTGACGGCGGCAATGCTGACCGGGATCGCGGGCTGCCGGGACGAGCCGGGACGGCTGACGATTCCGGACGCGCCGATCGGAGCTGAGCGGGTCGAGCGGCGGTTCTCGGCGGCCCGCGGCCGGCTCGTCGACTTCTACACCGCCGTTCCGCACGGGCACGGCGACGGGCGCGGGCTGCCGGTCTGCCTGGTGCTGCACGGCGGCTCCAGACGGCCGCCGGACTTCCCGGGCCTCGGGCTGGGCCGGCACCTGACCGCGGCGGCCCGGGAACATCCGCCGTTCGTGCTGGCCGGGGCCACCGGCGACCGGCTGGCGTGGCGGCCCCATCCGGGCGACGATCCACAGCGGATGGTCCGCGAGGAGATCCCGGCCTGGTGTGCCGAGCGCGGCTTCGACATCTCCCGCATCGCGGTCTGGGGCTGGTCGATGGGCGGCGCGGGCGCGTTGTCACTGGCCATGACGTTTCCCGATTTCGTACGGGCGGTCGCCGCGTTCTCCCCCGCGGTCACCCCCGGGGACGCCGTCTCCACCGGGGCCGCGAAGCTCTCCGGCATCCCGGTCGGACTGTGGTGCGGCACCGGCGACGACCTGCTCGACGCCGTGCGGGCGCTGCCGGTCGAACCGGCGGCCGGCCGCTACGGTCCGGGCGGGCACGATTTCACCTACTGGAGCACGATCGTCCCGGAGGCGTTCGCGTTCGTGGCCGGACGGCTCACCCCGGCGTGACGACACCACCCGTCGTCTCGCCGCCCGGGGCGCTGGCGATGCAGTGCAGCAGGGTGTCCGCGCCGACCGTCACCGGCCACGCGTCGATCCGCCACTTCCGCACCCGGGACGGGTCGGCGGTGCGGTCGGCGAGCGTCCCGGCGTTGCACACCGCGCCCACCTCGGGCCGCGCCACCAGCGACTTCTCGCTGATCGTGACTCCGCCGGCGGGCAGCGGCACAGCGGCGAACGTCTCCCAGTAGTGCTCCTCGGCGCAGTCCCGGCGGCGGGGCGAGACGGCGACACCCGAATTGGCGACCAGGCCACCCCAGCACAGCGGCTCGGCCGGGCAGAAGCCGAACTCACACTCGGCGAACAGGTCCGGCACCACCACGGCCTGCTGCTCCGCCGGGACCACCCCACCGTCGGCGGCGGGTGCCGTGTCCGGCCGCAGCAGCCCCCAGGCCAGCACCCCACCGACCACGATCAGCAGCCCGGCCAGAGCGGCGAGCAGCACCGGCTTGCGGGACGCCGGGGCGGCCGTGGTCAACCGCGGCGTCCTCGGGGCCGCCGCCTCCCGGGCGGCACCCGCCAGCTCCCGCGCCGACGGCCAGCGGTCCAGCGGGTCGACGGCCAGCGCCCGCTCGACCACCGCCTGCACCGGGACCGGCAGATCCACCTTGATCGTGCGGGGGCCCTGCTGGAGACGTTGCAGCGCGACCGCGTACGGATTGTCGCCCTGGAACGGCTTCTCCCCCGCCAGACACTCGTACGCCACCAGGCCCAGGGAGTAGACGTCGCTGAGCGGCCCGGCCGGTTCGCCGCGCACCTGCTCCGGGGACAGGTAGGTGGGGGTGCCGAGAATCGCCCCCGAAGCGGTGAGCTGGCTGGCCGACTCGTGCCGGGCGATGCCGAAGTCGGTGATGACGACCGAGCCGTCCCGGCGTACCAGAAGGTTGGCGGGTTTGATGTCGCGGTGGACCAGCCCCTGGTCGTGGACCGCCTGCAGACCGGCGGCGGCCTGCTCGATCAGGCGCATCGTCTCGTCCGGGGCGAGCCGGCCGCGGGTCAGCCGCTGTGCCAGGGACTCGCCGTCGACGAATTCCATCACCAGGTAGAGCACACCCTGGTCGCGCCCGAAGTCGTGGATCGACGCCACGCCCGGGTGGTTGATCCGGGCCATCGAGGTGGCCTCGGCCTCGAACCGTTTCGCGAAGTCGGGATCGTCGGCGACGGCCGGGAGCATGACCTTCACCGCGACGGTACGCCGCAGCACCTCGTCGACGGCGAGCCACACCTCACCCATGCCGCCCGCGCCGACGCGCTGCTGCAGCAGGTACCTGTTCCCCAGAAGCACCGCGCCAGCCTAGACCGCGACCGTCTGCGCGAGACAGCCGGTCAGAGCCCGTTTCGGCTCGCCGGGCACAGCGCCGTCGCGCGGCATGGTGCGGATGTCGCCGCAGCGTTCCCGGGCCTGCCGGGACGCCATCCGCAACGCCGCCGCGAGAGTCTCCGTCGTCATCGCGGCATTATCGCCGGGTGACCGATTCGGATCCGTTGTGTCCGGCCTGTGGCGCCGCCGCTCACCGGGTGCGGCGGAGCAGGCCACGATCAAGAGCGACGACCACCGCGTGGGTACGGTCGTTGACGTCCAGTTTCGCGAACAGCCGCAGCAGATGCGTCTTGACCGTCGCCTCCGCGATGACCAGCCGCGCCCCGATCTCGGCGTTGGTGAGACCGTCGGCGACCCCGTTGAGCACGTCGAGTTCCCGGGCGGTCAGCGGCGCCCGCTCCGGCCGGCGCATCCGGGCGAACAGTTTCGCCGCCACCCGGGGCGCCAGCACGGTTTCCCCACGGGAGGCCGCGTGCACGGCGTCCACGAGCTGATCGCGGGTGGTGTCCTTGAGGAGATATCCGACCGCACCCGCCTCCACCCCGCGCTCGATGTCGTCGTCGGTGTCGTAGGTGGTCAGGATCAGCACCCGGGTCCGGGGATGCCGGGCCACGATGGCGGCGGTGGTGGCCACCCCGTCCAGGATCGGCATCCGCAGGTCGACCAGGGCCACATCGGGATCGTGCCGGGCGATCAGGTCCAGCGCGGCCCGGCCGTCGCCGGCCTCGCCGACCACGTCGATGCCGGTGTCCCCGGCGAGCAGGGTGATCACACCGGCCCGCATCACGGTGTGGTCGTCGACCACCACGATCCGGATCCGGGTCATGCCGGGGCCTCCGGGAGGCGGGCCAGGATCCGGGTGCCGTCGCCCGGTGAGCTGGTCACCGTCAGCTCCCCGGCCATCTCGGCGAACCGCCGCCGCATCCCGTCGATGCCGAACCCGGTGCCCTGCCGCACGTCGAACCCCACCCCGTCGTCGGTGATCTCCAACTCCACGTCGCCGTCCTGCCGGGCCAGGGTCACCCCGACCGTCGAGGCCCGCGCGTGCCGGCGCACGTTGGCCAGCGACTCCTGGGCACAGCGCAGGAACGCCACCCGGGACGGCTGATCGCAGCGCACGTCGGCCAGGTCGGCGATCACGGCCAGCCCGGTGTCCTCGGCGAACCGGTCCAGGGTGCGCCGCAGCGTCTGCGCCATCGAGCCGGTCGCCGGGCGGGCCGAACCGACCAGCTCCCGGGCCTCGGCCAGGTTGTCCCGGGCGGTGGCTTCGATCGACCGCAACTGCCGGGCGCTGGCGTGCTCCGGGTCCAGGCCGGAGCGGGCCGCCTCGGCGAGCACCACGATCGACGCGAATCCCTGCGCCAGCGTGTCGTGGATCTCGCGGGCCATCCGCTCGCGTTCCCGCAGCCGCGCCCACTCGTGGCTCTCCTCGACCACCCGGTGCGCCCACATGCCGATCAGGACACTCGCCGCGTACACGATCAGGGTGGAGATCACGCTGGGCACGAACTCGGTGCCCCACCCGGTGCGCAGCGTGCTGCCGATCAGGGTGCCGGCCGCGCCCGCCGCGCTGAACCCGATCGACGCCCGCCACGAGCGGGTGAGCACCCAGAAGTGCGGCAACGTGACGATGAACAGCACCACGTAACCGCCCCGCAGATAGGACAGTCCGCTCAGGGCGAGGACCAGGACGAGGAGATAGCCGTACGGGTGGAGTGGCCCGCGCACCGTCAGGACGTAACCGGCGGCCAGCGCGGCCAGCAGCACCAGCGACCAGTTCCGGGCCGGGCCGGGCGGGTCCAGGGCGAGCACCACCACGGAGTACAGCGTGTACAGCACCCAGCAGACCGCGTTCCACCGCCGTAGCGTGCTCTCCCAGAACGGCCCCGTCACACCGCTCAACCTACTGCCCGGCCCGGCCACCACGCCCGCTCGCCGAGCAGGTGCAACACCGACGGCAGGATCAGGACCCGGACCACGAACGCGTCCAGCAGCACCCCGGCGGCCAGCACGATCCCCATCTGCCGCAGTTCGGTCAGATCGACGAAGATGAAGCTGACGAACACCGTGGTCATCACCACCGCGGCGCTGGTCACCACCCCGGCCGACTCGGACAGACCCACCCGGACCGCGTCGCGCGCGGTGTGGCCGGCGCGGACCGCCGCCCGGATCCGGCTCACCACGAAGAACTGGTAGTCCATCGACAGTCCGAACAGGATCACCACCAGGAACAGCGGCACCCGGGTCCCGACCGGTCCCGGCGACACCAGCAGCAGGGCTCCCATGGCGGCCGCCGCGGACAGCAGGTTCAGCGCCGCCCCGAGCAGGCCGAGCACCACCGACCGGAAGAACACCACGGTCGTCAGGAACGTGACCGCGAGCAGCGCGCCGAGCACCATCGGCAGCCGGTCCCGCTGATGGGCCGGATAGTCGACGATCCGGGCGACGTCCCCGGACACCGCCCACTCGGCCCCCGGGACGGCGCCGAGGGCGGCCGGGAGAAGACGCTTGCGCAGGTACGTCAGCGAGTCCACCGCCTCCGGCGAGTCGTTCCGGGCGGTCACCGGCAGGGTGAGCACCGTGATCCGGCCGTCGGGTGACACCCGTGTCCGGGACGGATCAGCGTCGATGCCGGCCAGCGCGGCACGTACCCGCGCCGCCCGCTCCGGATCGGCCCGCACCACCACCTGATGCTGCCCGCGCAGTTCGGGGAACACGGCGACCAGCCGGTCACGGACCCGCATGGCCGGGATCTCCCGGGAGAACGTCTCGACGCTGATCTCGGTGACCCGCAACCCGGCCAGCGGCGCGGCCAGCGCGAGCAATGCCAGCACCGACACCACCAGGATGGTGGCCGACGGCCGGATCCATCGTGCCGTCCTCGTCCTCGTCCGGGTCCGACGCCGCCGGCCGAGCGTCGCCGGCAGTACCGTCAGCGCACCCGCCACCGCCACCAGGGTGACCACGATCGTGGCGGTGGCCAGCGACGAGAAGATGACGTCGGAGGCCAGATAGAGGGTCGCCGCCGAGACCGCCACCGCCAGCCCGGAACTGACCACGACCGCCCCGGCACCGTCGAACTCCAGGTAGAACAGCGCGTAGTCGACACCGACCGCCATGCCGATCAGGATGATCACGTTGGTGCCCACCCCGGCGTCCGGGAAGACGTGCGACGCCAGCAGGGCCAGGCCGGTGGCCGCCGCGATCGACGTCAGCGCCAGCAGCACCGGGATCGTCGCGGCGGCCACCGAACCGAAGACCAGCCACAGCACCATCAGCGTCACCGGCAGGGCGATCATCTCGGATCGGGCCAGGTCGGCGGCCCGGCGCTCGTCCAGGCCACTGCCGATCGAAGCCCGGCCGGTCTGTTCCACCCGCGCGTCCGGATGGCCCGCCCGCACCGCGGCCGTCTGCTCCCGCAACACGCCGACATGCTCCCGGGCCGCCAGCTCCGGGCCACGCATGGTGATCACCACCAGCAGTGTGCCGCCGTTCGGGGACCGTACGACCGGATCGACCGCCTCGACCTCCGCCAACCGTGACATCCGCGCGACGATCTCCGCCGCGGCCCGGTCCCGGCCCGGCCCGGAGATCAGCACCTGCTCCTGGGGCCTTCGCTCCAGCCCGCCGGCCGCGGCCATCGCCTCCGCCCGGCCCGCCTCACCCACCCGGTAGTCCTCGGTCGTGGCGTCCCGGCCACCCACCGCCAGCCCGGCGACCAGGCACGTCGCCACGAACACCAGCCAGCCGGCGATCACCCGCCACGATCTCGCGTCCCTCATGGACGAAGCCTCGCCGAACGGCGCCGCCACCGAGAGCATCGTTCGACGGGACTTCCCGTCCACCGGCCGGTGGACCTTCTGCCTCGCCACCGCAGAGGTGAAGATGGATGCATGCGGGTGGCGGAGGAACGTTTGATCGCGGCGATCGAGGCATACGTCGCCGGTCCACTCCACGGCGAGGTGATCAAACGGCCGGACGGCTCGGTGCGGGTCATCACCGACGACGCGACGATCAGCACCGCCCCCGCCGAATGGTGGATCGCCGACATGCCCGGCGTGCGCGAGGCGGTCCGGATCCGGCGGGACACCTGGTCCTACAACCACAATCAGGTGTACGGGGTCCTGTTCACCGACGACGGCATGCTCCTGCTCAACGACCGTGCCACCATCGACGCGCTGGGCCGGCGGCTCGGCGACGACGTGGACCCGTTCGCGTACGCCGAGGTGGTAGCCGAGTTCTGGTCGGTCGACTCGCTGGACGTCGCCGTCGCCACCGCGTGCGCCGCCGACTTCCCGTGGCGCTCCGGCGAACTCTTCATCGACTCAGGCGTCTACCCCGACCCGGTGTGCGACACCGAGGGCGACGGCCTGCTGCTGGAGTTCTACTCCGGCCGGGGCTTCATCCCCCGCACCGCGGCGGCCGGCTACCACGTCTACCACTGGCGGATCACCGCCACCCCCGGCTCGCCGCCCACCTGGCACCGCACCCATCTGGGCTTCGACGGCCCCGGCTTCTGACCGGTCAGGTGTGCTTCTTCACCGATGGCCAGATCCGGTGCTCCGGATCCCAGAAGATCGGATAGAAGTCCAGATCGCGCCGGATACCGTACAACCGCTGCCGACCCATGAAACTCAGCCGCGAGATGTTCGTCTCGTCCTGTAGTTGCAGGTCCTGCAGTCGCCGCACCGCCTCCGGATTCGGCAAGCCGGCCGGATCACCGTAATCCTTACCGACACCTCCGTTGAAAACCTCGGCCGGGGTCATCGTCTCCAGATGGCTGACCGCCTTGAACATCTGCACGATCGTGCCGATGGCCGAAGCACCCAGGCAGAACGGTCCGTCGTAGTCAAATCTGGTCCAGCGCACCGTAAGCCTGCCCGCCATCGGCAGCCGCAGTGTCGCGGTCAACGCCTGCTTCGCCGCCGTGGGAACAGACTTCTTGGGACTGGCCGCACTCGCCGCACCCGGAATGCGCCTCTTACGATTGCCGCTCACCGGCGCCCCGCTCAGGCGTCGTAGACCGACAGGTAATACTCCTGCATCGCCGCCGGTGTTATCACCGCGCTGGACCGTTCCATCGGCGCAACCCCCGCAGCCTCACGGGTATCGCGCCACGGGCCCTCCCTGTGGGTCAACTCGGACAGCTGGTGCGCGGTCATGTCGCCGTAGAACTCAAGAACCACATCCACCGACTCGCGCTCGCCCTCCGACAACCCGTCCGGATCACCGGACGGCCACACCTCGATCGAGAACTGACCGCGGTGCTCCGCGTAGAGGGCGGGAATGACCGGGCCATTCGCCCAAGCCTCGATGTGCTCGTCGAACAACGGCCGGTCGTCCCACACCAGATGCCAGGCCTGCGCGTAATACAGCAACTTCTGCAACTTCATCGCCGACATCGGCCCGCGCCGGGACAGAACATAGGCGGCGACGTCATGCACGGTTGCCACTGTCACACCTCCCGAGCTGGGCTTTCGGACCGCTCGTCCGCCTACGAGCTTAGCGATGAGGTGTGACATCTTACGTCCCTAACCGATGCGCCTACCGCGCAACCGCGATCTTGAGAAACTCCGGTGTTCCATCCTTCGCCCCTGCTCCGCACCGGAACAGTCCTCGTTCGCGTTACCTCGATGTCCGATGACTGACTCAGCGGCCCGCACACCCCGGACCTTGACCCCGACGTAACGTCATGGTTTGCCATAACGGTCATGAACCGCGTGCCGATCGCCTATCTCACCTCCTACGTGCTGTCGATGCTGGGGAACTCCATCGCCGGTGTCGCGCTGCCGCTCCTCGTCCTGCAGATCACCGGCAGTGCGCTGGCCACCGGGGCCGTGGCGGTCGCGTCGGCGCTGCCCGCCGCGGTGGCCGGGCTGATCATGGGGGTGGTGATCGACCGGATCAACCGGCGTACCGCTTCGGTGCTCACCGATGTCGTGTCGGCGCTGTCGGTGGCCGCTCTGCCGTTGGTGGACGCGACCGCCGGGCTGGCGGTGGGATGGTTCGTGCTGTTCGCGGTGATCGGGTCGTTCGGGGACGTGCCGGGGCTGACCGCCCGCGAAGCCATGATCCCGGGGGTGGTGCGGGCCGGGCGGATGAGCGCCGAACGGCTGCTCGGGCTGCGGGAAGCACTCGGTGCGCTGGTCATGCTGGCCGGGCCGGCCGCGGCGGGCACGCTGATGGCGGTGCTGGACGGCACCACCGTCCTGTGGATCACCGCGGGCACGTCGGCGGCGGCCGCCGCGGTCACCATGCTGATCCCGAGGCAGGCCGGGGAGATCGGGGCGGCGCCGGAGCGGATCCGGCTGCGGGACGGCTGGCACACCCTGGTCCGGTCGCCGTTCCTGCGCACCACCACCCTGGTCAGCATGAGCCTGATCCTGGTGATCAGCGCGTTCCAGGCGCTGGTGCTGCCGGTGCACTTCACCCTTGAGGGCCGGCCGGAACTGCTCGGGTTCGTGCTCAGCGCCCTCGCCGTCGGGCTGCTCGTGGGTGGCGGGACCTACGCGGTGCTGGCCGGCCGGGGCCGCCGGCGCACCTGGTTCGTCACCGGGCTGCTGATCGCCGTGGCCGGGATCGGGGTGCTGGCCACTCTCGCCGAGCCGTGGGTGGTGTTCGCCGGGGCGGCGCTGGTCGGGCTGGGCAACGGACTGTTCGGCAGCCTGATGGGGGTGCTGATGGTGGAGCGCATTCCGGACGACGTGCGCGGCCGGGTGATGGGTGTGCAGAACTCGGCGATCACGCTGGCCCCGGCGGCCGGCATGGGTGGCGCGGCGATCCTCACCGAGAACTCCGGGGTCGGTGTCGCCGCCGCGGTCCTCGCCGTGATCTGGGCGGTCACCGGCGTGATCGCCCTGTGGGTCCGCCCGCTGCGCGATCTGGAGCGCACGGACAGCTTCAGCGCCGGGGGTGCCGTGTCCGAAGACAACCACGCGATGTGACGCCCTCCCGGCGCGCGCGATCGCCGGTTCGGGTGCGGACATCTGCGGGTCGCCGGGCGCGGACCGGGAGAAACGCTGACCTTGGAGGCGCGTCAGACCACGGTGCAGACCTTCCAGCTGGACAGGTCACTGAGTTCGAAGTGAAACGACCTGGTGGTACGGGCCGCCGGCTGACCGTTCGTCTTCATCGTCGCGGCGATCGTGACGTCGGCGCTCGCCTCGATGCCGGTCACGGTCTCCCGGTACGAGGTGATCTCCACCTGGAGCGCGGACCGACCATGCTGAGCCCGGATGGCGTCGAGCTGGGGCCGCCAGTCGAGTAACGCGTGCCCGAGCGGCCCGCTGCACGTCAGGCGGCTGGCTTCGGCGTCGTCCGGTTCGATCAGGGTGGCCCGGACGTAGGCCCGCACCACCTCCTCCGGCTCCTCGTGGTCACCGAACAGGCTCTGCAACGGGCTGCCACAACAGATCCACAGCACCACGAACGGCACCGCGATCGCGGCGAGCCAGGCGCCCGGTGCGTTCGGGGGCAGGCCCGCCTTCTCCCGCCTCCACCGTTCGACGTTTTCCGCGCGCTGCCGGTTGATCTCCGGGTCCGGGTGCCACACCATCCGCTCCGATCGCCGCCGGGCTTCTCCTCGCCCGGACCTGACGGACCGCGGGGCTCGTAGGCTGGCCGTCGTGAACAGCGGTGAGATCGCCCGTGCGGCCGGGGTCAGCGTCCGCACCCTGCGGCACTACCACCAGGTGGGGGTGCTGCCCGAGCCGGTGCGCCGGCCGAACGGCTACCGGGAGTACTCGGTCCGTGATCTGGTCCTGCTGCTGCGGATCCGGCGGCTGACCGAGCTCGGTATCCCGCTGGACGAGATCCCGCCGCTGCTCGACGACCCGGGCCGGGCCGACAGTGTGCTCGACGACCTGGACCGGGAGCTCGCCGGACAGATCGAACGCCTCACCGAACGGCGGGCGGTGATCGCCCGGCTGCGCGCGGCCGGGGCCGGCCCGGACATCCCACCGGATCTGGCCGAGCTGGTCGCGGTCACCGGCCCGGACATGCCACCGGACCTGGCCCGGCACGACCGGGAGATGATGCTGCTGCTGCATCACGGTCTGGACGACCACGGCCGGGAGGCGATGCTGGATCTGGTCGGCCGGGTGGTGGATCCGGCGCTGCTGCCGGAGGCGAACGAGCTGGCACTCCGGTTCGCCGCGCTGGGCCCGCACAGCACCGCCGAGGAGATCGACGAGCTGGCCGACTCCTACCACCGGACGCTGGGCCATCTGGGTTACGAACGGTTCGAGAGTGTCGACGTGCGGACCGGGGCGCTGGTGGTGGCGTACCAGCAAGCGGTCTTCAATCAGGTCCAGCGGGATTTCCTGGACCGTCTGGGAAGCGGGGCCCCCGGTCCGGGGACCCCGCCGTCCGGCGCCTAGGTCAGCGGGCGTCGGCCAGGGCGGCCAGGGCCTGGGCCGCGACGAAGTACTTGTTGCGGCCCAGCTCACCGATGGTCTTGACGCCGAGGGCCTCGCGGATCAGCTTGCCGCCGTTCGCGCTGACGCCGGCCAGCGCCTCCACCGGCGCGTCCAGGATCTCTTCCAGGGACTTGTCCTGGTAAGCCTTGTCCAGAACCTTGCTCAGGTCGGCGGTGACAGCCACTTTTCCTCCGATGTCGACAATGGATCTTCCGGCCGGGGAGCTTAACGGATCTTGACCGGGTGGCCCTCAGGGGTCTCCCCCGACTGAACGGAGACTCACCATGAGCAGCCGCGACGAACTTCTCGCCGCCGAGCACCGCCTGCAGCAGGCTCAGCGGGACGGCGACGTGGCCGCCCTGGACGCGCTGCTCGACGACGCCCTGGTGGCGATCGGGCCGGACGGCACCAGGTTCGGCAAGGCCGACGACCTGGACGCCTACCGGACCGGTGGCTCGGTGGTGGAGAGCCTGGTCGAGGAGGATCTGGAGGTGGTGGTGTCGGGGACCACCGGGGCCACGTTCGCCCTGTGCACGGTGCGCGGGACCCTCGGAGGCGAGCCGCTCACGGCCCGCCTCCGGTACGCGCGGACCTGGGCGTACGACAATGAATGGCGGATCGTCGCGGCCCAGATCTCGGTCAGCTGAGCAGCCGGCCCAGATTCTCCGGGGCGAAGAACTCGGCCGGTGACGTGACGCCCGAGTTCAGCCGCATGAAGGCGTCCATCTTGTCGGGCTTGCCGGCGATCGCGCCGACCAGGGCGACCATCTGCTCGTCCGGCGGCTGCAGCGACGCGATGCCCAGAGTCATCTGGTAGTGCGGCATGGCACGGGCGTCGCGAGCCGTCTGGTAGCCGGGCAGGTCACCGGCGGCGATCGCGTCGGCGAGCAGTTCGGCGTCCAGGAACGCGTCGGTGATGCCCTGCGCGGTGATGTAGTCACGGCTGTAGCCGGCGTCACCGACCAGGGCCCAGCCCGGCCCGTACGGCACCCGGAAGTAGTTGTGCACCGACGCCCCCACCCAGCGGCTCTCCTGCTTGGCCTCGGCGAACCGCTCCGCCCAGCCGGGTGCGGTGGCGAACATGGCGGTCATGGTGGCGTCGATGTCGTTGCGGTGTGCGGCCAGTTCCTCGTACGGCCACCCGCCGATCACCATGGTCAGGTCGTCGTTGGTGGGGCAGACCGCCCACCCCCGGCCGGGCCGGCTGTACGCCTCGAAGGTGTCGGTCGGCAGGTTGCTGAAGTACGCGTAGTAGCCGACGGTGAGCGGGGGCCGGTCCTCGTACGCGGCCGCCCCGACCGCCTTGGCCACTGTGGAGTTCCGCCCGTCGGCGCCGACCACCAGCGGCGCGTGCGCGACGGTGCCGTCCTTGCCACGGATCCCGGTGACCGTGCCGTCGTCGCCGGTCAGGATCTCCTCGACGGTGTAGCCCTCGCGCACCTCGGCTCCGGCGGCGGCGGCCGCGTCGAGCAGGATCTTGTCGAGCAGGACACGGCGGGGCGCGTAGGCGTACGGCTGCTCGGGGGTGCCGGGTTCACCGGCCAGGGTGACCGGCCCGAAGTCGAAGGAGTACCGCCCGACCGGCGGCACCCCGGTGGCCACCACCTGGTCGAGCAGGCCCCAGCGCTGGAGCGCGGAGACACCCGGCGGATGGAGCACGTGGGTGGAGACGGTGTCACTGGGGAACGTGTCCCGGTCCACCAGCAGCGTCCGCAGCCCACGCCGGGCCAGCAGCATCGCGAGCGGCGACCCGGCACAGCGGGCCCCCACCACGATCACGTCGTATGTCGTCATGAATTCTCCTTGGCGATCTCCAGGCCATAGTGGAGTCTTGTCGGGCGACTGTCGATGGGCCATGAGGGGGAAGAGTGCCGAAACGGCGGTGGATCGTGACCGGGGTGGTGGCCGGGCTGCTGGGGCTGGTGATCGGCGGGACGGTGTTCGCGGCGCCGGCGATCGCGGCGATGGCCTGTCCACAGTGCTACGGCCTGGGCAGTCGCGGGGACGGGGTCTACAGCGATCGGGACGATCCCGCGCACCGGACGATGGTCGCGGCGGCGGAGCGGCGGGTGGCCGCCTTCTACGGGGAGCGCACCTCGGACGCCCGGGTGCTGATCTGCTCCACCGCCGAGTGTTACCGCGGGATCGGCGGCGGTGGGGAGAAGGGCCGCGCGTTCGGTCGCTGGGCGCTGATGCTGTCGCCGGACGGGGCCGACGAGACCATCGCGTCGCACGAGCTGGCCCACATCGAGATGCATAAGAGACTGGGATCGTCGTACGACCGGGTGCCGCGCTGGTTCGACGAGGGCCTGGCCGTGGTGATCTCCGACGACGAGCGCTACCTGAAACCGGCGGGCGAGCCGGACCGGTGCCGCGTCCCGTACGAGGAGGCGGCACCGGTGACCGAAGTGGACTGGGCGACGGCGACGGCCGGCGGCAGCGACCGTGGTTACCTGCTCGCGGCGTGTGTGGTGAGCCGCTGGCTGACGGAGAACGGCGGCGCCCCGGCGGTGCTGACCGCGATCGAGGACCTGCGCGAGGGCCGCGCGATCACGCCGTGACCCGGGCGTACCGGGGCACGTAGTCCTGTCCGGAGATCTCGGCGATCGCGGCCACGATGGCGTCGGTGGCGGCCCGGCGGTCGCGGGCGCTGTCCGGGTCGGTGCCGATCGCGGACAGCTGGACCGGCTTGCCGAAGACCACCCGGACCCGGGCCGGGCGGGGCACGATCGAGCCGGGCGGCAGCACCCGGTCGGTGCCGAACATGGCCACCGGCACCACCGGGGCTTTCGACTTCAGGGCCAGCCAGGCCACCCCCGTCCGGCCGCGGTAGAGCCGGCCGTCGGGTGACCGGGTGCCCTCCGGGTAGATGCCGAACGCGGCGCCCTTCTCCAGCACCTCCAGGCACGAGTCCAGCGAGCGGACCGCGGCCCGGGTGTCGTCCCGGTCCACCGCCACCTGCCCGTCCCGGCTCATGAACCAGGACACCAGGCGGCCCCACGGCCCCCGGCCGGTGAAGTACTCCGCCTTCGCCATGAAGGTGACGTGCCGGCCCAGGGCCATCGGCAGGAACGTCGAATCCGTGACCGACAGGTGGTTGGAGGCCAGCAGCACCGGCCCGCTCGCCGGCACGTTCTCGGCGCCCTCCACCCGCATCCGGACGACCCTCTTGACCAGTTCGTACACGTGCCAGCCTCTCCCTCGCGCTCGTTCTGCTTCTGCAACGACTCTTCAGACGCCGCCGATGCTCTGACTGATCGCCTCGATCAGGGCGGTGGCGATCACCGGGCGGTCGTTGTCGACGTGGATGACCGGTCCGACGCCGAGCGGCCCGGCCTCGGCCATCCACTGCGGCTGGTCGTAGAGCTGGGGCCGGCGGGCCAGGGCCAGCTCCGGCGGCACCGAGCACCAGATCTCGACCACGCTCACAGCGCCGCAATGGGTGATGCCCTCGGTCACGAACTCCAGGTCGCGGGGCCGGAACCACCAGCTCTCCAGGATCACCACACCGGGGGTGGCGGCGGCCAGCTCCCACATCACCGCGGCGGCGACCGGCCCGAAGGCGTCCGGCGGCACCCCGGGTGCCGCCTTCGCCATCGCCTCCTTCAGGGCGTCCTTGCCGATCAAGGGTACGCGGAGGGCAGGCGCGAGTCGCCCGGCGAGAGTGCTCTTGCCGGACCCGGGAAGACCGTTGACGAGGATCAGCCGGTGGGCCACGGGAAGAATGCTGTCAAACGCGCGCTCCCCGGGACACCGTTCAGCCGGACAAGAGTGAGTCCTCTCCGGCCACCGCGGCCCGCCAGGCCAGCTCGGAGCGGGTGTTCCGGCGGTGCGGGACGAGGACCGGACGGCCGATCACCCGTCCGAGGTCGCTGACGAAGTCGTCGATCACGTCCCGCTGCACCCCCGGCATGCAGATGATGTGGCACAGGTCCCCGTCGGTGGAGAGCACCCAGCCGAACTCGGACACCAGGGACGGCGGGGGCGTCTGCATCACCACGGTGAACGCGGCCGGATGCCGGTAGACCGGCCAGCCGAGTGCGCTGATGCGTTCCACCGCGTACGCCGCCACCGTCCGGGCGCGTTCGGCCCGCTCCTGGTGGCCGTTGCGGCCGTACATCGCGATCGCCGCCCAGAGCAGGGCGGACGCCTGCCCGCAGCGGGAGCCGGAGATGGTGCTGTCCACCGTCGCGACGTAGTTGACGTGTTCGCCCTTGGACACCCGCACGCTGTCGCGCATCACCACGACACCGCACGGGATGGGCGTACCCAGGAATTTGTGCCCGGAGATGGACACGCTGTCGACCGGGCTGCCGGCGCCCAGCCCGAGCATGCCGTCCAGGGCCAGCGGGATCCCGGAGAGCGCGGCGTCGACGTGCACGTGCCGCCGCGCCACCCCGTAACCGTGCAGGATCGCCTCGATCTGGTCGGTCTGGTCGACGGCCTCCCAGAGCGTGGTGCCGGCGGTGGCCACCACGATCGCGGGACGGCTGCGGTTGCGGGCCACCAGGAACTCGAAGTGCTCGTAGTCCATCTCGCCGTACCGGCCGTCCTCGACCAGCACCACGTCCGACGGGTGCAGGCCGAGCAGGTCGCCGGTCTTGCGGATGGAGTAGTGCGAGGCGTGGGTCAGATAGAGCACCGCGTCCGGGTAGCGGTCACGCGCTACCCGCAACGCGGCGATGTTGCTCTCCGTACCGCCCGAGGTGACATAGCCCCACCTGTCGCTCTGTGGCAGGCCGACCAGGTCGGCGAACCACTGGACGACCTCGACCTCCAGCGAGTTGGTGTGCGCCTCGCCGCCGGGCGCGGTGGACGGATCGCCGACGTTGTTGAACAGCCGGCTGAACAGTCCGCGCGTCCGGGACCAGTCGATGTCGGTCGCCGCGGGGAACCCGATGGTCCGCCGCTGCGCCCGGTTCGCCCTGGTCACCAGGGTGTCGATGACGGCCTCGACGTCGATCATCGCGGGGGCGCGCCCCAGCTTTATCGCCTCGGCCCAGTCCTCCGGCGGTATGACAGAGGGTGTCACATTTTCACCAGACCTGACCGTTGGGATTGAGATGGTCGCCCAGCGTCTTGGCCAGATCCAGGAACGCCGGCCAGGCCTGCCGCAGCTGGACGCCCAGTTTGTCCGGGACGTTCTGGGTCACCGAGTAGATCTGGGTGGCGTCCAGCGGCTGGTTGCAGATCAGGTCGTTGCCCCGGCCCCGGCGGGTGTCGTCCCGGATGACCCGGATCTCCGACCCGTCGACGAGGCGGATCGCCCCCTCCCCCGGCACGTAACTCATCGCCTGGAGACTGCTGATGCCGGAGCTCTGCAGCACCGGGACCACCTCGTACCACTGGCGGGCGTCGGTGTTGAGCGTCTCCATGCCGAGCCCGACGAACCGGGCCGGCTGGTCACCACGCTCTATGTCACCGACGTTCACCATGAGGAAGTCCGGATCCCGGGGGTCCCACTGGCGTTTCTGCTTCTCGTGCTGGGTGATGAAGGTTTCCGCGGTCGCCTTCATCCCGGTCAGGAACGCCAGCAGGTTGTCGTACTCCGGGCCGGAGTACCCCCATCGCGACGCCGACAGCACCTGGTAGCCCAGATGCTGGCTCGGCGCGTCGACCACGAAGAACAGCGTTATCCCGTGCGGCGCCAGCGGCTGCTGCTTGTTGTTCAGCCGTTCCAGCGCCCGGGTGACGTGGATGGCGTTGGTGCCGCGCAGGCTGGTGCCGGCACTGTGCCGCAGGTACGCCCAGCGCCGGTCGTCCGGACTCGGACCGGCGTTGTTGCGTTCCCACTGAGCGGCCACCGGTGGGGACGGCGGCTGCTGCCACGGGGGTTGCTGCTGCTGTTGCGGATACTGCTGCGGGTACTGCTGTGGTTGTTGCGGGTACTGCTGGGGGTACCCGCCGCCCTGGGATGGATATTGCGGCGGGTACCCCGACGGGGGGTAGCTCTGCTGTTGGGGGGCAGTGTCGGGTCCCCAGGGTGGGGTCTGAGGACTACCGTCCCAGGACGGCTGGGCATGTCGGCCGGACGGGTTGTACGACATGGGGCGGGGGGCTTCCCTTCTCAGGGGGTCAGAGGTCGATCCGGTCGGGCACCGCGTAGACGCTGGGAACGCCGTGACTGATGCCGTCGTAGATCTGTGGCTTCGACCGCTTCAGAGCGGCCGCTCGCCAGGCCCCCGCCAGGGCCGCGGCGATGAGCAGTGCCGGTACGGCGTACGGCAGCAGCGAACTCGACGACATGCCGAGCAGCTGGTCGAGCTGGAGCAGCATCGTCACCAGGATGGCGATGCCGAACGCCACCCCGAACAGCGGAGCGGCGGTGGTGACCAGGCCCTTCTCCCCCGAGTCGGGGGTGCGGGCGAAGTAGCGCAGGGCGGACGCCCCGGCGATGATCAGCAGGGACAGCAGGCCCATGGCGCCGAGGGTGGACGCCCAGGCGAAGAGGGTGGCCTGCGGGTCGGCGCCGAGCACGGCGAACACCGCGACGACGACGGCGGCCAGGATGTTCTGGGCCCGGCTGGCGCCGACCGGGGCGTCCGCCGCGGTGCCGCTGCCGGTCTTGTAGAGGTACTGCGGGAGGACCTGCTCGCGGCTCATCGCGAACGCGTACCGGTTGATGATGTTGTGGAAGCTGATCAGCGAGGTGAGGATGGCCAGCACCAGGACGACGGTGCCGGCGATGCCGACCACCGGGTGGAGCTTGTCGGACAGCACGGTGAGCGGCAGGTTCGGGTCGTTGCCCGCGGCGGCGGCCACCTCGGACGCGCCGGTGGCGGCCTCCAGCGCCCACGCGGCAGCGGTGTAGACCGCGATCAGGGTCAGCGCACACGCCATCATGCCGCGGCTGATCGCCTGGCCGTGCCGGCCGGCGCCGCTGTCCTCCTCCTCGATGAAGGCGGCCATGCCCTCCGGGCCGGTGTACGCGGCCAGGGTCAGCGCGACCGCCAGGCCGAGACCGGGGACGCTCAGACCGGCCGGGTCGAAGGCGGCCACCGGGATGCCGTCACCGGCCGGGGAGAGGAAGCCGACCACCACGAAGAGGCCGACGACCACGAACGACAGGATCAGCACGCCCAGGATGATCTGGGTGGAGAGCACGATGCGGCGGGTGCCGAGCACCGTGACGACCGCGATCGCGGCCGCCGCCCAGAACCACCAGGCGGCGAAGCCGGTGATGCCGGACATGATCGCGCCGAACAGGCCGTAGAGGCTGATCTGCAGGGCGTTGTAGGCGAGCAGGGCGACGAAGCCCGCCGCCACACCGGGCGTGGCGCCGAGGCCGCGCGCGGTGATCGCGTAGTAGGGCGCGGAGTGGGGCACCGCGCGGACCATGGCCGCGTAGCCGACCAGAAGCAGGGTGACCACCGCACCGACCAGGACGAACAGCAGGGGAAGCGCGGTGGCCTCGGATCCTGCGTAGGTCGCGACGATACCGCCGACGAGCACGACCATGGGTGCCGATGTGGTGGCGCCGAGGGCCCATGCGGCGCCCGCCGTCACCGTTCGGCGAGCCATAGCCGCCGCTACTGTAGCCATGAGTTTCTTATCTCCTGAGGGGGGATCGGGAGTTCACCGTTCGTCCTATGTGGACGAACAGCGAGCAGGATAGAACGCGCTTTCCGATCTCCCCGAAGGGGGCGGGACCGCCCCCTAGATCAACAAGCCCGATGCACCTTACGCGGAGATACCCCGGTATGGCTATCAGTGGGATTCAATGCGCACGGTGGGCGGTTAGCACCGTTGTTCACGTTCCGTCACCAACATGCTCGATAGGCCGACTCGACCTCACCAAAGAGCTCGCGGAGAGAAGATTCGATACGGCCCCCACCTGGCGCCCATCCATTTACCTATCAGTAGCCTTAACGCATCGTCACGACGCACAGGTGTTCGATAGATACTTACCGTGACAGCAGTCGGATAGATGCGGTTGATCACTTTTGAATATCGCTCGGAAACCGCCATCCGAAGTTGCCTTCTCGTGATCTCAACGCCCGCGGACTTCCGCACAAACGAGATCGGCCCACCGCTCACATGAGCGGTGGGCCGATCTATTCGGATTCAGCCGTCCGGGCGACCTCAGCAGGTGCCGTCGACGACCTTCGCGTCACCGGACGTGGAGGCCGGGACGGTCAGGCAGACGACGCTGCTGCCGGAGGTCACCTGCGCCTTACGGGCGCCGACGACCTTGACGGTGACACCGGGGATGTCCATCTCGGCGGCGACGTCCTTCAGGTGCGCCTGCGGCTTGCCGCCATCGGTCAGCGCCTTCAGCACGACCTGCGAGCCGAGCAGATCGGCCCAGGTCTTGGCGTCGCCACCACCGAGGCCGGTCGGGGCGCCACCACCGGCAGCGGCACCGATCGACTCGATGATCTTGGTGACGTCGAGCTTCGTGGCGTCACCCGGGGCGGCGATGTCGGCGCCCTCGGCGACGTCGACCCGCAGCGTGGCCCGGCCGGTGCTGCCCTCGACGAACTGCAGGAAGTCGATCTCGAACGCCTTGAACGTCCCGTTGTCGACCCACAGGTCCAGCACGATCGGCTTGTCGGCCGGGGCCTTCTCCAGCTCCGAGCCGAGCGTCTCGTTCAGCATCGAACCGGTGCCCTCACCGGCCAGCTTCGCCGCCGCCTCGATGAACCGCTTGCCCTCGGTCCACGCCTTCACCGTGGAGGTGGTGGCGACCAGGTGCGTCTTGTCCTTCTCGTCGCGGACGATCTCGGCGCCCTCGAGCAGGTTGGTCGCGCTGGTCTTCAGCTCGGCCGCGAGCTTCTCGCTCTGCTCCGCGTCGGCGGCGGCAGCGCTCGGCGCCACACCGGTGGTGGTCTCGGCGAACTTCTGCAGCTCCTTGGCGTCGACCGAGACCCAGCCGCCGGCGATCAGGGTGTCGATGCCCGGGATCGCGGTACCCATCTCCTTGGCGACCTGGTCGACGTCGGCCTGCGTGCCACCGAACTTGGTGACCAGGTCGTTGACCGGCACCTTGACGTAGGCGATCTGGTCGACCACCCGGACCTCGGCGCCGGTCACACCGTCGACGGTGGCGTTGATCAGGGCCTTGTCGTCGGCCACACCCTCGCCCGCCTTGTCCCAGGCGATGGTGAACGACGAGTTGTAGAGCTTGCGGAGGATCTCGGCGTCGTCCTCGGAGAAGGTGCTGTCGTCCTTCTTCGCCAGGGCGATCAGGTCGTCGACGTTGCCGCCCGCCTTGACGGTGAAACCGGACTTGCCGGTCGCACCGAGCTTCTCCGCAGCCTGGCGCAGTTCGAGTTTCGGCTCGAGCTGCTGGAACTGGTTCGCACACCCGGCCGTGACGGCGAGGGCGGTGACACCGGCGAGAGTGCCGGCCAGAAAGCGCTTCATGCGCGGAGATCTCCATTCGAGGGGCTACGCGACACTCCCCCGTGCCGCGGTTTGGGAGTGTAGGACCATCTATCAACGGCCCGCGCGCCCATTACCTCTCCCGGGTCGCCCGGCATTCACCACACTTTCGCTGACCAGCGCCGATCCGGCTGATCGACGGGAATCTCCGACCGATCAGCCATTAACATCAATGACGTGCGTCACGCTTTGACGTACTCCGCGAGATGTTCTCCGGTAAGCGTCGAGCGGCTCGCGACAAGATCCGCCGGAGCGCCCTCGAAGACCACCAGTCCGCCGTCGTGCCCGGCCCCCGGGCCGAGGTCGACGATCCAGTCGGCGTGCGCCATCACCGCCTGATGATGCTCGATCACGATCACCGACTTGCCGGAGTCGACCAGCCGGTCCAGCAGGCCCAGCAACTGCTCGACGTCGGCCAGGTGCAGACCGGTGGTCGGCTCGTCGAGGATGTAGACGCCACCCTTCTCCCCCATGTGGGTGGCCAGCTTGATCCGCTGCCGCTCGCCGCCGGACAGGGTGGTCAGCGGCTGGCCCAGGGTCAGATAGCCGAGGCCCACGTCGGCCAGCCGTTTCAGGATGGTGTGTGCGGCCGGCAGCTTCGCGCCGCCCTCGGCGAAGAAGCGTTCCGCCTCGGTCACCGGCATGGCCAGCACCTCGCTGATGTCCTTGCCGCCGAACTCGTAGTCCAGCACCGACGCCGCGAAACGCTTGCCCTCGCACTCCTCGCACGGGGTGGCCACCCCGGCCATCATCGCCAGATCGGTGTAGATCACCCCGGCGCCCTTGCAGGTCGGGCAGGCGCCCTCCGAGTTGGCGCTGAACAGGGCCGGTTTCACCCCGTTGACCTTGGCGAAGGCTTTGCGGATCGGTTCGAGCAGGCCGGTGTAGGTGGCCGGGTTGCTGCGCCGGGAACCCTTGATCCCGGTCTGGTCGATCGCCACCACCCCGTCGCGCTTGGCGACCGAACCGTGGATCAGCGAACTCTTGCCGGACCCGGCCACCCCGGTCACCACCACCAGGACGCCGAGCGGGATGTCGACGTCCACCCGCCGCAGGTTGTGGGTGTCCGCGCCGCGGATCTCCAGGGCGCCGGACGGCGTACGGACGGTGTCCTTCAGCCGGGACCGGTCGTCCAGGTGCCGGCCGGTGATGGTGTCGCTGGCCCGCAGCCCTTCCACCGTGCCCTCGAAGCAGATCGTGCCGCCGGCCGTGCCCGCACCCGGCCCGATGTCCACCACCCGGTCGGCGATCGCGATCGCCTCCGGCTTGTGCTCCACCACCAGGACCGTGTTGCCCTTGTCGCGCAGGCGCAGCAGCAGGTCGTTCATCCGCTGGATGTCGTGCGGGTGCAGGCCGATGGTGGGCTCGTCGAAGACGTATGTGACGTCGGTCAGCGCCGACCCGAGATGCCTGATCATCTTGGTGCGCTGGGCCTCACCACCGGACAGGGTGCCGGCCGGGCGCTCCAGCGACAGGTAGCCCAGTCCGATCTCGACGAACGAGTCCAGGGTGTGCCGCAGCTTCTCCAGCAGCGGGGCGACCGACGGCTCGTCCAGGTCGCGCACCCAGACGGCCAGGTCGCTGATCTGCATGGCGCACGCGTCGGCGATGCTGATCCCCTTGATCTTCGAGGAACGGGCCGCCTCCGACAGCCGGGTGCCGTCGCACTCCGGGCAGCGGGTGAAGGTGACCACCCGCTCGACGAACGCCCGGATGTGCGGCTGCATCGCGTCGACGTCCTTGGCCAGGAACGACTTCTGGATCGAGGGGATGAGACCGGCGTACGTCAGGTTGATGCCGTCGACCTTGATCTTGGTCGGCTCCTTGTACAGCAGGTCGCTCAGTTCCCGCTTGTTGAACTTGCCGATCGGCTTGTCCGGGTCGAAGAAGCCGCTGCCCCGGAAGATCCGGCCGTACCAGCCGTCCATGCTGTACCCGGGGATGCTGATCGCACCCTCGTTCAGCGACTTGCCCGCGTCGTACAACTGGGTCAGGTCGAAGTCGTTGACGTTGCCCCGACCCTCGCATCGTGGGCACATGCCGCCGGTGATGCTGAACTCGCGCCGCTCCTTGACGGTGCCGCCGTTCTTCTCCAAGGTCACCGCGCCGGCGCCGGAGATCGAAGCGACGTTGAAGCTGTACGCCTGAGGCGAGCCGATGTGCGGGTCACCGAGCCGGCTGAACAGGATCCGCAGCATCGCGTTGGCGTCGGTGGCGGTGCCGACGGTGGATCGCGGGTCGGCGCCCATCCGCTCCTGATCGACGATGATCGCCGTGGTCAGGCCCTCCAGCACGTCCACGTCCGGCCGGGCCAGCGACGGCATGAAACCCTGCACGAACGCGCTGTACGTCTCGTTGATCAGCCGCTGCGACTCGGCCGCGATCGTCCCGAAGACCAGCGAGCTCTTGCCCGAGCCGGAGACCCCGGTGAACACCGTGAGCTGGTGTTTCGGGATCTCGACGGAGACGTCCTTGAGGTTGTTGACCCGGGCGCCGTGCACGCGGATCGAGCGGTGGGCGGTCATTTCTGTCTCCGTCGCTCAGGTCAGCTGGTTGATACGCACCAGATTGCCCGCGGGATCGCGGAACGCGCAGTCACGCACACCGTACGGCTGATCGGCCGGCTCCTGCACCACATCCGCGCCGGTGGCCTGGAGCTTGTCGAACGCCTCGGTGAGATCGGAGGCGCCCAGGATGATCGCCGCGTAACTGCCCTTCGCCATCAGCTCGGCGATCACCCGGCGCTCGTCGTCGGTGATGCCCGGGTCGGTGACCGGCGGGTGCAGCACGATCGAGGTCTGCGGCTGGCCGGGCGGGCCGACGGTGATCCAGCGCATCTCGCCGTAACCGACGTCGTTGCGCACCTCGAAGCCGAGGCCGTCGCGGTAGAACTCCAGGGACTTCTCGGGGTCGTCGGCGGGCAGGAACGTGGAGTGGATGACCAGGCTGCTCATGCTCTCGATGCTAGAGACGGCCGGGCCGCCGCGGCTTCTCGATTCCTGACCGGGCGGGTCACCTGTTTGGTGACACATCCCGGCAGACCCTCGAGATCATCAACCCCGAGCTTGCGGTACGCGCCCGGCGAGATGCCGACCAGCTCGGTGAACCGGGTGGTGAAGGTGCCCAGTGACGAACAGCCGACAGCGAAACAGACATCGGTGACAGTCAGGTCGCCGCGCCGCAGCAGGGTCATCGCGCGCTCGATCCGGCGGGTCATCAGATAGCTGTACGGCGACTCGCCGAACGCCGCCTTGAACTGCCGGCTCAGGTGCCCCGCGGACAGGTGCACGTGCCGGGCGAGGGCCTCGACGTCCAGCGGTTGCGCGTAGTCACGGTCGATGCGGTCACGGACACGGCGCATCAACACGAGTTCACGTAAACGTGGGTCGGACACCCGGTGAGCGTACTACCGGAATTAGTGAAGTTTCCTTTATATTCACGCGCACCGATCTCAAGGAGGACGAGTGCGCAAGGTCGCCGCTGTCATCGCCGGAACCCTGCTGGCCGCCGGACTGACCACCCCGGCACGGGCCGCCCCCAGCCGGGCCGAGATCGCGCTGCGCTGGGCGCCGATCCACTACCAGGACGTCGACACCACCGGCGGGCACGCGCTCGGCGGCAAGAGCGACCACATCACCCGGTACGACTTCGACGGCAACCTGAACGGCCGCGACAACTGGGACAACACCGGAAAGAACACCGACGCGGCGGCCTACTACTCGGTCCTGGAAACCAGCACCCACTACTACCTCACATACTTCTTCTTCCACCCGCGCGACTGGATCGACCACCCGTTCTTCGAAACCGAACACGAGAACGACGGCGAGGGCATCCTGGAGATCGTCGAGAAGGACGGCTCCGAATACGGCAGCCTCAAAGCCGCGGTGACCGTGGCACACGCCGACTTCTTCTCCTACAAGCCGGCCGGCAGCACCTGGGCCGACGGCACCGAGACCATCGACGGCACCCTACGGTTCAAACCGTCGCCGCACGACGCGTTCCAGCATCCGGTCACCGCCCAGGAGCGCGGTGGGCACGGCTTCAAAGCCTGGCCGCAGTACGACATCAACGGCGACGGCATCGTCTACTACCCGTCGCTGACCGTCTCCGAGGCACCCGCGAACGCCGACGACCGGGACGTGCGCTACCAGCTGATCGACATCTTCACCCCCGGCGGCATGTGGGCCGAACGCGACAACACCAGCCTGTTCGCAGCCCTGGGCACCTTCGCCGGCGACACCAGCGGCGGCTGCGGATCAGGCACCTACCGGTGCAACGCCGACTCGGCGAACGCCCCCTGGGGCTGGGACGACGGCAACGACCAGGTGAACCGGGGCGAAATCGCCACCGACCCGGCCAAGCTGGCGGCGACGTACTTCAGCAGCACGGGAACCCTGTCCCGCACCTACACCCACAACCCGTATTCAGCGGCAGCCGCGGCCCTGAAGGCCGCCCAGTCCCTCCCAACCACAGTCGACTGACCACACGACATCCCGTCACAGCGGGTGGTGATTCACGAGCGGTTGCCATCGTGGGATCGGCGCTCTCCGAGTGCCCCGTTCACGATCGGTGACCACGGTGGGGCTCGTCGCGGATCACGGCTGTCGCGCCCCGTTCCGCCAGGCCGTCGGTCCCGATGGGCGACCGACGGCCTAGCGGATCCGGCCCCGGATCACGGCTGTCGCGCCTGTTTCAGCAGGCGATCAGTCACGGTGGGTAACCGACACGGCAGGCCTGGGCCCGGATGGTCGTTGTCGCGCCTGTTTAGGCAGGTAGTCGGTCACGGTGGGTAACCGACACGGCAGGTCTGGGCCCGGATGGTCGTTGTCGCGCCTGTTTAGGCAGGTGGCCGGTCACGGTGGGTATCCATGGCGGAGTGGGTGGTGCTCGGTATCCGCGCGCCGCTGTGGGTGGGCCGGGCACGAGGTTTACTGCCGGCGCCGGGCGGGTGGCGGGCTCGCCGTAGCGATCTGACGCCGGTTCGACCACACGATCGCGGACCGCCGCGCCTTACCTGGGCAGGCGACACCAGCGGAAACACGCACGGTCCGACCGAGACCTCCCGCCGGGGCCAAGAGAACACACGCTCCCACCGGGGCCGACGCACCCTCGCGGCCACATGCTGTCTGGACTGCGGCGCCTTGGCGGGCCCTGGGAGTCTGGTTCTCGGCTGCCCGATCACTCGCGGTCAATCCCTCGCGCGGGTAACCCATCCAGCCGAGATCTTGGCGGATTCACCACCTTATCGAGCCTTCTTCTCAGCTGTTGGCCCGCTCGCGGTCGATTCCTCGCGCGAGTGTCCGCCTTTCGGCCCCGCCCCGGCCGATCTTGGGGGATTTACCACCGTTTTCGGTGGTAAATCCCCCAAGATCTCTGCTGAGCGAGTCGCCCGCGCGAGGGATTGACCGCAAGCGATCAGGCGGCCGAGAGCAAGGCTCTATCCGGTGAAAAAGCCGCCAAGATCGGCAAGGGCGGGGCCGGAAGGCGGACACTCGCGCGGGAATTGACCGCGGATGGGCCAGCAGCCCAGAGGAAGACTCCTGGGCACCGACGCAAGCACACGTTCGGCGTGCATATGCCCGAACCGGCGTCAGACCACAACGGTGACCATGAAGCCACCCGGCACCGGCAGTAAACCTCGTGCCCGGCCCACCCGCAGCGGCGCGCGGATACCGAGCACCACCCACTCCGCCATGGATACCCACCGCGACCAACCACCTGCCGAAACGGGCGCGACAACCGCGATCCGGGTCCGGATCCGCCGAATCGGCCACCCATCGCGATCAACCACCTGCCGAAACAGGCCCGACAACCGCGATCCGGGTCCGGATCCGCCGAATCGGCCACCCATCGCGATCAACCACCTGCCGAAACAGGCCCGACAACCGTGATCCGGGTCCGGATCCGCCGAATCGGCCACCCACCGCGACCGACCGCCTGCCGGAAACCGACCAGCCTTACCGGAGACCGGCAAGACCTACCGGGACCGGTTGCCGCACGCGTGATCATCCGCTGGGAACGGCCGGACCAGCCGCGTTCGGAGCAACGTCACCAGTTCCGGTCGCCGCCCGCGCCGGTGCGACCAAGACGGCGCATGACCGGCAGCGGGCGGAAACGGGCGGTTCAGTCTCCGGCGGCCAGGCGGTGCAGGGTTCGTAGGGTTTCTGAGGCGGCTACCGGACCCAGGGCACCGAACGGGGTGTCCGGTGGGCCGGAGATGATCGCGGCACCCAGCTCGCGGGGTTCGTCCGTGTCGTAGGACATCGGGTCGTACCACGGGAAGAACTCGATCGTCACGGTGTGGCCGGACGGCCAGTCCCGGGACAGGGCGCCGTGCCCCTCGGTGAAACGCCAGCCCCGGGACGCCATCGCGTAGAGCAGTCCGGTGGCCGCCTTGGATCCGGCGAAATCGTCGATCCGGACGGCCGCCGCCTGCTCCGGCGACAGCGTGAACACCTCCCGTCTGAGCTGCGGGAACGGCTGCGACTGGTCGTAGTCGTCCAGGATCGCCGCCCAGGCCTGAGTGAGCGCGGGGTCGCCGGTGGCCGGATGGTACAGCCCGATCCTGGCGGTCTCGTCCAGCACCAGTTCGTCGTCCTCGACACCGGCCGCCGTCCGGTCCTCGGCGATCCGGAACGCCGGGCCGCCGACCACCCGCCAGATCAGGCCACGGGCGATGTGCCGGACCAGTGGGTGGTCCCGGATCAGGGTGCGGAAGTCAGCGGCCGTCCAGGAGCGTTCGGTCAGCATCGCCTCCTCCAGGGTGCGCAACCGTTCGGCGGCGATGTCCTTCACCTCCCGCTTCACCGTCTTGTACGCCTCCTGCGCCTCGGCGGCCCGCGCGGCGTCGTCGGTGGCGGCCGGGCGCGGCAGCCGGGTGAGCGCCCGGCCGTTCTCCTCGCGGATCTGCGGGGTGAGCCACGAGTCGAAGGTGACCACGAACCGGCGTGGACCGTAGTCGAGCAGCAGCCGGCCGTCGGCGCCCAGGTCCAGGTCGGGGACGATCCGGTCGGCCAGTTCGATGGGGGTGAAGCCGCGCGCCTCGGCGATCCGGTCCAGTTTGTCCTCGGCGAGCTTGCGGAAACCCTTCTGCTTCGCCTTGCGCGACACCCGCCGCAGATGGGTGAGCGCCACGTCGGAGCCGATCGCACCGAGCACCTCGATGCCGGTGCGGACCCGGGCTGCGGCGCCGAACGCCCACTCACCGAACAGCGCGGACACCGCCGGCACGGTGCTGTCGTCGCCGAGCAGGCCGAGCGCCAGCATGGCCTGTTTGTCGGCGCTCGGATGGTCGGCGGCCCGCCACTGGGTGAACAGCCCCCAGGCGAAGGCGGCCAGGCTCGCCCGGTCACACGCCTCCCGCACCTCGGCCAGACCGGGCTGCGGCGCGGTGAAGGTGGATCGCGCGATCAGGTCGATCAGTTCCCGCACGGCCGGCTCGGGCAGCACGGTCCCGTCGCGTAGCGCCACCCCGGGCAGCGCGCCGACGACCAGCCAGCCGGGCAGCCGCTTGGCCTTCACCCCGGTACGCAGTGCCGCGGGCACGTCCGCCAGGTCGGCGATCGGTGCGGACGAGGCGGTCTCGGCGAGAATCCGCTCCACCCGCTCCCGCGCGGCCGCCCCGAGAACACCGACCCCCGAGAAGGACAAATCGGGCAAGGAAAAAGAGGGCGAGAGGGAGGCGGGCAAGGAGGAAGCGGCCGACGAAGAGGCGGATGCGGGAGAGGCAGGCGAGGGCGTGGGCGAGGCGGGTGAGGGCGAGGCGGGAGAAGAGGAAGCAGGTGAAGAAGGGGTGGGCGCGGGAGAGATGGGTGAGGACGAGGCGGGCGAGGAGGAAGCAGGTGAAGAAGAGGTGGACGCGGGAGAGGTGGGCGAGGGCGGTGCAAGGGCGGCCGCCGCCGTCTCCGGGTGGGCGAGCACGTGGTTGCGCAGCACGCCGGCCACGACCCCGCGCCGATGATCGTCCTCGGCTTCCCATGACGCGAGCACACGGAGAGCCCGGGCCGGGTCCTTCTTCGTCAGTTTCAGCAGGGCGGGCATCACGTTCTTCCGGTCGGCCCGCTCGGCCAGCAGCCCCAGCGCCTCGTCGGTGCGGATCGCGGCCAGCCAGGTGATCGCCTGTTTGCGGTCGGCGGCATGGGAGAAGACCGTCGTATACCGCTCGCCCTTGTCCAGCCGGTCCGCCAAGCCGCGGCCGAGGCCCGCACCGTCGCCGAGCACCTCGTCGACCAGGGCACGGTCCTCGACCGGCAGACCGTCCAGGACGGCGGCGGGCACCGTGGCGATGACGTCCCGGTGGATCGGGGCGAGCCACGGCTCTCCCTCCGGCTGGGGTGGCCGATGGTCCTGGGCCAGCACGCGCAGAGTCCGTGCCGGGTCCCGGGTCAGCACACCGCTGCGCACGAAACCGGCGATGTGGGTGCCGAAGGACTCCGCGACGATCACCCGCACCGCCCGGTCGGCGGGGATCACGCCGAGGGTGGCGAGGGCCTCGTCGGTCAGGCCGGACGTGTAGCTGGAGCGGATGCCGGCCAGATCCCGGTACCACCGCCGCTCCAGGATCTCCATCAGGCCGGACCCGAGCACGTCGGCCAGGGTGCCGAGCATCCGGTCCGGGGGGAGCCAGTAGGAGTAGACGTCGGCCTGGCTCTCGCCGAGGGCACGGAACTGGGCGGGCGTGCCGGCGGCGAGCACGAGGAGCGTGAGCAGTTTGCCGGCCAGCCCGCGGCAGGGGCCCTCGGCCAGCGCGGCGATGTCGGCGTCGATCCACTCGGACCGGGCCGGCGCCAGGAACGACGTGACGACCCGCTGCGGAAGCGGTCCGGCACGGAACTCGCCGAGGGCGGTGAGGGCCGCGGCGTGATCATCGTCGGTGGCGGTCGCGAGACTGGCCCGGACGACCGTGGCGCAGGTGAAGACGGTCTGCACGTCCTCGTTCGTCCGCCGCGTTTCGGGATGGTTCCACTCGGAGGGGTCGAACGTCTCCAGGGAACGGGCGTAGACCGTCTCGTCCCGGTGGTCCGGGTGGAAGGTCAGCGTGATCATCTCGGCGACCGCGCGGGCCGCGAACGCCACCCCGCAGCGGGCCACCCAGGCCTCGGCGGTGAGGGTGCCGTTGTAGTCACCGGCCAGGAGGGCGGCGACCGCCGCCCCACGAGGGGTGACCTGGCCGCCCCGGATCCAGGCGGCCGCGAAGTCCAGACCCTCAGCACGCGGGCCGGGGTTGAACTCGGCGTCCTCGACGGTGCCGAACGATGGGTCGGCGAGCCGGCCGCTCAACTGCTCGACGGCGTCGGCGGGTGGCGCGGGCCACGGGACGGTCATCCCACCCCGGCGTGGGATGACCGTGCGCCGCCACTGGTCGGGGACCACCCAATCCGACATCAACCAACCTCCATCGGTCTCGATGCCGGAAGTCTAGGAGGGTGGTACGACAGAAAGTCCGGCCCGCGCGACGATCTGCTGCAACGCCGCCACGTGGCCGGCGAACGCCTCGTGTCCGCGGGTGGTCAGGCGGGCCGAGGTGCGGGGGCGTTTGGCCACGAAGGATTTGCGGATCTCCAGGTAGCCGGCCTCCTCCAGGGTGGTCAGCTGTTTGGAGAGCGCCGAGTCGGACATCGCCAGGCTGTCCCGCAGGAACTTGAAGTCGGCCCATTCGGTGGCGGCCAGCAGGCTCACCAGGGACAGCCTGGTCGGCGCGTGGATCAGGTCGTCGAATCCGGTCACCGGGGGCCCGCCAGCGGGCGTGACGTCATCAGGCCGCGCAGGTGGGTCATCAGGCGCGGGCCGCCGAACGCCATCCCGGCGGCGACCGGGAGCATGGCCAGGGTCGCCGGGAACGGCACGGTCATCGCCTCCAATGTGAACCCGAGGGCCAGACCGATGACGATCAGGACCGCGGAGAAGCCCAGGATGGTCAGGATGCCACGCGGGCCGATCAGGTCGAGCCGGACCTGCACTGTGGAGTGACGGACCACCCCGAAGATCACCAGACCGAGACCGATCACGTACGTCAGAGTGCCGGCTGCGATCAGCCACGGTGTCGCGCTCTCGATCGCGGCGGTGAACAGGATCATCAGGCCGCCGACGGAGGGCCAGAACCAGCCGGGCACCAGGTTGGAGTCGACGACCTGCTCGCGGCGGGCCTGCATCTCGGCGAGGGCGCGGGCGGCGTCGGCCGGTGGAATGGTCATGGCTTCCCCCTTAGGAATGTACTTGCCTACCAGGAAAGTATACGAGCACTTTCCTGGTAGGCAAGTAGTTTCCAGGACGGGTCGGCCCTTCCGCCGTGATCCAAACCATGCCAGGATTGGATCCAATCTTGCTGGGATCGTATGCCAACAACGATGGGAGGGCCTGTGCTCAAGCGCGAGGAGAACGAACGCATCACCCGCAGCGGGCCGGGCACGCCGCTCGGCCGGCTGATGCGCGCCTACTGGCAGCCCGCCGCCCTGGTTTCCGAGATGAGCCCGGAGCGGCAGGTCAAACCGGTACGACTGCTCGGCGAGGATCTGGTGCTGTTCCGCAAACCGGACAAGACCTGGGGTCTGGTCGGCCGGTTCTGCGCGCACCGCGGCGTCGACCTGGCCTATGCCCGCCACGAGGAGGGTGGCCTGCGCTGCCTCTACCACGGCTGGCTGTACGGGGCGGACGGCCGCTGCAAGGAGCAGCCGGCCGAGCCCGCGCACAGCCGGTTCGCCGACAAGGTGCGGATTCCGAGCTACCCGTGTGTGGAGCGCAACGGCATCGTCTTCGCCTACCTGGGTGAGGGTGATCCCCCGCCACTGCCGGGTTACGACGCGTTCGACGCTCCGGACGAGTACACGTTCGCCTTCAAGGGCATGTGGGAGTGCAACTGGTTGCAGGGCCTGGAGGGTGGCATCGACCCGAGCCACGTGAGTTTCCTGCACCGGTTCATCGACGAGGACCCGCGTGAGGTGTACGGCCAGCAGTTCAGCGAGATCGTCGAGGGCACCGGGCAGAAGCTGTCGAAGCTGGTGGGTGACTCGTACCGGCCGGACATCGAGGTGGAGGAGGCCGAGCACGGGCTTCGGGTGTACGCGCTGCGCCAGCTCACCGAGGAGGTGAAGCACGTGCGCATCACGAATCTGGTGTTCCCGAACGCGTTCGTGGTGCCGTTCGGCAACAGCAAGGTGTTCATCCAGTGGCATGTGCCGGTCGACGACTTCAGCCATTACTGGTACATGATCTTCTACGACTTCGCCGAGGAGACCGACAAGGCGACGCTTCTGGAGCAGCGGCTCAAGGAGGTGTCGCTGCCCGACTACCGCCCACTGCGCAATCGGGAGAACAACTGGGGGTACGACCCGGCCGAGCAGCGTGATCTGACGTACACCGGCATGGGTTTGGACATCAACGTCCACGACCAGTGGGCGGTGGAGAGCATGGGCCGCGTCCAGGATCGCACCGTGGAGCGGCTCGGGGTGTCGGATCGGGCGGTGACCGCCAACCGCCGGATGCTGCTGCGGGCGATCGAGTCGTTCGAGGACGGTGGGGCGCTGCCGGCCCGCGGCACCGATCTCTCCGGGCCGCTGGCGGTGGACACGATCGCGCCGACCGCGGACTGGGAGGCGACCTGGCGCCGCCGGGAGCAGGAGCGCCGGGACGCGTCTCCGTGGGCCGGAAGGCAGAGCGTTGCGCAGCGTGGATGAGCGGCCGGTCGCCGAGGGTGGTGGCGGCTGGGACGCCCGGCCGATGCTGGCGGCGGAGCGTGGCGGGTTCATCGACCGGCACGGTCTGTGGAGCAACGAGCAGTACGCGGCGGCCGGCCAGATCCGCCGGGTGATCGACGAGCTGGGCCTGGAGCTGATCCGGTTCTCCTTCGCCGACCAGCACGGGATCCTGCACGGCAAGACCCTGACCAGGGCGGCGGTGCCGGGGGCGCTGCGGGACGGGCTGACCGCGCCGAGTTCGCTGCTGCTGAAGGACTCGTCCGGCCGGTCGGTGCTGCCGGTGTTCACCGCTGACGCCGAGCCGGGTTTCGCCGGTGCCGGTGACGTGGTGCTGGTGCCGGATCCGGCCACCTTCCGGGTGCTGCCGTGGGCGGAGAAGACCGGCTGGGTGCTCTGTGACCTGCGGTTTCCCACCGGCGAGCCGGTCCCCTACTGCACTCGCACCATGCTGAAGGAACAAATCAAACAACTGACCCAATTTGGGTACGACATGACAGTCGGCGTGGAACTCGAATTCCACGTCTACACCGATAAATCCAGGACCGGCGGCCAACTACTCCTCGAAGAGGGGCTGGACGACTACGACGACATCGTGCAACTGCTGCAACGCGGCCTGCGCAGCCTCGACCTGCCACTCCGGTCGATCGAGCTGGAGTTCGGCGCCGACCAACTGGAGATCACCCTCCAGGCCGGCAGCGCCACCGAGTCCGCCGATCACGTCACCCTGCTGCGTTCGGCGATCCGGCAGATGTGCCGCCGCCGGGGCTATCACGCCACGTTCATGTCCCGCCCGGCCGGCGCGAAGACCGCCTCCACCGGCTGGCACCTGCACCAGTCGCTGCGCGAGCGGGCCACCGGCCGGGCCGCGTTCGAGCCGTCCGCCGACGAGACACTGATGTCCAGCACGGCCAAGCACTGGCTGGGTGGCCTGCTGAGACACGCTCCGGCAGCGGCCGCGTTCACCACGCCGACGGTGAACGGATACAAGCGCTACCTGCCATATTCGCTGGCTCCGGACCGGGTGTTGTGGGGCGCGGACAACAAGGGCGCGATGGTCCGGGCGGTGAGTGGCCGGCTGGAGAACCGGTCCGGTGAGCCGGCCGCCAACCCGTACCTCTATATCGCCTCGCAGGTGGTCAGCGGCCTGGACGGTCTGGCGAAGGCCCTGGATCCGGGCCCGCCGACCGAGAACCCGTACACCACCGAGGCGGTCCTGCTCCCGCAGTCCCTGGGCGAGGCGATCACCGCGCTGGAGGCCGATCCGGTCTTCGCCGCGGCTCTAGGTCAGAAAACGATTGATTGGTACGCCCGGATCAAGCGCGAGGAGTTCGCCCGCTATCTGGCGCACGTCTCCGACTGGGAGCAGCGCGAATACTTCGACCTCTTCTGAAGCCCGTTTTCCGAAGCCCCTTCTGAGAGGATATTTCAGACATGCGTAGCTTACTCATCGACGGCGACTGGATCGGGCTCGGCGACCGGGAGACCATCCCGGTCCTGGACCCGTCCTCCGGCGAGCTGATCGCCACCATCGCCCAGGCCACCGGCGAGGACGTCGACCTGGCGGTACGGGCGGCACAGCGAGCCCACGCCGACCGCCGCTGGTCCGGTCTCGCCCCACTGGAACGCACCCGGATCCTGACCCGGATCGCCGACCTGATCGAGGCGAACCTGGAGGAGCTGGCCGTCCTGGAGACCCGGGACAACGGCAAGCCGATCGAACGCTCCCGCGCCGACACCGCGTTCGCCGCCAAGGACTTCCGGCACTTCGCCGGCGCCCCGGGCCGGCTGACCGGGACCGTGGTGCCGATCGACGGCGGCGCACACCACGTCTATTCGGTGCTGGAGCCGGTCGGGGTGGCCGCGCTGATCCTGCCGTGGAACTTCCCGATCATGACGGCCGCCCACAAGCTGGCCCCGGCCCTGGCGGCCGGCTGCCCGGTGGTGGTGAAACCGGCCGAGCAGACCCCGATGACCATGCTCCGGCTGGCCGAACTGTGTGAACAGGCCGGACTTCCGGCCGGGGTGCTGAACGTGCTCACCGGCGACGGGCGCACCGGGGCCGCGCTGGTCGCGCACCCGGGCGTGGCGAAGGTGTCGTTCACCGGGTCCACCGAGGTGGGCCGCAAGGTGATGGTGTCGGCGGCGGCCACCACCAAGCGGATCACCCTGGAGCTGGGCGGCAAGAGCCCGAACATCATCTTCGCCGACGCGGATCTGGACGCCGCCACGGTGACCGCGATGCGCGCGAGTTTCGGGCACTCCGGGCAGATGTGCACGGCCGGCAGCCGGATCCTGGTGCAGCGCTCGATCCTGGACGAGATGGTCGAGCGGCTCACCGCGGCGACCCGTAACGTGCCGGTCGGCAACGGGCTGGACGGTGGCGTGTCGGTGGGGCCACTGGTCTCCGAGGAGCAGCGGGGCATCGTCCTGGCGTACATCAATCAAGGTCTCGCCGAAGGCGCCACGCTCGCGACCGGTGGCACCGTGCCGGACCGGCCGGGGTATTTCGTCGAGCCGACGCTGTTCACCGGGGTCACCAACAGCATGACCATCGCCCGCGAGGAGATCTTCGGGCCGGTCGCCGGGGTGATCGCGTTCGAGGACGAGGCGGAGGCGGTCGCGATCGCCAACGACACCTCATACGGCCTGGCCGCCGGTGTCTGGACCCGGGACCTGTCCCGCGCGCACCGGATGGCGTCCGCGCTGCGTGCCGGAACGGTGTGGGTGAACACCTACAACATCTTCGACCCGGCGCTGTCCTTCGGCGGTGTCGGCGACTCCGGGCTCGGCCGCGACCTCGGCGACGAGGCTCTGTACTCGTACTGCGAGCGCAAGGGCGTCGTGATCGCGCTATGAGCACCACTTCGCATGATGGGATCCAATTCCGTGAACTTGACATCCAAGACGGCGCGATGAATCCGTCCGCCCCGCGCGCCGCCACCCCCGGCGCCCGGCACGCCCGGCACTTCAACGCCGCCGGATCCGCCCTGCCCAGCGAAGCCGTCCTCGGCACCGTCATCGACCACCTGCGCCTGGAGGCCCGGATCGGTGGCTACGAGGCCGCCGAGGCCGCCAAGGAACGCTCCGAAGAGGTCTACGCCCTGGCCGCCCGGCTGCTCAGCGCCGAACCCGCCGACATCGCCCTGATGGAGAGCGCCACCGTCGCCTGGCACAAGGCCCTCGACGCGCTGCCGCTGAAACCCGGCGACCGGATCCTGGCCGCCGCCTCCAGCTACGTCAGCTCCGCCCTGCACCTGTTCGAACTGCGCCGGTCCCGGGGCATCGAGGTGGAGGTGCTGCCCTGCGCCCCGGACGGCACCGTCGACTCCGACGCCCTCGCCGACGCGCTGCGCCGCCCCGCCGCCCTGGTCACCGTGGCGCACGTGCCGACCTCGTCCGGGCTGATCGAACCGGTCGCCGAGATCGCCGCGACGACCCGGGCCGCCGGGGTGCCGCTGCTGCTGGACGCCACCCAGTCACTCGGCCAGATCCCCCTGGACGTGGCAGGTGTCGACATCGTGGTCGGCACCGGCCGCAAATTCCTGCGCGGCCCGCGCGGCACCGGCCTGCTCTACGTCTCCCCCGCGATGCGCGAGATCATGCGGCCGGCCCACCCGGACGTGCGCGGCGCGGTCTGGCAGAGCGGCGACGACTTCGAACTGGCCGCCGGCGCCCGCCGCTTCGAATCCTGGGAGTCCGCGCACGCGCTGCGTCTCGGCCTGGGCACCGCGCTGCGCGAGGCCCTCGATCTGACGATCGAGGAGATCCACCGGCGGACCACGACGCTGGCGGACCGGTTGCGGTCCGAGCTCACCTCAATTGCCGGGGTACGCCTGACCGACCCGCTCGCGAGCGGCGGCGCGATCGTCACGTTCGTCATCGACGGCGAGAAACCCGTCGACACGGTCCGCCGGCTGCGCGCGGCCGGGGTGCACCTGGTGTCAGTGCCGGCCAGCCACGGCCGCTGGGACCTGGAACGCCGCGGCCTGGACGCGGTGGTCCGCGCGTCGGTGCACGTCTACAACGACGACAGCGATGTGGACGCACTGGCCGGGGCGCTGCCGGTGCGCAAGGGCGCGCCCGCGCTGATCTCCTCCGGGGCACGCGCCGACACCATCGTGGTCGGCGCCGGGGTGCACGGCTCGTCGGCCGCCTGGCACCTGGCCCAGCGCGGGGTGAGCGTGGTGCACCTGGACCGGTTCCCGGACGGGCACGTCGAAGGCTCCTCCCACGGGCACACCCGGATGATCCGGCGCGCCTACCCCGACCCGGTCTGGGACGACCTGGTCGACCGGGCGTATCTGGCCTGGTCCGAGCTGTCCGCGGCGGCCGGGCGGAAGCTGCTGACCACCACCGGTGGCCTGTACGCCCGGCCCGCCTCGGACGGCACCCCCGGTCTGCGCGGTCCCGGCGTACAGAACGTTCCGTCCTCCCGGTTCGCCGGGCTGTCACTGGGACCCGAGTTCACCGCCGTCTTCGACCCGGCCGCCGGGGTGCTGGACGCCGCCGCCGCGATGGGCTCGCTGCGGGAACTCGGCCTGGCGCACGGGGTGGACCGGCGGGCCGGCGTCACCGTGCGGAGCTGGGACCCCGACGGTGACGGAGTCACGGTCCGGACCTCCGAGGGTGTGCTGCGGGCCGATCGCCTGATCATCGCGGCCGGGCCGTGGACCGGCTCCCTCGTACCGGCGCTCGCTGATCTTTTGAAGGTCGTCCGGATCGTCAACATCTTCATCGGGGCCTCCGATCCGGCGAAGCTCGCACCGCCGGCTCTCGGGCCGTTCTCGGTCGAGGCGCCCGGGGTCGGCCTGCTGTACGGGCTGCCCGCGTTCGACGGCAGCCCGGTGAAGATCGGCCTCGATCACGGGCCGGCCGACGGGCTCGGCCCGCAGACGCCGGTGACCGCGGCCGAGGCGGGTGATCTGCTGGCCCTGGCCCGCCGATTCCTGCCCGCGGCGGACGGGGACGTGGTCGACTCGGTGGCGTGCCGGTACACCATGGCGCCGCGGAACCGGTTCGCGGTCGGAGCCCTGCCCGACACGCCGCAGGTGCTGGTGGCGGCGGCCTGCTCCGGGCACGGCTTCAAGTTCGGCCCGGCGATCGGCGCCGCCCTCGCCGACCTGGCCCTCGGCAAGCAGCGTCCCGACCTGGACTTCCTGTCCCCCGGCGCGCTGGGCCACCCCGCGTGACGACTTCCGGCACGAATCGCACCACAACGCGACACACAAGCCCCAGCCCAAACCGCGTGCCAACTTCCGGCGCGGAACGCACCACAACGCGGCACACCGGCGCCGGGCCGAACCGCGTGCCAACTTCCGGCGCGGAACGCACCACAACGCGGCACACGGGCGCCGGGCCAGACCGCGTGCCAACTTCCGGCGCGGAACGCACCACAACGCGGCACACCGGCGCCGGGCCGAACCTCGTGGTTACTTTTGGGGCGGAGCGCGCCGCAATGTGGCACGCGGGGTGGGGTCAGCCGCGGAAGACCGTTGCGGAACGGCGTTCGTACCAGCGGGCCAGTTGTTCGCCGGCCTCGATCACGTGGGCCTGCATCTCGCGGCGGGCGGTCTCCACGTCCTCGGCGGCCAGCGCCGCCAGGATCCGCTCGTGCTCGGCGAAGTTGTCGTCGCGGTGCCGGGGGTGCTCCTGCAGCACCAGCGCGGACACGTTGCGCGGGAACGCCTCGTTGATCTCCTTGATCACCCGGGCCAGGCGCTCGTTGCCGGCGATGTCGTGGATCAGCGTGTGGAAGCGGTCGTTGGCGGCGTGCGAGGCGGCGTCCGGCGGGGTGTCGCCGGGGCGCAGCAGCTCGTTGGTGGCGCGCAGTTCGGCCAGCCCGTCCCGGGTGATCCGGCGGACCGCGCGGGCGCAGGACAGGCCCTCCAGCTCGGCGCGCACCTCGTACGCCTCGCGCACCTCCCACGGCGCCGGCACCCGGACCACCGCGCCGCGGTTGGGTACCACCTCGATCAGGCCGCCGGTCTGCAGCTGGCGCAGCGCCTCACGGACCGGGGTGCGGCTGACGCCGAGCGTCTTGGCCAACTCGGCCTGCCGGAGCTGGGCACCGATCGGGATCTCACCGGACATGATCCGGGCGCGGATGGCGGCGGCGGTCTCGTCGACCAGCGCGCTCGATGCGCTGGTAAGTGCGGGGTCCATGGTGGCCTCGTCTGAAGCGGAGTCGGGGGGAAGCGGCCGTCACTCTAGCAACCGCAACGGTCCGCATTCTGGATCCAATCACTCTATCTTCGTATCCCGAAATCACCTATGGTCATACCACGAAAGGAGCCACCGATGAGCGTGTGCCACACCACGGCCTCACCGGTCCTGCGCTCACACCCGCTGGACCCGCCCACCACCATCGAGATCAACCTGGCGGTCGACGCGGCTCGCACGGACGGCCGGCTCGGTGAACGGCCCCGGTTCTGGGGCGCCACCCTCGACGAGGAGCACGCCCGCCGGGTCGTCGTCGGCCAGGCCACCGGCGTGCTGCTCACTCTGGTCGCCATCGCGACCGGTGGCACCTCCGCGTGGGAGATCGACGTCCTGGTCACCGGGGACAAGGCCGAGGCCGCCGACTGGCGCCCGGTCGACCCGCGCCGCCCCGGCATCACCTCCGACGAGGCCCGCGCCGCCGCCCAGGCCTGCCGGGACAGCGAGCTGTTCCGTGAGGTGATGGCCCGCCGCGGCATCCACGACGTCTCGCTCGTGATGATCGACGCCGAGTCGATGGGCGGGTTCGAGGGCGAGTACGCCGGCCGCCGGGTCACCTGGGGCACCGTCTGGCACCGCACCGAGGTCGAGGACAACGGCTACGCCCGCCCGGTGCAGGGCGTCGTCCCGATCATCGACATGAACACCATGGAGGTCCTGGAGGTCGAGGACCACGGGGTGATCCCGGTGTCCGAGGAGGCCGGCCCGCTGACCACCGGCGGTTTCGGCCCGGACCGCCCGGGTCTCAAGACGCTCGACGTGCAGCAGCCGGAGGGGCCGAGCTTCTCGGTGGACGGCTGGAAGGTGGACTGGCAGGGCTGGACGTTCCGGGTCGGCTTCACCCACCGGGAGGGCCTGGTCCTCTACGACCTGGAGTTCCTCGGCCGGTCGGTGCTCAAGCGGGCGGCGTGCAACGAGATGTACGTGCCCTACCTCGACTCCAACTCCACCCAGTACCGGAAGAACTTCTTCGACTGGGGCGAGTACGGCGCCGGCCCGCTGACCAACAGCCTGGCCCTGGGCTGTGACTGTCTCGGCGTCATCCACTACTTCAACGGCATCCACCTCGGCGGCTACGGCGAACCGGTCAACATCGACAACGCCATCTGCATGCACGAGGAGGACGACAGCATCCTCTGGAAGCACAACGACCTGCGCCGCGGGGTGTCCGAGGTGCGCCGCAGCCGCCGGCTGATCATCTCGAACTTCCAGACGGTGGCGAACTACGACTACGGCTTCTACTGGTCGCTCTATCAGGACGGCCGGATCGAGCTGGAGGTGAAGCTGACCGGGATCCTGTCGGCTTCGGGGATCAACGAGGGCGACGAGGCGCCGTACGGCCGGATCGTCGCCAAGAACGTGCAGACCCCGATCCACCAGCACTACTTCGGCATCCGCCTGGACACCGCGATCGACGGGGTGAACAACCGGCTGGTCGAGGAGCACGCCGAGACCGAGCCGGATCCGGCGCTCAACCCGTACGGCAACGCGGTCCGGTACGTCCGGGAGCCGATGACCGTGGAGGGCGCGCAGCGCAACGACCCGAGCATCGCCCGGCACTGGCGGATCGAGAGCGCCGACAAGACGAACCGGTACGGCGAGCCGACCGCGTACCGCCTGGCCATCCCGAACACCACGCGCAGTTTCGGCCTCCCCGAGTCGGTGATGGCCCGCCGTGCGCCGTTCATCCACCAGCACGTGTGGGCCACCCCGTACGACTCCGGTGAGCAGTTCATCGGTGGCCAGTACCCGAACCATGCCGAGCCGGGTGACGACGGGGTGCACGTCTGGCAGGAGCAGCAGCGCTCGATCGACGGGGTGCCGCTGGTGGTCTGGCCGGTCCTCGGGGTGCATCACCTGCCGCGCCCGGAGCAGTGGCCGGTGATGCCGGTGGAGGCGATCCACCTGGTCCTGGAGCCGGACGGCTTCTTCGACCGCAATCCGGCCATGGACATCCCGGACCCGGCCGCGGCCCGCGGCGACGACTGCTGCTCGTAAACATCACGTTCATATTCGGGATACGCGCCCGCGACAAGCGGACCCAACAATTGGATCCAATCTTCCCTCGATGACATCCCAAATCGGCAGACTTTAATACACCCCCCGGAGTGCCACATGGAAATCGGCAACCAGGCAGTCTCCCGTCGTCAACTTCTGCGCGGCGCCTCGATACTCGGCATGGGCGCCGGCCTCACCGGCCTGCTCGCCGCGTGCGGTATCGCCGCCGAGGAGGGTTCCACCGGCGGAACCGCCAAGAGCGGCGGCACCCTCACCCTCGCCATCGACGGCACCAGCGCCGTCAACGACCCCGCCTTCTACACCACCCTCGGCGACTGGATGGTCGTCGACTGCATCTGCCGCGGCCTGACCTTCATCTCGTACGACAGTGTCGAACCCTCCCCCGACCTGGCCGAGAGCTGGACCGTCTCGGAGGACGGCCTGGTCTACACCTTCAAGCTGCGCCAGGGCGTCACCTTCCACGACGGCACCACGTTCACCTCGGCCGACGTGATCGCCAGCTACGACCGGCAGTTCAACGACAAGAACGCCACCCTGCCGGAGGGTTCGTCACGGCCACTGCGCTCGGTCGGCCAGAACCTCAAGGAGATGACCGCCCCGGACCCGAACACCTTCGTGATGACCCTGCTCAAGCCGGACCGTACCCTGCTCGGCCGGCTCTCCGACATCGGCGCCCGGATCATCTCCAAGGCGGCGCTGGAGAAACACGGCAAGGACATCGGCAAGAACCTGGTCGGCACCGGGCCGTTCAAGTTCGCCTCGGCCACCTCCGGGCAGAACGTCACGCTCACCGCGTTCGACGGCTTCCGGCTCGGCAAGCCGCCGATCGACCGGCTGGTCCTGCAGCAGGTCACCGACCCGTCCACGATCGTCAGCTCGCTGCTGTCCGGGGACGTGTCGGCCACACAGTTCACCCCGTACTCCTCGCTGGGCCAGCTGCAGAGCGACGAATCGGTGACTGTGTACGACACCCCGAAGAGCTTCGACGCGTTCGTGATGATGGACGTGCGGCGCATCCCGGAGCTGGAGGTGCGCAAGGCCATCAACCTGGCGATCGACCGTCAGGCCCTGATCGCCCAGGCGTTCTTCGGCGCGGCGGTGCTGCCCGACGGCTACACCATCCCGCCGGGCCAGGACGCGCACGACCCCTCTCTCGCCGACCTGTCCAAGACCGACGTCGAGGAGGCCAAGCGGCTGATCCAGGCGGCCGGCGCCACCGGCCGCACGGTCCGGATGATGGCCGCCAGCGACTCCTGGCACCCGAAGGCGGCGCAGATCATCGCGCAGAACCTCACCGACATCGGCCTCAAGGTGGAGACCGACTCGGTGGACCCGGCCGCCTACTTCAACCGGCTGCTCGCCCCGGACGACAAGTTCCACGACCTGATGATCTGGGAGCGCAACGGCTACTACCCGGACGCCGACGACATGATCGGCTCGCTGGCCCGGCCGTCCGGCGTGTACGGCGACTTCGTCTCCGGCTTCAACACCCTGGAGGGGTCGGAGGCGTACAACGACAAGCTGTTCGAAGCCAAGAACATCACCGACACGGCGGCCCGCAAGGCCCGCTACTCGGAGATCCAGCGCGAGTGGGCGGAGAAGTACATGACCCTCTCGATGCTGGTGAACGCCGCGAACCCGGTGGTCAGCGGCGCGAACGTGAAGAACATGAACTGGAAGGCGCTCGGCTCGCACCGCACCTACATGGAAAACGCGAGTGTCTGAAGCAACCGCCACGTCCGGTCTCCGCTCCGCGTTCGCGGGGCGGAGGCTGGGCCGCGGCCCCCTCGCGGCAGGGTCGTGGATCGTGGTGGCGGTCTTCGTGCTCACCGCGATCGTCGGGCCGTGGCTGGTGCCGGGCGATCCGGTCCGCAACACCAACGACACGCTGTTCCCGATGGGCGTCCCCGGGCACCTGCTCGGCACCGACGACCTGGGCCGCGACGAGCTGGCCCGGCTGGTGCACGGCGCCCGGCCGCTGCTGCTGGTCTCGTTCCTGTCCACCGCCCTGGCCGCGGTGTTCGGCATCGGGGCCGGACTGATCGCCGGGTACGTCGGCGGCTGGGTCGAGTGGCTGATCATGCGGCTGATGGACCTGGCCCTGGCCTTCCCGTCGATGCTGCTGATCATCCTGATCGTCACGGCGTGGTCGCCCGGCGTCGGCAGCCTGGTCGCCGGCATCGGGGTGGCGCTGGCCCCCGGCCTGGCCCGCCTGGCCCGGGCCCTGGCCGCCCGGGAGGCCCGCCGGGACTACGTGCTGGCCGCCAAGCTGGGCGGCACCCGCGGGCCGCGGATCCTGGTGCAGGAGATGCTGCCCAACATCGCCGGCCCGATGCTGGCCCAGGTGGTGATGACCCTGTCGGTCGCCGCCGGGTTCGCCGCCGGCCTCTCCTACCTCGGGCTGGGCATCCAGCCCCCGACACCGGACTGGGGATACATGGTGCAGGCCGGACAGGAGTTCCTCTACACCGCGCCACGCCTCGTGGTGCTGCCCGCCGCCGCCACCCTGCTGTTCGTGGTGGCCTGCAACTTCGTCGGCGACGACCTGCGTGACGCGCTCGACCCGCGGGCCACCCGATGAGGGGCACACCGTGGCTCATCGTCAAGCGCCTGTCCGCCGTACCCCTGGTGCTCCTCGGTCTGAGCACCATGGTCTTCATCGCGATGCGGATGCTGCCCGGCTCACCGGCCACCACCCTGGCCGCCGGTGGCGCCTCCGGGAACACCTCGGCCGCCGAGATCACCGAGAACGCCGCGAAGATCAACGAGGCGCTCGGCCTGGACAAGTCGCTGCGCGAGCAGTACTTCAGCTTTCTCGGTGACCTGCTCACCCTGGACCTGGGCAGCTCGTTCTACGGCGGCAACTCGATCACCGGGCTGCTCGCCGACTCGCTGCCGGCCACCATCGAGCTGACCGTCGCGGCCATGCTGATCGCGATCCTGCTCGGGGTGCTCACCGGCATCGTGGCGGCGCTTCGCAAGGACACCTGGATCGACACCACCACCCGGGCCGTCGGCACGGTCAGCTTCTCGCTGCCCTGGTTCGCCCTCGGCGTCCTGTCCATCGTGGTCTTCGGGGTGTGGCTGCGCTGGCTGCCGGTGATCGGGCGGCTGCCGAACCATCTGGACTATCAGCCGTTCACCAACTTCATCCTGCTCGACGCGATCTTCCAGAACCGGCCCGAGCTGATCATGCCCTGGCTGACCCACCTGCTGCTGCCGGCCACCACCCTGGCGCTGTCGATGGCCGGGTTCATCACCCGGATCGTCCGGGCCTCGGTGCTGGAGGTGCTCGGCGACGACTTCGTGCGCACCGCCCGGATGAAGGGCCTGTCCGGCGGGGCCATCCTGCGCCGGCACGTGCTGCGCAACTCGTCGCTGCCGATCGTCACCGTGCTGGGCCTGCAATTCGGCTCGCTGCTCGGCGGGTCGGTGATCACCGAGACGGTGTTCAGCTATCCCGGCGTCGGCAACCTGCTGATCAACGGGATCCTCCAGCGCGACTACCCGATCGTGCAGGGCGCGGCCCTCGCCATCGCCCTGCTGTTCACCCTGGTCAACGTCGCGGTCGACCTGCTGTACCTGGCCCTCGACCCACGCCTGAGGAAGGCCTGACATGCACATCGTCCTCGTCCACGGCGCCGGCGGAACCCCGACCACCTGGTCCGAACTGGTCCCGCTGCTCGGCGACCGGCCGCACACCCTGGTCACCAACCCGATGTCCTCGCTCACCGACGACGTGGCGCACACCCTCGGCGTGGTGGAGTCGATCGGCGGGCCGGTGCTGCTGGTCGGGCACTCGTACGGCGGCGCGGTGATCACCAACGTGGGCCGGTCCGACCTGGTCAAGGGCCTGGTCTACGTGGCGGCGTTCGCCCCGGACGAGGGCGAGACCGTCAACGGCATCGTCGAACGGTATCCCCCGGCCGAGGTGTCCAAATACATGCGGCGCGGCCCCAACGGCGAGTGGAGGTCCGAGCACACCGAGGAGTACTGGACCGAGATCGGCTGGGACGTGCCCGTCGACCAGCGGCACATCTGGGACAGCGAGTCCCGGCAGAGCGACAACCGGATCTTCGCCGAGGCGACCGGCGTACCGGCGTGGCGTACCAGGAAATCCTGGTATCTCGTCGCGGCCGAGGACAAGACCCTGCCCCCGGGCATCCAGCGGGACATGGCCGCCCGGGCCGGCGCGATCACCAGCGAGGTGCCCGGCAGCCACTTCACCCCGCGGGTCCGGCCCGCCGACGTGCTGGCCGTGATCGACCGGGCCCTGGACGCGCTGTGAGCGGGCCGCTCCTGGAGATCCGCGGCCTGACCGTCGGGTTCGACGTGCCCGGCGGGCGGCTGCCGGCCGTCGCCGGCATCGACCTGACCCTCGGCAGGGGCGAGATCCTGGCCCTGGTCGGCGAGTCCGGCTCCGGCAAGTCGGCGCTGTCGATGAGCCTGGTCGGGCTCAACCGCGGGCCGCGCACCCACATCGGCGGGCAGGTCCTGTTCAGCGGCCGGGACCTGGTCCAGGCCGGAGAGAAGGAATTGCGGGAGGTACGCGGTAAGGACATCGCCGTGGTCTTCCAGGACGCCCTGGCCGCCCTGAACCCCACCCAGCGCGTCGGTGACCAGGTCGCCGAGATGCTCCGCACGCACCGCAGGATCAGCCGTGGGGACGCGTCGAAACGTGCCGTGGAACTGCTCGGCGAAGTCGGCATCGCCAACCCGGGACAGGCCGCCCGCGCCTACCCGCACCAGCTCTCCGGCGGCATGCGGCAGCGCGTGATGATCGCCATCGGGCTGGCCAACGACCCGTCGGTGCTGATCGCCGACGAACCGACCACCGCGCTCGACGTCACCATCCAGGCGCAGGTGCTGAGGCTGCTGAAGAAGCTGCAGACCGTGCACGGCACCACCATCGTGCTGATCACCCACGACCTGGGTGTGGTCGCCGAGGTCGCCGACCGGGTCGCGGTGATGTACGCGGGCCGCATCATCGAACAGGGCACCCGCGACGAGGTGCTGTTCGACCCGCAGCACCCGTACACCATGGGTCTGCTCTCCTCGGTCCCCCGCGTCGACGGCCCGGCCGTGTCCCGGCTGCCGGCCATTCCCGGCAGCCCGCTCAGCGGCGTCCACCGCCCCGACGGCTGTGCCTTCGCCCCCCGCTGCGCTTTCGCCCACTCCGACTGTGTGGCCACTCCGGCGCTGGAGCGGCGGTACGGCGGACCCGCGCACCTGGACGCCTGTGTGCTCGACGAAGCGGGGCGGGCCCGTGCGCGGGGCGCCCTGGAGGAGGTGGCGCCGTGAAACCGACACCGTTGATGGAGATCGAAGCGCTGCGGGTGGAGTTCGCCGGCTCGGCCGGGCGCCGGGTGCGCGCGGTCCGCGACGTCGACCTGACCATCTACGAGGGGGAGACGCTCGGCCTGGTCGGCGAGTCCGGCTGCGGCAAGTCGACACTCGGCCGGGCCATGGTCCGGGTCACCGAACCGACCAGCGGGGCGATCCGCTACCTCGGCGCGGACATCACCAGACTGCGCGGCACCGTCTTCCGCAAGACCCGCGCCGACCTCCAGATGGTGTTCCAGGACCCGTTCGGCTCGCTCAACCCGCGCCGGACGATCGCCGACATCGTGGCCGAGCCGCTGCTGCGCGCCCGGGACACCCCGCGCGACCAGGCCCGGAGGATCGTCGACGACCTGCTCGACCAGGTCGGGCTCGGCCGCGAGGCGGGCGCCCGCAAACCGCACGAGTTCTCCGGCGGGCAGCGCCAGCGCATCGGCATCGCCCGCGCGCTCGCGCCGTCCCCGAAGTTCGTGGTCGCCGACGAGCCGGTCTCCGCCCTCGACGTGTCCATCCAGGCCCAGGTGATCAACCTGCTGTCCGACCTGATCCGGGACCGCGGGCTGACCATGCTGTTCATCTCGCACGACCTGGGCGTGGTACGGCACATCGCCGACCGGATCGCCGTGATGTATCTGGGGCAGATCATCGAGATCGCGTCCCGGGACGACTTCTTCGCCGGCCCCGCCCACCCGTACGGCGAAGCCCTGCTCTCCAGCGTTCCGGCCCTGTCGAAGGTGCCGCACCGGGAACGCATCGAACTCACCGGGGAACTGCCCGACCCGGCCGATCCTCCGGCCGGATGCACGTTCCACACCCGGTGCCGGTACGCGACCGACGTGTGCCGCACCGAGGCTCCCGCCCTCCGGGAGGTCCAGCCGGGCCGTCAGGTCCGCTGCCACCTGCCGTTGATCCCTGTGAAAGGCAGTGCCGCATGATCATCGACGCGTACAACACCACCCAGGACGTCCGGGGCCGCTCCGACTACCTCACCGGGGCCCGGCCGGGGCAGGCGCCGCCGCCGTACACCCCGTTCGACCCCAACCGCATCCTGGACCGGATGGACGCGGCCGGCGTCGACATGGCGATGGTCTGCTCGCTCGCCCAGCGCATCGAGAACGACTTCATCGCCGGGCTGGTCGAGAAGCACCCGGACCGGTTCATCGGGTTCGGCCAGGTGATGCCGCAGGCCGACGACGCGCTCGACGAGATCGCCCGGATGAAGGACCTGGGCATCTCCGGCCTGAAACTGCACCCGTCCATGCACGGCTACCACGTCGCCGACCACGGGCTGCTCGACCCGGTGTTCGAGAAGTGCGCCGAACTCGGCATGCCGGTCCTGATCAACGCGCTCGACGACGCGTTCTGCGCGCCGCTGGCCATCGAGGAGATCGCCAAGGGACACCCGACCGTGCCGACGATCATCGCGCACATGGGAGCCGTCTGGAACGTGCCCGAGGCGATCATCGTGGCCGAGCGCAACCCGCACATCTACCTGGAGACGTCGGCGACCCTGATCGCCGACGTCCGGCGGGCGTACGCGCGGATCGGGGCCGCCCAGATCCTGCTCGGCAGCGAATGGCCGGGCTCCGACTTCGACCTGGAGCGGATGAAGATCGCCAAGGCGATTCCGGATGACGCGGACCGTGCTCTGGTCGAGGGCGGGAACATGGCCAGGATTCTGGGCCTGTGATCACCCCGGTATCGGCGCCCCCTTCGATGGATCTCGAACTGCTGCGACGGGCGGAGGAGATCCTGGGCCGGGTGTGGGTGCACGGACGGCACGAGGTCGCCACCGCACTGCGGACCACTGACGGGAGCGTCTTCACCGGCGTACACGTCGAAGGGTCCTGCCGTCGTAGTTCGATCTGCGCCGAAGGGGTCGCTCTCGGCACCGCCCGCGCCGCCGGTGTCCCCCTGTCGTCGGTGACCACCGTCGTGTCGGTGCAGATCAAACCGGCCGACACCTTACGGGTCATCGCACCCTGCGGCGTCTGCCGCGAACTGATCAGCGACTACAGCCCGGACGCCACCGTCTGGCTGACCGCGCCCGACACCGATGAGGTCATCGCCGTACGCGCGCTGGACCTGCTGCCTTCGAAGTCCCGGCGGCTCTGGTGACGACCACCGAAGGAGAAGACATGAGCAAGCCGAACCGCTGGGAAGAGATGACCTGGCCGGACGCGGGCGCCGTCACCGAGACCACCGACGCGGTGATCATCCCGGTCGGCGCGATCGAACAGCACGGCCCGCACCTGCCGCTCAACGTCGACACGGTGATCTGCCAGGCCGTCGCCGAAGAGGTCTCCCGGGTCACCGGCGTCCCGACCATCCCGCCGCTCAGCTACGGGGTATCCGGCTCGCACGGCGACTTCGCCGGCACCATCGCACTGCGCCCGGAAACCCTGATCGCCGTGGTCGAAGACGTGATCGACTCGCTGCACGCCAGCGGAGTCCGCCAGTTCATCCTGCTCAACGGGCACATCTGGAACAACGGCTCGCTCGACGTGTCCGCCGAGAAGCTGCGCGTGCGGCACAAGGACTCCCGGATCCGCGCCCTCGGCTACGTCACCATGTACCCCGGGCCGGAGGTCAACGGCCGGGTCCAGTTCGGCCGCGGGCTGATGCACGCCAACTTCTTCGAGACCTCGGTCATGCTGCACCTGCGGCCCGACCTGGTACGGATGGAGAAGGCCACCTCGCACCTCGACGTCGACTCGTTCTGGGACTACCGGATGGACCAGGTCAGCGAGACCGGCGTGTGGGGGCGTGACGTCGCCGAAGCCGACGCCGGCCACGGCAGGTCCGAATTCGAACGCTGCGTCCGCACCACCGCCGAGGCCGTCGCCGCCGCCGTCCGCGAGCCGTGGCCGTCCTCCGCCCACCGCCCCTGCTGAAAGGAATCCTCGTGGAGATCTTCGACATCACCCTCCCGATCCACCCGAAGATGCTGCACTGGGGCCGCAAACCCGAAGTGGAGATCGTCGAGTCCCTGGCCGCCGGAGACCCGTCCAACGTGACCCGCTGGCGGCTCGGCACCCACACCGGCACCCACGTGGACGCCCCCGCCCACTTCGTCGACGGCGCCACCCCCGTCGACAAGCTCGACCTGCACTCGCTGATCGGCCCGGCCATCGTCGCCGACCTGACCGGGGTCACCGGCGACATCAGCGTCGACGACCTGGTGGCCGCCGGGGTCGCCGGGCACACCCGGGTGCTGCTCAAGACCTCCAACTCGGCCGGGCCGCTGAAAGAGGTGGACCGTGCCCCGTCGTGGGTCGGCCTGTCCCCCGAGGCCGCGAAGTGGATCATCGACCAGGGTGTGCAGCTGATCGGGATCGACTATCTGACGATCGAGAGCTTCACCCGTACCGAGACCTGGGACGCCCACCACGTGCTGCTCGGCGCCGGGCTGATCATCCTGGAGAACGCCGACCTGGACGCGGTCCCGCCCGGCGAATACGAGCTGGTCTGCCTGCCCGCCAAGCTGGTCGACGCGGACGGTTCGTTCGCCCGCACCGTCCTGATCAAGCGGGACGCCTGATGTCGTCCCCCGCCTCTTCTCCCGGCGCCTCGCGGGTCGCCGTCGCCGCACCGCATCCCGCCGCGATCGAGGCCGCTCAGGCCGTGATAGCGCACGGCGGCAACGCTCTCGACGCGGCGCTGGCAGCCGCGGCGGCGCTGACCGTGGCGTACCCCCATCAATGCTCTGCCGGGGGTGACCTGGTCGCCGTCGTGCGCCCGGCCGGCGGCGAACCGCAAGCCGTGCTCTCCATCGGCGCCGCCGCCACGGCCGTCGACGTGGACGCGCTGCGAGCCGCCGGCCCGCGCATGCCGTTCGGCGGCCCGCAGACCGTGACCGTCCCCGGGGTGGTCGCCGGATGGGCCGCCCTGCACGGTCTCGGCGCCACCCTGCCGCTCGCCGACCTGCTGGCCCCCGCGCGGGCGCTGGCCGCGGACGGCGTACCGGTCAGCGCCGGCCTGCACCGGGCCATCCTCGGCCGGCTCGACGGCATCCGCACCGACCCCGGCCTGACCGCGCTACTCCTGGACGGCGCCGGAAACCCGGTGACCACCCTCCGTCAGCCGGCCCTGGCCGCCACCCTGGACGAGATCGGCCGCAACTGGCGTTCCTTCTACCGCGGTCACCTCGCCCATCGCCTGGTGGCGGGCCTCACCAAGCTGGGCAGTCCCCTGTCGGTGGCCGACTTCGCGTCCCACCAGGCCGAGATCACGTCACCGTTGGTGACGGTCATCGACGACACTTGCTGGTACGCCGCCCCGCCCCCGGTCCACGGAGCCACCTTCCTGGCGATCGCCGGTTCCGCCGACCTGCTGACCGACGCGCGCCACGCCCAACTGGCCCGGGACGCCCTGCTCGGCGACCCCCGCAACGGCCCGATCGACCTGGACGGCCTGCTGCTGCGCTCCTCACCGGTGACCACCGCCCCGTCCGACCCGGTCAAACCGGCCGGCGACACGGTGGCGGTGACCGCAGTGGACTCCTCCGGAACAGCGGTGACCCTGATCCAGAGCGTCTTCCAGAGCTTCGGCTCCGGCATGCTCGAACCGGACACCGGCATCGTCCTGCACAACCGGGGCTCATCCTTCAGCCTGGACCCGTCACATCCCGGACGGATCGCCCCCGGGGTACGCCCACCCCACACCCTCTGCCCCACAGTCGCCGTCGCCGGGGACACGGTGGTGGCGCTCGGCTGCCAGGGCGGCCGCTCCCAGCCGTGGATCCTCGCGCAGGTCGCTCCCGAAGCCCTGACCTCCCCCGACCTGCCCGCCCTGCTGGCCCGCCCGCGCTGGATCATCGGGGCCCGGGAGATCGACCGCCCGGTCCCCACCCTGGTGATGGAACCCGGAATCCCCTCAGCCCCCACCCTGACCACCACCGCCGAGTCGCTGGATCTGGCGGTGGACACCACAGCGGGCCCGCACGACGACGCCGGCCACATCCAGGTGTCCCGCTTACGCAACGGCGCGTTGTCCGCAGCAAGCGACCCCCGAGCGGACGGCACAACCGTCATCACGTAGCCGACCTCCAGCCCCGACTCGGCCCCGGTCCCCGTTCGTG